>CAZUAZ010000006.1:21803-71495 GCA_964618445.1 uncultured Aquirufa sp. | reverse complement strand
ATTTTAGCATGTCTAAATTACGTATTCTTTACGTTTCCAGCGAGGTAGATCCGTTCCTCAACACTTCCAAAATAGCTGATTTTGTTCGGGCGTTACCCACTGCGATGCAAGAGCGCGGAATGGAAATTAGAATTTTGGTTCCTCGTTTTGGTTCTATCAATGAACGTAAAAATCGCTTGCATGAGGTAGTTCGTCTGTCAGGAATTACGATTCCGATGGGAGATGAGGAAAAACCTTTAACCATTAAAGTAGCTAGTATACCTGCTGCTAAATTGCAGGTGTATTTTATTGATAATGAGGATTATTTCCAGCGGAAATATGTATTGACCGACAAAGAGGATGCGTTTTATGCAGATAATCATGAGCGTGCTATCTTTTTCTGTAAAGGTGCATTAGAAACTGTAATAAAATTAGGTTGGTCCCCAGACGTTGTACATTGCAATGATTGGATGGCGAGTTTAGTTCCTTTGTACATTTCGACCTACTACCGTAGTCATCCGATTTTCAAAGATTCAAAAACAATTTTCTCTCCACACAATTCTGGATTTGATTTTACGTTCTCATCAGAGGATTTGAATGAGAAAGTGAAAATTGGCGATATGGATGATTCGGAATTGTCCAGTTTGAAGACAGCTGATTATGCTGCATTTATTAAAATAGGGGCAGAGTTTGCCGACAGAATAGTATCCTTAGAAAATGCGGATAATTCCCGTATCCAATCGATTATTGATGAATTTCAAGATAAAACCTTCCAAAATATTGCCGAAAATGACCTCGATTTCTTCGAAAAAGCCTACATTGAACTGGCCGGCAATTAAATGGTTGGGAATTATTTCCCTTTTTCTTGCTTCATGTGATACGCCTAAAGAAATTGGTGCTGAGCTTTTCAGTGTTGAGGTAGGTCTGAATTTAACGGATACCCTTCGTGTTGAGTCATCTACTGTTTTGGTTGATTCGATTCAAACAGGTGGAGGTAGTACATTCTTACTTGGTTCCTTTCAGCATCCCGATCTTGGTACCTTTCAATCTTCCTTTTTTGCACAGATTTCGAATGCAGACACCTTAACTTCTAAGGCTACATCGGTATTGGATTCCGTGCGTATGAGTTTGGTTTATAGTGGATATCAGGGGGATACTTTGCAGCCTCAGACGATTTCAGTGTATAAACTGAAGGATAGTTTGAGTCTTTCAGCGAGTTATTATACCAATTCTAGCATTCCTTTTGATGCTAATCCGGTGGCAGTGCATACGTTCAAGCCACGTGTGATTAGAGCACGTTCAAACAATGGAGATTCATTGAAATTGGATACCTTATCTTTTCGCATGTCGGCCGCGTGGGGAAATGAATTGATTAAGAATTTTTCAGATAAGACATTATCTGGGGGCGGAAAAACATTCCGAGCAAAATTTCCTGGTTTGTATTTCAAATCTACGAGTGCTTCAAAAGCAGCCTTGTTAGGCTTTTCGCCCACATATTCGAGCATGACAATCTACTGGCGCAATCCAGGTGATGCGACTCAATATTCATTGACTTATTATTTTAGTTTATCAACCTCGCTTTCGGCGGAGGTGCAAGCTAGATTTAATAAATTTCAAATCACGAAAACGGGTGCACTTGCAGCACTTGTTAAACCTGGCGATGTGGTGCCTTCCACCAGGACCAATAATACGACGTATGTGCAGTCAGGCTCTGGTTTCGTGACGCAAATAAAATTACCTACACTGTTAAATCTAAAAGGTAAGAATAATGTGGCAATCAATAAGGCGGAACTTATTCTTTCAGGAGTAGACGGCTTGGATTTGAATAACACATTAGGTCAGTTGACCTTGTTACAAGCGGATGGTAACAATAAACCTATTCGTAATGCATCAGGCTTGGGTTATATAATTTCTGAAGGTGGTGGCGGTATTCAAATTGCGAATTACAATGCCGCATTTAATTCCTACACATTCAATGTGACGACGGAGTTACAATCCATTATGGCTGGTCGTAAATCAAATCGGGGCTATCTTGTTACACCTACCTTGGCTACTTCTACTTCTGGGATGACTAAAATGGTCAGTGAAAGTGCACGCTTTGTGCCTTTGAACGCGCTCAAAGCTAGGTTACGTGTGTATTATTCTTATATTGCCAAATAAATTACTGGCAAGATGTCTGATGCTTCCTCTGACTTACGTGTAAGTTTAGTTCAAACCGATTTGGTTTGGGATAGTCCGCTCGCTAATTGCGGACATTTAGAAGAGCATTTAACGCACATAATTGGTCAGACAGACTTAGTTATCCTTCCCGAAATGTTTACCACCGGCTTTAGTATGTCGGACGTAAACGCCGAAATCCCTCAAGGACCTAGTACCCAATGGATGCAGATGCAAGCCAAACGCACTCAAGCGGTCATTCTAGGAAGTTTAAAAATCAAAGAGAAATTCGGTTTAGTTAATCGGCTAGTGGTCGCTTTTCCAGATGGTTCGATGCAATCGTACGATAAAAAGCATTTATTTCGGATGGGGAACGAGCAGAAGCACTATCAGCCGGGTACTAAAAAGCTTATCTTTTCCTTAAAGGGATGGCGAATCTCTCCATTTATTTGTTACGATTTAAGATTCCCTGTTTGGTCTCGAAATGTAGATTTAGGATATGATTTGGCTGTTTATGTGGCGAACTGGCCAGCAGCTAGGACACATGCCTGGGATATTTTGTTAAAGGCGCGTGCCATTGAAAATTTAGCCTATGTGGCTGGGGTTAATCGAATTGGTTTAGATGGAAATGCATTGGAATATGCTGGTAGTTCTGCTTTGATTTCGTTTAAAGGCGAGGAAATAGGCCATCTGGCTTCTGCTGCTACGATTCAAACTTTTAGCTTAAGTCTAGATCAATTGAGATCTTTTAGGGAATCGTTTCCTGCTCATTTAGATGCAGATTCCTTCCAACTTATTTAGTTTTATCTTGAAAAAAGGCTGGTAATCCACCTGGGTATGACTTTGCCTCCTGCATACTACAATCAGCTCTTAATGTACCTTTATTGATCAGCAGAATGCGATCGCAAATACTCTCTACCTCGCTCAATAGATGACTGGAAAATAAAATAGTCTTATTCGATTTTAATGATAGAATCAAATGACGTATTTCCTCCATTTGGTTTGGATCGAGTCCACTCGTAGGTTCATCTAAAATCAAGATGTCTGGGTTGTGAAATATGGCTTGTGCAATGCCCACCCGCTGCTGGTAGCCTTTGGAGAGTTCACCTATTTTTTTCGATTGTTCTCTAGATAGCCCTACAAGTTCAATGACTTCGGCTATTCTTCGAGCACTATTTTCAGCAGAGAATCCATGTAAATTACCAATGAACGCCAAAAATTCCTTGACATACATGTCCGGATACACAGGATTATTTTCAGCTAAATAACCAATTTGTTTTTTGAGCGCAATGGCATCTGATTGTACTTCGATTCCATGTATGCTGGCAGTTCCGAGGGATGGATTTAGTAGGCCAACAAGCATTTTAAGTGTGGTCGATTTTCCTGCGCCATTAGGACCTAAGAAACCGATAATTTCACCAGGTTGTGCTTGAAAATTTAACCCTTCTACAGCCCACTGTTGGCCATATTTTTTACCTAAATTTAAAACTTGAATGGGCATAGCTGTAAAGGCATATTTTATCTGACAAAGGTAGGAAAATGGGAACTAATTCTGATTACCTTTGTGTTTTCGTTTCAAAAATCAAATACATGCAAGAGGAAAGTATACGTTTAGATCGTATTGAGGATGCCATTGAAGCCATTCGCCAAGGTAAAATGATTATTGTGGCTGATGATGAAAATCGAGAAAATGAAGGGGATTTGATTTGTGCTTCGGAAGCCATCACGCCTGAGATTGTCAATTTTATGATTCGTGAAGCGCGCGGACTGATGTGCGTTTCGTTGACCAATGAGCGTTGTGCTGAGTTAGGTCTTGAAATGATGGTGGATCAAAATACGACTTCGCACGAAACTCCGTTTACCGTATCTGTTGATTTATTAGGTCATGGCTGCACAACGGGTATTTCCGCACAAGATCGTTCCAAAACAATTAAAGCGTTAGTTGACCCCGAGACAAAACCAACTGATTTAGGTCGTCCGGGACATATTTTCCCACTAAAGAGTAGATCAGAAGGTGTATTGCGCCGGACTGGTCACACGGAAGCCTCCATGGATTTCGCTAAACTAGCTGGATTTAAGCCATCGGGAGTCTTGATTGAAATTTTAAATGAAGATGGATCCATGGCGCGTTTGCCAGATTTACGAAAAATCGCAGATAAGTTTGATCTTCATTTGGTGACCATCAAAGATTTAATTGAATATCGGTTAAATACAGAATCATTAATCCAGCGCGAGATAGGTGTAGATATGCCTACCGAGTGGGGTCATTTTGATTTGATTGCCTTTAAACAAAAAAATACGGGAGATACCCACTTAGCCTTAGTGAAGGGTACCTGGGAAAAAAATGAACCGGTATTAGTTCGCGTACACAGTTCTTGTGTGACCGGAGATATTTTTGGGTCTTGTAGGTGCGATTGCGGTGGCCAGCTCCACAAAGCGATGGAAATGGTTGAAAAAGCGGGTAAAGGTGTTGTGTTGTATATGTTTCAGGAAGGGAGAGGTATCGGTTTACTAAATAAATTACGCGCGTATAAACTTCAGGAGTTGGGCCGAGATACGGTGGAAGCTAATTTAGAATTAGGCTTTGCCATGGATGAGCGTGATTATGGGGTAGGGGCACAAATCTTACGTGATTTAGGTGTTCAAAAAATTCGCTTGATTTCTAATAACCCCAAGAAGCGTGCTGGACTTTTAGGTTACGGTCTAGAGATTGTTGAAAGTTTACCAATTGAAATACCATCGAACCCGCATAATGAAGCTTACCTAACGACAAAGCGAGACAAAATGGGACACACTATATTAAAACCATAAAATAAGGCTCCCATTAGGAGCCTTATTTGTTAGTTGTTTCCGAGAATGATAGGGGTTGATTTTCCTGCCCCCATGATGATCACTTTTGCATTGGGTGATTTGGCAAGTTCTTTCTGTGCGATGATTGCCTCGTATTGCAATTGTTTATCACTTAAACCCGTAGATAAAATCTTCTGATAGTCTGCAATTCCTTGTGCCTCTACACGTTTACGTTCTGCTTCCTGTTTTTCTTTCTGTAAAACAAATTGCATTTTTTGGGCATCTTGTTCGGCATTGATTTTTGACTCAATCGTTTGTTTTACGGAATTCGGTAAGTTAATGTTTCGAATTAATAACTGTTCCAATACCAGTCCTCGCTTTTTGAAGTTCTTTTCAATGTCAGCATAAATTCTTCCTTGAAATTCATTCCGCTTTAATGAGTATAGGCCTACTGCATCATAATAAACAGCATTATCTCGGATCATGGTGCGGGTTATTGGGCGTACGATTTTGTCGCGATAGTCTTCTCCAATTTCTTTTAAAATTCGTGGTGTTTCAGAGGGTAAAATACGGTAGAGTACAGTTAAATCTACAACTACCTCTAGTCCATCTGCAGTAAGTACACGAATGGCGTCATCGCCGCTTTTATCTCCTTCATCGTGCACAGCCGACATCGTATAATTTTGTGTCTTGGTGTCAAAAACAGTAACTGTAGCTAATGGATTAACGAAGTTTAGACCACTGGTAAGTATTTGATTTTGAACCTTTCCGAAGATACTTTGAACACCTACTTCACCCGCATTTACTTGTTTGATTACTGAGCTGGACAGGCCAAGTAGAAAGATTACTATAGCAGCAATGCGTAATGGATTTGCAAATTTTGAAAAAATTAAATTTGGATTTGAGATAGCGCGACTAGCAATGAATAAAATGACGCCGATGAATATAAAAAACATACGCTTGTTGATTTAAGGTTTTTTCTCTGAGAGAACACAATAGTACAATTAAATTCGCAATTATAATAGGCAGAATAGTAGATAATAAGTTTGTTGGACTCTTTGGGTGCCAACGATAAATTGGCAAAAAATCCCTAATTTTGGGCATGATTGAGATCAAAAATATTCACAAAGAATTTGATGGCCGCATTGTATTAGCGGATATTAATGCTGTCTTTCAACAAGGCAAAGTTAATATGGTGATCGGTGGTAGTGGAACAGGGAAATCAGTTCTTTTGAAGTGTATGATCGGGATTTTGACACCAGAAAAAGGGGCTGTTTTATACGATGGTCGGGATTTTATTAAATCTGATCTGGACCAAGTGAAGGAGATTAGACGGGAAATGGGTGTTTTGTTTCAAGGAGGCGCACTTTTTGATTCGAAGACGGTATTGGAAAATGTACGTTTTCCTTTAGATACCTTGACCTCTCAAACGATTGAAGAAAAAAATGCGCAGGCTATGCTTTGCTTGCAACGAGTAGGCTTAGAAGCGTCAGCAAATCAAATGCCCTCAGATATATCCGGTGGAATGAAAAAGCGTGTGGGAATTGCTCGCGCTATTGTTATGAATCCCAAATATCTTTTTTGTGACGAACCCAATTCGGGTTTGGATCCCTTGACAGCCGTCAAGATTGATTTATTAATTCAAGAGATTACCAAAGAATTTAATATGACTACGATTGTCATTTCACATGATATGAACTCCGTCATGCGCATGGGGGAATACATCATGTTTTTGAAAGATGGCCATAAAGTCTGGGAAGGTAGCAATACGAATCTGTTACAATCCGATATCCCCGATTTGCAGGAATTTTTATCTACCAAATTAACCTAGTATGCCTCAAGTTTATTCGGCACCGCTTGTCTTAGAAAATGTATCATTAAAGCCTTATAATACATTTGGTATCCATGTTTTTGCGCGCTATTTTGTAGAAATTAACCATTTGCAAGAATATGTGCAGCTCTTAAAGGAACAAAACTATAGCCACGTTCCGCATCTTTTTCTAGGTGGAGGTAGTAATTTATTGTTGACCAAAGATGTAGAGGCACTCGTTGTAAAAATTTCATTTGTTGGCATCGAAGTGCTGGATGAATCAGATGATTTTGTTTGGGTGCGTGCGGGTTCAGGGGTTAATTGGCATGAATTTGTGCAATATACCGTAGATCATCACTGGGCAGGTTTAGAGAATTTATCGCTTATTCCTGGAACGGTAGGTGCGGCTCCAATGCAAAATATCGGTGCCTATGGGGTGGAAATTAAAGATACATTTGATCATTTAGAAGCATTTAATTTAGAGACTTTGGCGGTTGAGCAATTTGATACGGCTGCATGTCAGTTTGGATATCGCGAAAGCTTCTTTAAACATGCTGGTAAAGGTCGTTATTTGATTGCGTCAGTTTGTTTTAAATTAGCCAAAAAGCCTTTACCTCAAACCTCTTACGGTGCTATTAAAGACGTATTAGCCTCTAAAGGAATTTCTAATCCGGGTATCAGAGATGTGGCTGACGCTGTTATTGCGATCCGTCAAAGTAAGCTTCCAGATCCCAAAGACATAGGGAATTCAGGTAGTTTCTTTAAAAACCCAACCGTTTCTGCAGCTGAGGCTTTGCGATTGCAAGATGAATTTCCGGGTATTCCCTATTATGCCGTGGCAGGAACTACGGATATCAAGTTTCCAGCTGGCTGGTTTATCGAACAAGCTGGTTGGAAAGGTTACCGAAAAGGTGATGCTGGTGTACACGTCAATCAGGCCTTAGTGCTTGTTAATTATGGGGAGGCCAGCGGCAACGAAATCAAAGAATTATCGGAACAAATCAAAGCTTCCGTTTTAGCCAAATTTGGTGTTCCTCTGGAGACCGAAGTAAACATTATATAACATGCAATTACCTAGTTTAGCATCCATCGGCAAGGGCCCTTTCTTTTTAATGGCCGGAAGTTGTGCGATTGAAAGTAATGATTTGGCTTTTGAGATTGCGGAACGTATTCATCTCATGACCCAATCGATGGGTATTCCTTATATTTTTAAGGGTTCATATCGAAAAGCGAACCGCACGAAAATTGATTCATTTACGGGGATAGGTGATATTAAAGCACTTGAAATTTTAAAGGCAGTAGGTGCGCATTATGATATTCCTACCGTGACAGATATTCATGAGAGTGGCGAAGCTGCCATGGCCGCTGCTTATGTGGATGTGTTACAGATTCCAGCTTTTTTATGCCGACAAACGGATTTGTTGGCCGCTGCCGCGCAAACGGGTAAAGCTGTTAACATCAAAAAGGGACAATTTATGTCAGGCGCCTCGATGAAGTTTGCCGTTGAAAAAGTATTACATGAAAATCCTGATGCTCCCGTGTATTTAACGGATCGTGGGAATTCATTTGGCTATGGTGATTTAGTGGTTGATTACCGTAACCTGCCGGAGATGTCGGCATTTAACGTGCCTGTCATCATGGATTGTACGCATTCATTGCAGCGTCCGAATCAAGGAAGTGGTGTGACGGGCGGCCAACCGGCTTTGATTGAGACGATTGCAAAAGCTGCGATTGCAGTGGGAGCTGATGGGCTTTTTATTGAAACCCACCCGAATCCCTCAGTAGCAAAATCAGATGGAGCCAATATGCTTCCATTGGATCAACTAGAGTCCTTGCTTGAGAAATTATTAAAAGTGCGCGAAGCAATCGCTTAGTATTGATATACGATTTGTAAACCAATATCCGTTTTATGGTTTATTGGGATTAAATCTAAGCCAGAACCTACCGTTTCTCTCGTGAAAAAATGGGTTCTGGCTATTTTTATGCCCAGATCCCAATGTTTAGTTGGATTGATGCTGATCAACATTGTGTTTCGAATACTGGGATCATAATAGGCAGGGAGGCTAAATGAATATCGTAAGGTGGGTTCATAGGCATACAAGCGTGTATCGTAACTGGGTGTTTGAATCCATGCCAAACGCGCTTGAATTCGATACCATTTGCGGATAAATGTGATATCGTGTAGCCACAGGGCACCTAGTTCATTTTGAACGGGTGAAACTAAGTAGCTTAGCATAAATCTGCTATGCCATTTAAATCGGCTGTGCACATCATAGTGCATATCAAAACTAGCTTGCAGATGGTTTTTTCGTTGGTCCTGTGTTACTGATTGATTCGTCCATTTCATTTGCGCAAAGTATTGACCTTTGCGTTTTCGATCCCATTGAAATCGCGTGAGCATTTCAATTCCCCAAGCTCCCGGAAATGCATACGTAAAACTACGCTTAGGGAAAAAGAAATAGTCTAGATAGGATGAGAGTCTTTTGTATTTTGAGATTTGATATTGATTTCCCACAAATAGCCCCACTTCATTTTTAGTTTGGGAACTTTCGCCAAGGGCTTGTGCCATGGGGCTAAAATACCCTTTAGTATAATATCTAAACAAGGCAGAGAAATCTAATTTTTGTGAAATTGGGAATGCGACAGATTCTGTGAGGGCAATTGATTTTGGGTTAGCGGTAGCGAATTCTCCCGCAATAAAAATTTGCTTCCAGGGTATATGATGCGCGAGGGCAAAATTTGTCAAAAGCTGTCCTTGCCATTCACCTTGATTGTAAACGGAGGTGTTTCTTTTGGGATGATTCCATTGATGTTGGGTAGTTGAAATGCTGATAAATCCTTGCTTGATTGGAATGAGCGCCTGTATTCCCCAAGCCTGTTCAGTTAGACTATTTTTATTTGTTCTTTCAGTGCTTGTTCTGTGGAATCCGTCAGTATCTATGCTTCGATAAAATGAACGATTCAAACTGTCTGTGGATATCGATGCATCTAGGAATCTCGCCGACCGAAATGCTGCCAATAAGATGGGTCCACCATGAGCCTGCATGCTTATACCTCTGTAAAATGTGGATTCGCCGCTCGATGAATAGGGGAGGCAACCCAAATTGAATTTTTGCGTGGCACGAATACTTTCGTATGTTTTGCCCAACGAAAACCCGCCTGCTTGTAGTAAGCCTTGGCCCCACTGATGTATGTAATCGCCCAGTATTAGTTTATCAATCCATTTACTAGGTTTTATCTCCACGTAATAACTCACAAAATCAGTCAATGCTACCTCGCCTGGATCTTTTTGAAGTGTAAATCCTGCTCGAATATGGCTATTCCATTTGCCACGGTAGCGTATGTATTGTCCCCAAGGATTACCGATATACCGAGTTTTCGACCGCGCGGTGGGCTGGCTAAATCCTGCTTTTTCTTCCAGGGTTCGTTCCGTTTTCAGCAAGAGCTGTTGGCTCATCTCTTCAGGTTGATACCATTTTTTTTGAGGAGGATTGCAAATGAGTAGGCCAACTGTTTTTCGTAGGGTTTCCGCGTCCCACCCCGAAATCACCTGCAGTTCGTGGACGGATAGTAGTGGACCGTTGGAAGCGCGGTATGCCAAGAAGGCATGTATTTGGTTTAAGCTGAAAAGATGTAAGCCTTGTAATTCTTCTGCGCTTACCTGGTTGAGATCAAACGGGTTTTGTTGGAAAAATTGCAGTCGGGTTTCTTCCACCTCAAGTACTGAGTCTGGAGCAGGCGACTGCGCTAGGGCACGAAAAGAGCAGATTAGAAATAGAATGAAATACTTCACAAACTAGTTTTTGCGAAACTAGGTTATGTGTATGTCAACTGAAGCCTAAAAACTGATAATGAATATCAACTAGTTGAATTTCCGATCTACCAAAATGTAGAATTCATTCCACGTATCTTCGTTTTCATCGTTCAGATATTGGCCAAATTTGCCTTCAATTTCAGATTTCCATTTGGTGGCTGAAGCTTGCGTATCTACAAATTCGATCAGGCGCTGAAATTCATCGGCATTTCCTTCAAACAAATCTTGGATGAAATTTAATTTTTGGAACAACGAAATACTTTCTCCTAACGAATTAGTCATGTTGATTTCCACCATATTTTTTAATGAGTGGTCTGTTACCTGAATGGTATCCAATACTTTTTCTTCACTTGATGCTGCGTGAAGTTCGTTAATGGACTTAGATTTTTCGATTTCAGTAGGTTCTTCTTCCTGTATTTCTTCGATAGGCTTTATTTCAGGCAATTCATCACTGACCTCAAAATAGTCTGGAATAACCTCTTCGAAGGCAGGTGTTTCTTCCACAATTTGCTCTTCGATCGAAAGTGTATCTTCTATAATATCCTCTTCGATCGAAAGTGTATCTTCTATAATTTCCTCTTCGATGATTGGTGTTTCTGCCACGATTTCTTCTTCGATCATTTCTTCCGGAATCGGTTCCTCCGCGACTTCAATCAGGTCTGGAAGTGAGTCACTTGGAGATGCATAGTACACATCTGCGGTTAATAGATCCACAAAACTTGGGATTTCATCGGCTGGTGCTGTGGTATCTTGACTCAGCGAGGCGATCCAACTTTGCCAAATCATGTCGGGTAGTATGACATGGGGTAGGAGAAGGTTCACTGCCGACTGCCATTTTTCTTGCATCCGGGCATTTTGCCAGTCGAAATTGGGTAATTTTTCAGCCAATACTGCGCCCGATAACTGATGTACTAATTCTTCTTGAATGGCTGTTAAAATTTCAGGTGCAACATCAGATTGCATGATTTCTAGAAAAGAGACAGCCGCTTCGTCTCTGTTGTAGTAATGAAGAAAAATATTGGGCGTTTGCATGGTGTGCGTTATTTAATGGCTAATACTTCGCAGGCCTTCATGGCTGCATTTTGTTCGGCTTTTTTCTTGGAATATCCTTTGCCGCTACTAATTTTTTCTCCCTCGAGCAGAACAAGCGCTGTAAATTCCTTATCGTGATGCGTACCTTCTTCATCCAAGGTGAATTGAACTTTCTTTCCTTCTTTTTGAGCCCATTCGATGAGTAAAGACTTGAAGTTGGGATTATTCTGAACAACCGTATCCAAATCGAAATACTGTGTCAAAATTTTCTTGACAATAAATTGCTGCGTAAAGGCAAATCCCTTGTCAAGGTATACGGCTCCAATAAATGCCTCTAATGCATCTCCATACATACTTGAGCGAGACATGGAACTACGTTTTAGACTCTCATATTCGATTACTTCTTCTAATCCCAACTTACGACCCAGTACATTGAGTGATTCTCGACTGACCATTCGGGAGCGAATTTCGGTCAGAAATCCTTCGTCTTTAAATGGGAATTTTTGGAAAAGGTAACTGGCTGTAATCATACCAAGTACGGAATCGCCTAAAAATTCGAGACGTTCATTTGATTCTTTGTAGGATTTGGCAACAGATTCTTTGGAGGCAGAGGCATGCAAAAAGGCTAGTCGGTACAAATTTAAATTTGACGGACTAGCCCCAATAAGATGTTTGACTGATTTATAAAGGTGCTTCTCACGTTCGGCTTTAGGTTTTTGAAAGAACAAGAAAAACGGAGAAAAAATCGTCATAAACTAGATTTTTCTAAAGATAACGGTTGCATTATGGCCTCCAAAACCAAAGCCATTGCTCAATGCAACATTGATTTCACGTGATTTACCCACATTTTCTGTCAAGTCGATGCGTTGATCGATCTCTGGATCACGATTAAAGACATTAATCGTAGGCGGTACAAACTGATGTTTAATCGCTAAAACGGATGCAACAGCTTCCACGGCGCCAGCTCCACCTAATAAGTGGCCTGTCATCGATTTAGTCGAGGAAATGGATAGTTTGTATGCGTGATCACCAAAACAATCTACGATTGCTTTGATCTCTTGTGGATCACCAATGGGCGTAGAAGTACCGTGGGTATTAATGTAATCTACGGCTTCCGGTTTGATTTGTGCATCTTCCAATGCATCAATCATGGATAATAATGCGCCATATCCATCTGGATGTGGGGCTGTTATATGATGGGCATCAGATGAAAATCCTCCGCCAATTAATTCTGCGTAAATTTTTGCACCGCGTGCTTTGGCATGCTCATATTCCTCTAAAATAAGGGCACCCGCTCCTTCGCCAACGACAAAACCATCCCGATCAACGTCATATGGACGCGAAGCAGTCGTAGGATCGTCATTACGTGTAGACATGGCGTGCATGGCAGTAAATCCACCAACAGACGCGATGGTTACCGGTGCTTCAGAACCTCCTGTCACACAGACGTTTATGCGTCCCGTGCGGATGTAATTAAATGCGTCAATAATGGCATTATTTGCCGAAGAACAAGCAGATACAGTTACATAGTTTGGTCCACGAAATCCATTACGAATGGAAATTTGGCCTGAACTAGAATCTGCAATCATTTTAGGAATGAAGAAAGGGTTGATTTTTGGCGTTCCATCTCCTTGTCCGAAATAAATCATTTCGTCTTCAAAGGTTTTTAAACCGCCGATACCCGAGCCCCAAATGACACCTACTTTATTTTTATTTAATGTCTCCATGTCAAATGCCGCATCTGCAATGGCTTCATCGGCAGCAACCACCGCATACTGGGTGAAAGGATCCATTTTCCGAGCTTCTTTTGTATTGATATAATCTTCTACTTTGAAGTCCTTTAATTCACAAGCAAAACGAGTTTTGAATTTCTCCGCATCAAATCGGGTGATTGGCGCACATCCACTTTTTCCAGCCGCTAAGCCTTCCCAAAATGCATCTACCGTGTTACCAATCGGTGTTAGGGCTCCTAGACCCGTGACTACTACTCGCTTTAACTCCATAATTTGATATTAATAAACTGGTTCCAATAAAAAATGTCAATTAGTAACGGGTATTAACTCAGGATTACCTCCGAAGGAACTACCATGTACCAATTGACATCATTTTTTATCGTAATTCGATTACTTTGCGTTTTCTTCCAAATAAGCAACAGCTTGTGCTACCGTTTGAATGTTTTCAGCTTGGTCATCTGGGATAGAAACATTGAATTCTTTTTCGAATTCCATGATCAATTCTACCGTGTCTAAGGAGTCAGCTCCCAAATCGTTTGTGAAAGATGCCTCAGGAGTAACTTCTGATGCTTCTACACCTAACTTCTCAACGATGATGCTCTTAACTTTTTCTGCAATATCTGACATTTTATAAAAATTTTGGGGTTCAAAAACGATGCAAAGATTAGAATTAAATGTTACAATATCAAACAAATTTTATTCCATTTTGCACTATAAAAACATTAAGTATAATCTATCTAATTCTTTTTCGAAAATATTCAACTCCACCAGGCTGTTTCAATTAAAAACAAAGTGACGCAGCACCTAATAATCCTGCATCATTTCCTAGTAAGGCTTTTTTTATCGTTAACTTTTCAAGGTAGGCAGGTGTAAGCCAATAGTTTAATTGCTTCTCCATACTAGGCAATATAAAATCATACGAGGCAGATAAACCTCCGCCGATGAAAATATTCTTGATATCAAGTATACGAATCAGCGAAACGAGCATGTCGCCTAATAGTGTACCTACTTCATGCCACACAGCTAAAGCTAATTCATCACCTTCTTCCGCAGCCACAACTAATGCAGTGGTTGAAATCGTTCCATCTGAAGCTAATACTGTTTTTCCAGTATATGCGGCTCGCATTTCAGTGGCTAATTGAAGTAATTCTTTTTTTCCCACATTGCGTTCCAGTACCTTTCCGTTTTTAGAGGGTACGTGTCCGGGCTCCATGGCATTGCCATCACCACCTAAAAATATTTTACGATCAATTACGGCTGCTCCACCTACGCCTGTGCCTAATGTGATGAATATAAAATCTTCTGGCATAGTTGCCTTCTCTGGTGAGAAGTAAAACTCGCCTAATGCCGCTGCATTGGCATCATTCTCCATAAAAAATTGATGCTCGGGAAATCTTTTTTCTAGCATGTCAATCATCGGAGAGCCATCAATTTCTGGAATTGCAGTGATTTCAATTAACGTACGGCGATTTTTTGTCAGGATGCCAGGTAGACCGATGCCAATTTTTTTGACGTTTTTATGTTGGTACAATTGCAACGCAATCGCATCAGCTAAACGATCTAAAAAATGATGTGATTCGCGCCAAGTGGCTGTATCGTAACTTTGAAAGTTATTTATTTGGCCTGTGTCGGAATGAACAATACCCATTTTAACTCCGGTACCTCCGACATCTATGCCTAAATATTCTGCTGCTGACATGTTATGCTATTAAATTGAATGTTCAATTTCCTGATTTTTCATGTCAATTTCAAATCTGATGTGCCTCAATTGTAAATTCGTTCCAATTTTTCCATGATTTGCGCAACCCCAGGGCATATTACTGCATTTTTTTGAGTTAGGGCCATGATTCCCAGCATGTTTTTACGGTTGGTATGTGGGTATTCCCGACAGGCCTTTGGTCGGTGTTCATAGATCTGACACGTATTGTCAGTCGTAGTTAAAAAAGGGCAAGGAGCTGAAGGATATACCCAGTCGCCATCCGCATCTTTAATCAAATATTGATCCAGAAATTGGGCCACTTTCATCTTAAGTAGGTGGGCCACACGCTGAATATCTGTTTCATTCCACATGGGACTCGTTGTTTTGCAACAATTCCCACAGGTTAAGCAATCTAGCTCTTCAAAAACTTGATTATGTGCCTTTTCAAATTGCAAATCGAGATCACGTGGCTTTTTGGCCTTGATCCGTTGGAATACTTTTTTAAAGCTAGAATCTTTTGGCATACTAAATGGATGCTTGAAAACAAGCTCGGCATCGCGCTTGATAGGATTCGGTTTCCCCGAGAAGTACGGTTTCTTCCTTGTCCACAATACGGTAGGAGTAATTGGCAACATCACCGCATTGCACGCAAACGGCGTGTACTTTGGTCACATATTCTGCGATAGCCATTAAATGCGGCATAGGACCAAAAGGAATTCCTTTAAAGTCCATATCTAACCCTGCGATGACAACTCGCTTTCCTTGATTAGCCAGGGAATTAGCTACTTCCACAATGGATTCATCAAAAAACTGGACTTCATCTAGACCTACTACATCACAATCACCGGCAAGCAATAAGATTTCACTGGCACTAAGTACAGGCGTAGAACGAATGGAATTTTGATTGTGTGAAACGATGTCTTCGTCGTGATACCGGGTATCGGAAGCTGGTTTGAAAATTTCTACCCGCAATTGAGCAATTTTTGCCCGTTTTAAGCGTCGAATCAGTTCTTCTGTTTTACCAGAAAACATCGATCCACAGATAACTTCAATCCATCCAAGTGATGGTTTATGTTGGGCAGAGCGTGAATGGGTAGGTTCTAAAAACAAGGGCGTAAAAAGCCCCTGAAATTGCATTCAGGGGCTGTTAATTAAGTTTTATTTCGAAGAAAAAGTAGCTGAGAAATATTCACGATTCATTCGTGCTATATTCTCTAGTGAAATACCTTTAGGACATTCTGCTTCGCAAGCACCTGTGTTAGAACAAGCACCGAAACCTTCTTCATCCATTTGTGCAACCATCGCTTCTGCGCGTTTCGCGGCTTCCACCTTACCTTGTGGTAAAAGTGCTAATTGTGAAATTTTCGCTGATGTAAATAACATCGCTGAAGCATTTTTACATGCGGCAACGCACGCACCGCAACCGATACATGCTGCTGCTGCGAACGCATCATCTGCATCTTCTTTCGGAATAGGCAATGAGTTCGCATCTTGCGCATTACCTGTGTTTACAGATATAAAACCTCCAGCTGCGATGATGCGGTCAAAAGCAGAGCGGTTGACCACTAAGTCTTTGATAACCGGGAATGCACTTGCTCTCCAAGGCTCTACCGTGATGGTTTCGCCATCTTGGAAAGAACGCATGTGTAATTGACAAGTCGTCACACCGCGGTTTGGTCCGTGCGGACGACCGTTAATGTACATCGAGCACATACCACAAATACCTTCGCGGCAATCATGGTCAAATGCTACCGGATCATCTCCTTCTTCGATCAAACGGTTGTTTAACACGTCAATCATTTCCAAAAATGACATATCTGTGGAGATACCGCTCACCTGATAAGTTTCGAACTTACCAGCTACGCTTGCATTCTTTTGTCTCCAAATTTTGAGTGTCAGGTTTAAATGTCCTTCCATTGTATCGAATTATTTATAAGATCTTTGAGCAATTTTGATGTTTTCGTATTTCAATTCTTCTTTGTGAAGTTTGAATTTCGATTGTTTTTCGTATTCCCAAGCAGCTACATAGGCGTAGTTCTCGTCATCACGAAGGGCTTCCCCATCTTCTGTTTGGTATTCCGTACGGAAGTGACCACCGCAACTTTCGTTGCGATCTAAGGCATCAATACACATTAACTCGCCCAATTCAAGGAAGTCGGCCACGCGACCTGCTTTCTCTAATTCAGGGTTTAAGTTGTCAATCTCACCAGGAATCTTCACATCCGACCAGAATTCTTTCTGTAGTTCTTGAATTTCTTTGATAGACGCTTTTAAGCCTTTCTCGCTACGTGCCATTCCACATTCATCCCACATAATTTTACCTAAACGCTTGTGGAAGTAATCGACAGGCTTGTTTCCTTTGATGTTCATCAAGGTTTCTAAACGATCGCGTACCGCTTTCTCTGCCGCGATGAACTCTTCTGAATCCGTAGACATCGCTGGCGTACGAATCTCGGAGGCTAAATAAGCACCGATGGTGTAAGGAATTACAAAATAGCCATCCGCTAAACCTTGCATCAAGGCTGAAGCTCCTAAACGGTTCGCGCCGTGATCAGAGAA
Organism: uncultured Aquirufa sp.; assembly: GCA_964618445.1. GTDB lineage: Bacteria > Bacteroidota > Bacteroidia > Cytophagales > Spirosomataceae > Aquirufa. The sequence continues at coordinate 53,922 of CAZUAZ010000006.1, read as the reverse complement.
GTTAGCTTCTCCTAAAGCATATAAACCAGGAACTGTGGTCATTAAGTTATAATCTACCCAAAGTCCGCCCATCGTATAATGAACCGCTGGATAAATACGCATAGGCACCTCGTAAGGATCTTCACCCGTAATTTGCTTGTACATGTCAAACAAGTTACCGTACTTCTCTTTTACGACTGCCTTACCCATCGCTTGAATCTCTTCGTCTGATGGATTGTGCATGTTGTTTTTATTCGCTTCTGCTTTTCCGTAACGGATGATCGCCGCAGCGTAGTCTAAGTAAACCGCCATTTTAGACGCTCCTACACCATAACCTGCATCACAACGCTCCTTAGCTGCACGTGACGCAATATCACGAGGTACTAAGTTACCGAACGCAGGGTAACGACGCTCTAAGTAGTAATCTCTTTCGTCTTCTGGAATTTCGTTCGCCTTCCGGGTATCGTTTTGTTTTTTAGGAACCCAAATACGGCCGTCGTTACGCAGGGACTCAGACATCAAGGTTAACTTCGACTGGTGATCGCCAGATACTGGGATACACGTTGGATGAATTTGTGTGTAACAAGGGTTAGCGAAGAATGCACCTTTTTTATGCGCTTTCCAAGCCGCTGTTACGTTGGATCCCATCGCGTTTGTCGACAAGTAAAATACGTTTCCGTATCCACCAGTACATAACAACACCGCGTGTCCAAAGTGGCGCTCTAAAGCTCCTGTGACCGAATCACGTGCGATAATTCCACGAGCCTTTCCGTCGATCGTTACGACATCAAGCATTTCGTGACGTGTATACATTTTGACGTTACCCATTCCCACTTGACGTTGCAAGGAAGAATAAGCTCCTAATAATAACTGTTGGCCTGTTTGTCCCGCCGCATAGAACGTACGTTGAACTTGCGTTCCACCGAATGAACGGTTAGAAAGCAATCCGCCGTACTCACGTGCGAAAGGAACACCTTGAGCCACACATTGGTCAATGATATTTCCAGATACTTCAGCTAAACGGTGAACGTTTGCCTCACGTGCCCGGTAGTCACCACCTTTAATGGTATCGTAAAACAAACGGTACACAGAATCTCCGTCATTTTGGTAGTTTTTTGCTGCATTAATACCACCTTGTGCCGCAATGGAGTGCGCGCGACGTGGAGAATCCTGGAAGCAAAATACTTTTACTTTATATCCTAACTCAGCTAACGAGGCTGCAGCGGAAGCTCCAGCTAAACCTGAGCCAACAATCACAATTTCAAGTGAACGCTTATTGGCCGGATTAACTAAAGGTACGCTTGAGCGATACTTGGTCCATTTTTCAGCCAGTGAACCTTCTGGAATTTTAGCGTCTAATTTTGTCATAACCGTATCTGCTGAGGAATTATTGAATCAAATTAAAATAGAAGGCAACTGGCATAGCTGCAAATAATGCGGCGATAACAATTGAATAAATTGCCCCAATGGCCTTAATCGTAGGCGTATATTTTGGGTGGTTCCAACCCAACGTTTGGAATGCACTTTGAAAACCATGTAATAAGTGATATCCCAGGGAAATACAACCAAGTACATATACGATAACGACGATTGGGCTTTGGAAGACAACTTGCATTTCGTTGTACAAGGTATGAGACTCTGTTAAGTCGTTTGTCAAACGGGAGAAATACCAGAAATGCTTCAAGTGCATAATTAGAAACAATAATAATAAAGTTCCTAAAAGTCCCATCGAACGTGAGTACCATTTGCTATTGGCAGCACCATCCACCACCGCATAAGCCACGGGGCGTTTTTTCTTATTATCTAACCACAGACGAAGTCCGTCAACGATGTGTAGCAATAGACCGCCAAAAAGTACAATCTCCATGGTTCGGATAATGGGGTTGTGCGCCATAAATTCAGCGCCTTCGTTAAAAGCAACACCTCCGTCATTAAGGAAAATAGTGGCATTTAAACCGCAGTGAACGATCAGGAAGCTAATCAAAAATAGGCCTGTAATTGCCATGAGAAGCTTTTTTCCAAGGGAAGAATTAAATGATTTTGCTAGCCAAGCCATAAATAAGGTTATTAGATTAACGTAAAAACAATCAATGCGATTGTTGATTTAAACTATGCTACTGAATTTTAGCGCTCAAAACTACAATCCAAACGCTTGTCAATCAAATTAATCGCTTAAAAAATCTATTTTTTTTAATTATTCAATTTGCCCTTATTAACTTGCCTCTCTTCTCATTTGTTTTATGCGGAAATATATATTTTTCTTGTTTTTACTCCTCTTTTCAGGAAGTCGTTTGATGGCAACCCATTTGAAGGGTGGAGAGATTACGGTGAAGCGTATTTCAGATAAATCACTAACGTATGAGTTTACGTTAACTACTTATACTGAAAACAACGCAGCGAATGATCAGCAAGAAGAAGTTAACTTTTGTTTCGGAGATGGATCGGGAATATTTAAAGCTAAACGCTGCTGCGGGACGCCCATTAATTTAGGTAATGGAACCTTGAAGAATATTTATAAGATTGAATATACTTATCCAGCGCCCTCACTTGTTTACCGCGTATCCGCTGCTATTCCTAATCGGAATGATGGTGTCCGGAATATGACTCGATCTGTTGATGTAGCCTTTTATGTAGAGACAAGTTTCTCCATTAATTCGGGCCTTGGGTTAAATTCAACACCTTTACTGTTAAATCCTGCCGTGGATCTAACGGCGATTGTGGGTCAAAAATTCATTCACAATGCCAATGCCGTTGATGCCGAGGGTGACAGTTTGGCCTATCGCTTATCGGTTTCAAAAACAGGTGAAAGCGAAACGTGTAATTCAGTTAGTCGCGGGGTTACAACGCCTAATTTTCGTCAGCCAAATGAGGTTTCATCCATTAAATCTACGTTTGACATAGATCCCTTAACTGGAGATTTAGTGTGGGATACGCCGCAAGAATTAGGTTTATACAACTGTGCTTTTATTGTGGAGGAGTGGCGTAATGGTGTCAAAATTTCCGAGACAGTTCGTGATATGCAAATCGAGGTGAAAGATGCGGATAACAGAGCACCCAAATTAACCGTTCCCGCCGATGTATGTGTGTTAGCCGGAACGAACATTGTTCAAACGATAACAGCAGAGGATATTGCCTCAAAGACGGGACGGATCGACCCATTGACGATTTTTAGTTCAGGAAATGTGTATTCAAATGTTGAGTCTTTGTATGCCGTTGCGCAACCTTTTGCTTCATTTAACTCGATTCCTCGTCAAACATCCCCCGCAAGGGCAAGCTTTTCATGGCAGACTGCCTGTCAGCATATTCGAAAAGAGTCGTATGATGTGTTGTTTAAAGTAGAAGATAATCCGCCAACGGCCATCGGGAATTCCATCAAATTAGTTGATAGTAAAATTTGGAAAATTCGTGTTTTAGCACCTGTTGTTCAAGGATTAAAAGTGGTGACAGGAACTTCGAGTGCTACCTTATCCTGGACTGCCTACACGTGTTTGTTGCCTAATACTTCCTTGATTATCTATCGAAAATCGGGTCCATGTGTTACTGTTGTCAATAAGTCGTGTGGGACAGGAATGACCTTACCTGGTTTTGTGGAGATCGGTCGTTTGAAGGCAACGGAAACAAGTTTTGAGGATAAGTCACTTCAGAAGAATACCAATTACACGTATGTGATTGTCGTTGCCTTTACGAATTCAAAGGGATTGGAGGATTTTAGTCCGATGTCTACGGGAGTTTGTGCCTTGATTGCTACGGCCGCACCTGTTATGACGCAGGTATCTGTTTTAAAGACCTCAAGGACTGTTGGCGAAATTCGCGTGCAATGGTCCCGACCGATCAATTTGGATACGTTGTTATTTCCAGGGCCTTATCAATATCAATTGAAGCGTGCTGAAAGTATTTCAGCAGTGGAATTTAAAGCTATTGGTACTCCGATAACCGATACATTGTTTGTTGACAAAGGTTTAAATACCCTAGAGCGTGGTTACCGTTATCAAGTAGATGTCTATTATGTCAAGAACCAGAAATTAGAGCTTTTGGATTCACCTACGCCAGCTAGTTCAGTGCGATTGCAAGGGGTGGCAGCTGGAAAAACCATTAAGTTAGCGTGGGAGGCAAATGTGCCTTGGAATAATTCATTTCAAGTTCATCGTATTTATCGCGCACGCCCTGACGGACAGTTTAATCAAATTAATGAGATCTCCGTTGCAGATCCAAGTACATTTCAATACATAGATTTAGGTGTTGATTTTGTGACAACAGATGGCAAATTCGATGTGGTCATTTCTCCTGATTCAACGTATAGTTATTTTGTAGAAACCGTGGGCGAATATGCGCGGCCAGTTTGGGCGAAGGGATTGGTAAATGCTTCTCAAGTGGTGTCGGTTAAATCCGTTATTCAGTTAAATCCTTGCCCACCTGTGTTGAAAATAGGTTCAAATCCGTGTGATGCGCCGGGTGGGGATTGTTTGCCAACAACCTTCACAAATACCTTAACTTGGACTCCTACGGTCACAAATTTATGTGATCCGCAAATAGAGGCTTATCGTGTTTATTTCTCGAAGACTCCGGATGGAAGGTATGGATTGGTTGGTGAGAAAAAGGATTTGACTTTCTTACATAGCCAAACAACTTCATTTGTAGGTTGCTATTATGTTACTGCGGTAAATTTTGATGGGAAAGAAAGTCCGAAGAGTAACACGGTTTGTCAAGATAATTGTCCTGCGTTCGATTTGCCAAATTTATTTAGTCCCAATGGTGACAACAAGAATGATGTGTTCTTACCGATGCGCTGCCCACGATTTGTTGACCTAGTCACCTGTACCATCGTAGATCGTTTCGGTCAGGTCGTGTATAAATACAATGGTCCTTTACTCGGTTTTGGTTGGAATGGGAAAGGATTGAATGGTCGCGATGTTCCGCCGGGATCTTATTTTTATACCTGTGATGTCCAGTTTGAGGTAGTGGATGAATCGAAGAAAAAGAAATCGCTGAAAGGATGGGTCGAGCTAATTCGTTAGTCGTTTTTATTGATGGGGATTGTGGTTTTTGTCAATGGGCCAGTGGTATCCTGCGCAGGATTTCTGCTCAGGACTTAGCTATTTATGCGCAATCCACGGAACTTTGTCGGTCCTATCAAGAAAAAATTCCAGATGCCCGTTGGTCTCTAGCCACAGTACAAGTGATATCAGATGGTCGATTGTACATTAAATCTGCGGCGATAGCTGAGGTACTCAAGCAGGCAAAATGGCCGTTTTTGCCCCTCAGATTGTTTTTTGTGTTGCCTGAAAGGCTATTGGACTGGATATATGATTTCGTAGCCAAACACCGGTACTTTTTCAACGGAAAAAATGCTTGTGAGATTAATTCGCAGGAGTAAATGGTTTTGAAATCTGGAAGAATAAAGGGGTAAGTACTTCTTTCCACTGGATTGCGGCGATTTCTAATGCGGCAAAATTGTAGTGAACACCATCCCAGCGCATGCCTCCGTCTTTGATTGCTTGTAGATTGGCACCTTCAAACGTGTTTTCTATTTCCTGTAAGATTCTCTTTTGTGCTCGCCTTACTTTAATTTGATCTGGGGTATCTTGGCCTGAGTTTGATAAAGCAATTAAAAACGGGAGGTTGGGTTGCTTAATTAGGTCACGTGTTTTTTGGATGTAGCGTCTGGTAAAATAGATAATGTCATTTTCTGACTCATTGTAATCATTTTCTCCATGTACGACTAAAATGGCACGAAGGCCAGTTTTGCTCATGTCGGTTAACAAACTTTGTTCGAAACGCGCATATGGATAGCGGATTTTCCAATCATAGATTTTATTTTCGAAAGGTTCTCCGTAAGCTGATTTTCCCCATTGTATGGAGGTGGTTCCGCCTTGGCCTGTATTGTAAATGAGAACGGGTACATTTAGCCTCTTTTTCGTGTATTCTGCCACACGGCCCCAAAATCCTGGGTTAGCGCCTGGAATTGGCCATAGCTTAATTTGGCACCAAGTTTTGTCGTAATCTGTAATGACGTAGGGTTCTTGTCCTTCTGCGAGCGAATGACCAATAACAGCAAAAACTTCACCCACATTGATTGTCGTGGGCAATAACCCTTCCGTTACCACTTTTCCGTCAGCCATCAGCTGAATTTGCGCATAATATCCACCGCCGATTAATTTATACTTACCCGAAAATTGCTTGTTGGCCACATCTATATTCAAATTTTGCCATTCAGTCGATTGTCCTCCAACTCTATTGGTAAATTTAATTTTGGCGGTTTGGAAGGTAGCGCCGGCTTGACCATGAATGACAATTTCGCCTTCATTGGTGTTTGATCGTTGGACAAAAGTTTTACTTTTTTGAAGATCTAGGCTTGCTGTAGCTGGTGCTAAAAAGGTATCATTAGGTGAAATGGGTTCCTTGTCTGAGGAACATGCACCCAAGATAAAAATGGATATGAATAGAATGCTTACGGTTAATAATCGTTTGTGCATTAGATGGCTTTGTTTTTAAAAGCAGCAAGAAAAAATTATCTTTGCCGAGCTAAAATTTAGTCCAAATTTAATAAATATAATATGAAAGCATATATTTTTCCAGGTCAAGGTTCTCAATTTCCGGGTATGGCCAAGGATTTGTACGAGCAATATGAGTTGGCACGTTCCATTGTCAACGAGGCGGATTCAATTTTAGGATTTTCCTTAGCGAAGGTGATGTTTGAGGGTACGGAAGAGGAATTGAAGCAAACGCGTGTAACGCAGCCAGCCATTTACTTGCATTCCGTACTGGTTGCCTATTTGGGCAAAGATTTTAAGCCAGGTATGGTGGCAGGGCATTCATTAGGGGAATTTTCAGCGTTGGTTGCGGCAGGTGGATTGGCTTGGCAAGATGGTTTGCAGTTAGTTTATAAGCGTGCTTTAGCGATGCAAAAAGCATGCGAAATTCAACCATCTACGATGGCAGCCGTATTGGGATTGCCTGATGCAACAATTGAAGAGATTTGTGCTGCCTATGGACCTTCGGTTGTGGCTGCAAATTATAATTGCCCGGGTCAAGTAGTCATTTCTGGTTCTTTAGAAGGTATTGAGGCTGTTGGCATGCAACTTAAAGAAGCAGGAGCGAAGCGTGTATTACCATTGCCGGTAGGAGGGGCGTTTCACTCACCATTTATGGAACCTGCACGCATTGAGTTAGCTGCGGCTATTGAAGCGACAGTCATTGCGAATCCGGTTTGTCCGATTTTCCAAAATGTAAATGCCCAGCCATCTCAAGATTCAGGTCAAATCAAGGCTAACTTGATTGACCAATTAACCGGGGCGGTTCGTTGGACGCAATCTGTTGAAGCTATGGTAGCTGCCGGCGCAACTGAGTTTATTGAATGTGGCCCAGGTAAAGTTTTACAAGGATTGGTTCGTAAGATTCATGCGGAGGCAGTTGTGTCTTCTATGGAATTAGCTGATTTATAGGGAGTCGTCTTGCGAGAGGTCAAATAAATCATTTTTTTTTGAGTCTTATTTGATTTTTTCCGAGATAGACCTTACTTTTGCATCACATTTTGGTATTGACCTATGGTGTAATGGTAACACACCAGTTTTTGGTTCTGGTTTTCTAGGTTCGAATCCTGGTAGGTCAACAGAATAACAAATTAAAGCCTTCTACATCTCTGTAGAAGGCTTTTTTTTACTCAGAAAGTATTTTTTTGAGATCTTTGTCGCTCCCAGATTTTTTGAATTCTTTACTTTGCTTTCCCCAAGTCCATAGCGTTAACGGCAGGGTTACACCTCGTTGAAATTCCTCAGGAATACCGGTGGCTGTTGTTCCCCCTTTGATTGTACTAATGACAATCACTCCATTGGCTCCGCGCACGCCATACATAGCAGTTTGAGAAGGATCTTTTAGTACGCTAACTGAGGCTATGTCGCCTGGATTAATCGAGTTAATATTTCCACTAATTGGTACACCATCGACAACATATAAGGGACTATTTGCATTTATAGAACCAATTCCTCGAATGCGGACCATGGCACCACCACCAGGTGAATTATCATTACCTATGGTCACTCCAGACACTTGTCCTTGCAATTTTTGATTGACTGTGGCAACGTTTACTTGATTTAACGTTTGATTATCAACGTCATTTAGGGATTTTGATTTCACATTTTCAACGGAAACCCATGGAATTAATTGCATCCCAATTCCAGGCTCACCTTGGGCATTTCGACCTTTAATAAACTTCACCTGATTAATTTGTTTCAATGGAATCGCGGAGGTATCCCTAAATTCTTGTGGATTTATTTTATCGGCCGGTTCATTCCAAATCACCCACAAAGTATCTTTTCGAATACTGATCTGTTGGCGATCGCTGTTAAAGTATTTTTGTAGTATGTGTGCAGCCGATTCCGATTGTCCCAAGGCTTGCATGCTTAAAAGCATTAAAAAAAGGAATTTATTTTTCATAGGTTTAATTCGCCTAGTTTCTCATAGGAGAGAATCATCGAACGAACGTTATGGTAGTTGATTTTCCAATTGTGTGCCATGTGGCGCCAAATAGGCTCGCCTTCGCGGGTCATTAAAGGCCACCATTCACCAGTTTGCTGATTGATCATTTTATCAAATACAAAGCGATGCACTTGTTTGTAGGCGTCTATAAAACGAGAATCATGCGTTAATTTATATGCATCGAGCATGCCGATTAGTATTTCGGCTTGTTGCCAAAATTCTTTTTCATGATCGGTGGCATCTCCCTTATGTGTGCCTTCCACAAATACGCCTCCATATTCCCAATCAATTCCATGATTAAGCGCATGATAAAAAGCTTTTTCTAAATTTGGACGGTACTTTTCTAAATCGAATCCCCCGATTTTAATGGCATGCATCAGGAGCCATCCAAATTCAGCATTGTGACCATACGACGTATTATCTGTCGACGATGCTTTTTGCCCTCCGTATGCAAATCGATCCCAACCCCACACAATGTCAAATTTTATTTGCGGTGCAATCTCCCAATTAGCCCAAAACTGTGGAATGCCTGTTCCTGTTTCAGGATGCATGATTTTATGAATCAAAATCTCGATCACTTCAGCTAATTTCCGGCGATGTAGTGATTTCCCACTCGCCTCATAAAGTGTTGTAAATGCTTCCATTAAATGCATGTGTACATCCAAAGTTTTGCGATCGCCACCTGGGGAACCTGGTCCCATAAGTGACCAATCTTCCGCAAAAAATTCCCAGTAACCTCCATAATTTGTGTCCACGGCATGTTTTTGGAGTAAATCAAAAACCTTTTCGGCATATTCAAGTCCAATGGGATCTCCTGTTGCCAAGGTATATTCGCTCAAGGAATAGATGGCAAAGCTATGTCCATACCCAATTTTTTGCTTGTTTGTTGGCCTTCCCGCCCGATCCGTCATCCAATAAAAACCACCATGCGTTTCATCCCACATTTTTTCGAGTAGAAATTTGACGCCATGTTCCGCCATTTCTTTCATGATGGGGCCACCAAATCCGTGACGGTAGGCTTGTGCATACGTAAATACGGATCTCGTTTGTGCAATTAACGATTTTTCATCATCGCCCGCATCATTTCCAAATTCGTCAAAATGCGTAATGAACCCACCTTGACTTTTGTCGATGGTCCTTGCCGTCCAAAACGGAAGTAATTGATTTTCCGTGTAGGTTTTAATTTCCGATTGCATCATGTAATTTTTTTATTTCATGTGGATTGGCACTGCCTGTTTCTCCTATTTTTTGTATGCTAATGTGTACCGCTAAACTCGCAAATTCGCATGCTTCCTGATGGGTGGCTCCCGCTGCTTTGGCAGCACTGAACGCGGCAACGACCATGTCTCCTGCGCCAACAGTATCAATTGGGCCATGAACTGGGATTGCTTTTTGCCAATGGAATTCAGTGGGACTTGCATAAATCATTCCCTTTTCTCCTAATGTGGCGAGTACAGGTTTATTACGTTGGTTAACCCATTGTTTAAGTTGGGATTCTATGTCCTTTAGTGGTCCTATGATCTTGGTTAATTCAGCTTCATTGACTTTAAGAAGTGTACTTTTTGCTTCATTGCCCAAGCTCCGAAGATCTGCGATGGCATTGGTGCCAATGAATGTTTGCAGCTGGCCAAGCGTTTCTTTATTCAAGAGTGGTAATCTGAATTGTTCATTGATAATGATCCATTGATATGTATCTATTGTGCTTTGTAGTTGGCTCAATAATGAATTCGCATGCTGTTGGAAATCTATATTTCGTGTCCCAAAATCCAATCGATTTTGTTCGATTTTATCCCGCATGGGTTTCGTGTAGGTGGGGGTATCAAGTCCCGGTATGGTTAGGAGGTGTTTCGTTGAAATGTGCCATTTATCTGCTTGATGTGCCATTTCTCTTCCAAAGATATCGTCGCCTTTGATTCCATAGGCGTCCACGTTAACTCCAAGATTAGCCAAATTTTTGGTTACATTTCCTGCTCCACCTAAATATGATTTTGGTTGCTGGCAAATGTGTACTTCTTGTCCTGTTTCGACTGAAAATTCGGAGCTAGTTGGGTTGATGTTGAAATAGAAATCCAAGGCGAAGTCACCGATGACAGCCATGTGTAGTTGGCTGATCTGCGCTAGAAGTGCGTCTAATCGCTTGGAATTCATGATTATAGGTTTGTGTTTTTGAAATTACACAAAATATGGTTTGAAGGCAATTAAATACCCCTACTTACCTTTGGCAATCCTCCAAGGTTTGCCAAAGGTAGGGGTGTCGGATTTTTTTTCAATGGGAAATACTGATAATTCGCAATCACTAACTTGATAATTATATCCCTAGAATTCCTTAATTTTGACCTTCTTTTTTACCCTTATCTAATTCTGTTTTGGCATTAATTAAATCTATTTCAGGCATACGAGGTACGATTGGCGGGAAACCCGGTGATGGCCTTAGTCCCATTGATATTGTAACTTTTGCAGCTGCCTACGGGGCCTGGTTAAAAGGAACAAATTCTGCTTCTAATCAAATTGTGCTCGGACGTGATGCACGCATCTCCGGATCGATGGTATCCTCTTTAGTTGCAAATACCCTGATCGGGCTTGGCTGGGATGTATTGGATATTGGCTTGTCGACCACACCCACAGTTGAACTAGCCGTTCCTTGGACAAAATCTGCCGGAGGAATTATCATTACGGCTAGTCATAATCCAGCCCAATGGAATGCGTTAAAGTTGTTAAACGATGCAGGGGAATTTATTTCCGATTCAGATGGTCAAGCGATGCTGGAACTTGCTGATAATTTAGATTTCAACTTTGCAGAAGTAACTCAATTAGGTAAAATTACGCATGATGATACGTTTTTGCAGCAACATATTGATCATGTCTTAGGACTGCGTTGGGTGGATAAATCAGCTATTCAAGCTAAGAATTTTAAGGTATTAGTCGATGCTGTTAATTCGACGGGAGGTATTGTCGTTCCTCAATTGCTACATGCCTTAGGTGTGAACCATGTGGATGTGATTTTTGGCGAGCCTAATGGACATTTTGGTCATAATCCTGAACCCTTACCTGAGAATTTAACGGATATGATTGCCAAAATGAAGGCAGGTGCCTATGATTTGGGCATTGTAGTCGATCCAGATGTGGATCGCTTATGCTTTATCTCCGAAGATGGTACGCCTTTTGGCGAAGAATATACATTAGTTGCGATTGCAGATTATATCTTGTCAATCGAAAAAGGAAATACCGTTTCTAACCTTTCATCGACACGAGCGCTTGCTGATGTAACGCATCAACATGCCGGCACCTATTTCGCTGCGGCCGTTGGCGAAGTAAATGTGGTCGCTAAAATGAAAGCCGAACATGCCATTATTGGCGGTGAAGGAAATGGCGGTGTAATTTTCCCAGAATCACATTATGGTCGGGATGCTTTAGTGGGCATTGGTTTGTTTTTGACGCATTTAGCGCGTAAGCATAAAAAAGTGAGTGCGCTACGTGCTGAGTATCCAGCGTATATCATGTCAAAAAATAAAGTCGAACTTTCGGCTGAATTGAACGTGGATTTAATTCTGGCTACGGTAGCTGAACAATTCAAAGATGAACGGGTGAATACCATCGATGGAGTGAAAATAGATTTCGCTGATCGCTGGGTTCATTTACGTAAATCCAATACGGAGCCAATTATTCGTATTTATTCCGAAGCACCTACCGAGGCAGAGGCGAATGGGTTGGCCCAACAAATTATGCAGGTAATCACAGCGATTGCTGGCAAATAAGCATCACATGACATCAACAACAAAAACACCAATTTACCTCGATAACGCGGCAACCACTCCGGTGGATCCGGCTGTCTGGGCGGAAATGCAGCCTTTGTTTGAGCAATTTACAGCGAACCCTTCGTCGATTCACTCACATGGCCGACAAGCCAAAGTTGTTGTTGAAAAAGCACGGAAGGCCGTAGCGGCTTTGTTAAACACGTCACCTGCTGAGATATTTTTCACCTCGGGTGGAACGGAGGCTGATAATACCGTGATTCAATCGGCTGTTTTATACGGTGGAGTTAAAACGATCATTACATCTCCACTCGAGCATCATGCGGTTTTACATACGGCTGAAGCTTGGGGTAAATTAGGTTTAGCTGAGGTTAAATTGGTGCAGATTAATGCGCAAGGAGACATTGATTTAGCTCATTTGGAGGAACTATTGGCTGGAAGTTCAAAAGCTTTGGTGAGTCTCATGCAGGGTAATAATGAAATTGGAAATCTACTGGATCTGCATGCAGTAGGTTCTTTATGCCAAAAGTACGGAGCACTTTTTCATTCCGATACAGTTCAAACGATGGGACATTTTCCACACGATTTACAAGCATTGCCTGTTGACTTTATCGTAGGCGCCGCCCATAAATTTCATGGACCCAAAGGCATTGGATTCTTGTATGCACGCGCTGGGGTAGGTTTTCATCCACTGATGCACGGCGGTGCGCAAGAGCGTAATCAGCGCGGCGGAACAGAAAATGTATATGGTATGGTGGGTTTAGCTAAAGCGTTAACGATGGCCTATGAATCCATGGACGCACACATGTCTCACATTAAATCCATTAAATCTTATTTTATTGAAGGACTGAAAGCTCGTTTTCCGGGAGTTGAATTTAATGGTCGTTCAGGCGAAGTAGACAATAGTTTATATACTGTATTGAATGTTCGCTTTCCTAGTGTTCCAGATGGAGATATGCTGTTGTTTCAATTAGATATCGAGAAAATTTCTGCGTCTGGTGGCAGCGCCTGTTCCAGCGGAACGTCGGTGGGTTCACATGTGCTATCCGCATTGAATCCAACGGCCACAGGAGCGGCTGTTCGTTTTTCATTTTCTAAGAATAACACCAAAGAGGAGATTGATCGGGTACTTGAGGTGCTGGAAAGATTGGTAAAATAACATAAAAAAAGACGCGAGGTATCGCGTCTTTTTTGTTTTCCAACGTCTAACGTCCAATGTTTTTAATAAGCTCGCGCAAATAACACGCGTTTATTAGACGGATTACCTGTCAAAATACATTTGCCAGCTTCCTCTTTGGCATCTAAAGGAATGCAACGAATGGTTGCTTTGGTTAAATCCTTTATTTTGTCCTCCGTTTCAGATGTGCCATCCCAGTGGGCTGAAACGAAACCTCCCGCATCTAGTTTGGCATTGAATTCATCCCAGGTATTTACAACGTGTGTATTTTCGGTACGGAATGCCAAAGCCTTTGCATAGATTTTCTCTTGTATATCTGATAAGGTGTCAACCACCACTTGCTCTATGCCTTCGAAAGCCATCGATGTTTTTTCACGTGTATCGCGACGTGCTAATTCAATGGTCCCATTTTCCATATCACGGTTTCCAATCGCCAAGCGAATAGGTACACCCTTCAATTCATATTCGGCAAATTTGAAACCAGGGCTTTGATTCTCCGATACATCAAACTTGACAGATACGCCTTGCTTACGCAATGACTTGACTAATGGATTCACTTTTTCTTTAATCGCATTCAGCTGGTCTTCTCCCTTATAAATAGGTACAATAACCACTTGGATCGGAGCTAATTTAGGAGGCAAAACCAAACCTTGATCATCCGAGTGTGCCATAATTAAAGCACCCATCAATCGTGTAGAAACACCCCATGAGGTTCCCCAAACGTAGTCCAATTGGTTTTCCTTACTTAAGAATTTAACATCAAATGCTTTAGCAAAATTTTGACCCAGGAAGTGTGATGTGCCCGCCTGCAACGCTTTTCCATCTTGCATCAAAGCTTCAATACAATAGGTTTCATCTGCGCCTGCAAAACGCTCATTAGCCGTTTTAATACCTTTAACAACCGGCATGGCCATAAAATTCTCTGCAAAATCAGCATAGACTTCTAGCATTTGCTCGGTTTCTTCGATGGCTTCTTGCTTGGTCGCATGCGCCGTATGTCCTTCTTGCCAAAGAAATTCAGCCGTACGAAGGAATAAACGCGTACGCATTTCCCAACGAACAACATTCGCCCACTGATTAATTAATAAGGGCAAATCGCGGTAAGATTGAATCCAGTTTTTATAGGTCGACCAAATTACCGTTTCTGATGTTGGCCTTACAATTAACTCTTCTTCCAATTTGGCATCCGGATCCACGATCACTCCGCCACCATTGGGGTCATTTTTTAATCGGTAATGTGTTACAACTGCACATTCTTTGGCAAAACCTTCTACGTGCGAAGCTTCTTTTGAAAGAAATGATTTAGGGATAAACAACGGAAAATAGGCATTCGTGTGCCCCGTTTCTTTGAACATATCATCGAGTGCGCGTTGCATTTTTTCCCAAATGGAATATCCATAAGGTTTTATAATCATACATCCACGAACTGCAGAATTTTCGGCTAAATCAGCCCGTTTGACTAACTCATTATACCATTCTGAATAATTTTCAGACCGACTTGGAAGGGATTTACTCATCTGTTTTTTTTGCAGTTTTATTTTCTAGTCTCATCGTTCTATATTCGAGTCTGTAGGTTCTAACATTTTTGTTCTATAACTTAGACTAAAATTGCAAAACCTATCGTTATTACATGTAACTTTATCGAACTTTGAACGCCAAAGATACGTTATTGTCGGTAGTTTTAGCTTATAATTTAATCACTT
The DNA here is from genome assembly GCA_964618445.1 of uncultured Aquirufa sp. GTDB lineage: Bacteria > Bacteroidota > Bacteroidia > Cytophagales > Spirosomataceae > Aquirufa. Next base: position 38,836 of record CAZUAZ010000006.1, on the reverse strand, counting down.
TAGCCATGAAAAATTATTGGAATGCCTTCGTAGTTGTGGCCAGTTTGTTGATTTTTTCCGCATGTTCGCTCTCGCAACCCGGAACACAGCAGTCTTTAGTAGCTGATGATTTATATGATTCTTTTCAAAAACCAGCTTCAGCATATACCCCTAAAAAGAGTTCTCATTACCTCAATCCAGATGAAGATGCGACCTTAATTGAAGAAGAAGAAGGTGTGATGATTCGTGAGGATGAAACCAATTTTTTGAATTCACGCAGTGTTTATGCGAATTCATTCGCTGATGGTTTTGATTCCGGCTTTCGTTCCGGTTTATTTTCGGCTAATCCCTGGAACAATTGGTATACAAATCCCTTCATTACATTTGGTATGGGAGGATTTTATGGCTCGCGTATTATTGCTCCGATTAACGCCTGGGGAATGTATGATCCGTTTTTTAATCCGTATGCCTTCAATTCGCTAAATAGCTTTTATGATCCATTTTTTGGATTTAATGCATTTAATGGATTTCGTAATCCGTTCGGATATGCAGGTTTTGGTATGGGAGGGATTCGATACATGGGCAATTTCAATATGATTAATGTGTATGGTGGGATGAATTACATAGCTCCTTCCGTAGGAAATGTAAACCGTCGCGAACCTGTGGCACGCCCTAATCGAGGTCCTCGTGATGCCAGCGCAAGCAATCAATATCGCGATGGGAACATGAATAATTCGCCTCGTGGAAGTAATAATTCGTACAATACCCAAGGCACGAATCAGCCTCGTGTGAATAGCAATCAAATTAACAGATCACCTGTTCAGGCGGCGCCTCGACGGAATACCAATTTTGAATATCGACCTGCTCAGCCTCAAACAAATTATGGCCAAAGTCAGCAGAATTATTCAGCACCCTCTTCAAACTACAGCTCTGGAGGATCTTACTCGGGTGGTGGTGGAGGTGGTTCATCACGTGGTCCAAGATAATTTGTTCATGAAAAAGCTAATTTTACTCTGTGTATGTGTGTTCACAGCAGCGCATGTACACGCGCAGATTTATTCTTATCCAAATTTAGCGCGACAATTTAGCACAAGCTATGCAACTGGTTCCGCGCGTATGCAAGGACTAGGAGGTAATTACGGGGTGCTTGGAGCTGATTTAAGTGCTATTGCAGGTAATCCAGCCGGTCTAGGTTTTTACACCCGTTCTGAAGTAGGGATTACGCTCGCTACGCATGATGCTCAAACGAAGGCAACCTACTTAGACCAATCTACCCAAGAATCAAATTCGAGTTTGCGTATCCCCAATTTTGGCGTTGTTATCACGGGGGATTATATGAATCGTTCAGATTGGCGTGGTACGTTTGGGATTGGATATTCTCAGCGTGTCATATTTTCGCAGCCTTTGAAAATGGAAGGCACCAATAACCGGAGTTCATATCTAGATAAATTAATTGAGAAAGCAGATAATCGGTACAAATTCGCTGGTGGCAGGGATATCGATGGTAATTTTATTGACGACGAATATGACCCAGACTTTCAAGCGGCCAATACACCAGAAGGAGTTGCTTATCAAACCTTTTTGATTAACAATTCCAATTCAGGTGGCGCACCATTTAGTCGATTTGAGCCTAATTTGCCTACCTATCAAATTGGTTCGGCTACCAACACCGGTTTGGTTTCACAATGGAATATTAGTTATGGAGCGAATTATCAAGAGCGCTTGTTTTTAGGTATCGGCCTTCATTTTTCTAGATTAAAATCAATAAGCGATTTCAGTTGGACCGAAGAATTTATTGGCGCCAATTATGTCGGCGGTTTTGAATCTGTTGAGAAGCTCGAAACAACCGGTTCTGGCGTTTCAGCTACCCTAGGATTAATTTACAAAGTGTCACCTAGTTTGCGTGTTTCGGTTGCCGCGGAGACACCTATGTATTACGATCAAATGGCCGAACGCCTGACAGGTATTACATATCCACGTATTTTTGGTGTGCCTTCCGAGTTAGATGGCAAGCCAATTACGATAACGAAGGTTAATCCCGTACGTTTATTGCCTAATGAATTTGCGTATCAACTACTAACTCCCTTTAAGTTTTCAGCAGGAGCTGCTTACTTTTTTGGCAAACGTGCATTGCTAAGTTTTGATGCAGAATATATGAATTACGACGGTATGCGTGTTGGAGCTACGGAATTAGGGGCATTTGCCAATCAGCAGTTTAAGGATCGATATAACGGACAAATTCAGTCTACTTTTCAGTCTGTACTTAACATAAAAGCGGGTGCTGAAATTCGCGTTAGCTCATCATGGAGCGTGCGTGGTGGCGTTGCCTCATATGGTCAAATTTTTGCTTCAAGCTATGACTCCATCGATCGGACGCAGATACAAATCTCAGCTGGAGTAGGGTATCGAACAAATGCTTATTACCTCGATTTGGGTGTTTGGCAGCGGACGGGTAAAGACGCTTACACACCATATACATTAAAAAATGCGGCCGATTTCAGTTCAGCCGCATTGCAAATGACAAATACCCAGATTGTACTTGGGGGAGGAGTCTATTTTTAGACTGGAATGTATTGTTCTAAAAGCCAAAGAATTTGACTTACCGTAATTTCGCCGTCTACTTGAATATCAGCCTTTTGGTATTCAGGTAGGCGCTCTTGAAATGTTTTCTTGATTGATTCAATAACAACTTCTTCACTTTGAGTTTTATCTAATAAGGGACGATTATTGCCCTGCGCCTTATATAACCGCTTGGCTAAATCATTGACATCTACATTCAAAAAGATACTTACCCCATTCGCCTTAATAAAATCCATGTTATCATTAAAACAGGGAACACCACCACCCGTGGCAATCACCATAGATTGATCCGGCTGGAAGCCATGTAACGTTTTCTTTTCTAATTCTCTGAAATGTGCCTCTCCATAATTAGAGAATATTTCAGATACGGTCTTTTGTTCTCTTGTTTCAATCAATTTGTCCATATCGGTAAAGCTGTACCCTAAATTCCGCGCTAATTCTTTGCCTAACGTACTTTTTCCCGATGAGGGCATGCCCACTAAATAAATGTTTTTCATTCCTGTACTAATTTAAACTTTGATGAATTTCATCCGCAGATGGCAGGTTATAGGCCGACCATTTTCCTTTAACTGTGCCTTGGCTAATAAGCCAAAGACCTGGACTTGAGCGAATGATTGTTTTTAATACTTTGGTATCTGCAGACAAAGCAGGGAAGGCCAATTGATATTGATGTCTCAATGCATTCACTTCTTCATCCGTAGACGCGCTGACTAGCCAAATAGGAATCTTTAATTCGCTCGCTAGTTTTGCAATCGCTGAAAACGCGCTTTCGTGCGTATGGTGTACATTGGGGACAATGACCAATGCATGATTTCCTTTGAATAATAATTGCGTGTAGTTTGTCGTATCTCCGTCTACCCACAATTGATAATCCGTAATCAATGGCCGCGCTTCCTTCTCATTAATGGCTTGCATGGAAACATAATCCGCTTTGGGATCCGTAGGCATCTCTGTTAATTCAGTTTCTTTGCCATTAATCTTGTAGATATAACTGAATTTTAGTTCCTCCCGATTTTTCATGTTCGCCGGAATGTTTTCACCAACGGCATACGGTAAACTATCCCAGATAGGTAGGAAAAAGTAAGAATATGTACCAAATCCAACACTGAGTACCGCACTCAATATAACCCATTTACCACTTTTTGAGCGAAGTGTAGGTTTATCTGTCATAAACAGTAAACCGGTCAAAACTAGTAAAAAGATATCTTTCCCAAATGAAGTCCAAGGAGTTAATTTGATGGCTTCCCCAAAACACCCACAGTCGGTGACTTTATTAAAATAAGCCGAATAAAACGTCAGAAAGCTAAAAAATAGAATTAAACCTATATAGCTGTAGAGGATTTTTTTGGTTTGAAAATTGAGCCATAAAGCGATTGCAAGCACTACTTCGGCGCTACTTAACAAGATAGAAAGGAGTAAGGCTTGCGGAATAAGTAATTTCCAAAAGCCAGACATCCACGGAAAATCTACCGAAAACACATCAAAATATTCCTCCAACTTAAGTTGAGTTCCGATTGGGTCATTTAGTTTAATGAGCCCCGAAAAAAGAAATAGTCCTGCCAGTAGGAATGTGGCAATTTGACGGGTTAGTTTCATGTGACCTATTGTTGTTGGGCCATCTGTATTTGCCCTTGTTTTAGTTGGATAAGGCAGAATACAGCATAATTCAACATATCTTGGTAGTTGGCTTCCACACCCTCTGAAACGAGTGTAACTCCTTGATTGTTTTCAATTTGCTTGGTCCGGAAAATTTTCATGAGGATCAAATCGGTCATGCTGCTGATGCGCATATCGCGCCACGCTTCGCCGTAATCATGATTTTTATTTCGCAATAATTCCAGTGTAATTTCGACTTGTTGGTCATAATGCTCGCCAATTTCCGCTGGACTAAACTCCATTTGATCTGAGCTTTCAAGCGATTTTTGGATCAAGGCAATGATGCAATAATTGATGATGCCAATGAATTCGCCTTCGATGCCGTCCTCGATTTTTTGAAGACCCTTATCTTGGATACTACGAATGCGTTGGGCTTTAATGAAAATCTGGTCTGTTAGGCTAGGCAAGCGTAAAATTCGCCAGGATGTACCGTAATCTTTGTTCTTTTTATCGAACAAGGCTTTGCAGTGTGCAATTACTTGGCGATATTCGATTTCGGTTTGGGAAGGCGATGAGTCCCTATTCATACGGTCTTGATTTTTACGATGCTCGTTTTCTTTTAGCCTACAAAAATATTTAAATTATCCTAAATTTCAGCTCATTTGAAATCTCTTTTTCCATCTTTTCAAACAATTCGATTTCAAGGTCGGCTCATGTCGTTTGAACGACCTCTGATCATGGGGATTTTAAATATTACGCCCGATTCTTTTTATGCGGGAAGCCGTGTGACAGCCGTAGAAATTTGTCGGGAACGTGCAGCTGGCATGATTGCGCTGGGGGCAAAAATTTTGGATGTCGGTGGTCATTCAACGCGGCCTGGTGCTGCTTCCGTTTCTACACAAGAAGAAATTGATCGCGTGGTTCCTGTGATTCGCATGTTAAAAGAGGCTTTTCCAGATGTAATCATTTCCATAGATACTTATCGTTTGGCTGTTGCCCAAGCTGCTTTTTTAGCAGGAGCTGATTTATTCAATGATATAGGTGCCGGTCAAATGGACGATGGTATTTTTGAATGGGTGGCAGCACATAAAATTCCTTATGTCTTGACACATAGTGTAGGGAAGTTTGCAGAGGTACATGAGGTGCCAAATTACCAGCAAGTTGTTGAGGATGTCTGGTCAAATTTGGCTTTGAAATTACAGGAATTACGCCAATTGGGCGCTGTGGATATATGTATAGATCCCGGTTTTGGCTTCTCTAAATCGTTAGAACACAATTATGAGTTATTAGCACACTTAGAAAACTTTACAAATTTGGGCGCACCGGTGCTAGTTGGCTTATCGCGCAAAACCATGATTTATAAAGAATTAGGCATTACAGCTGCTGAATCTTTAAATGGAACGAGTGTGTTACATACGATTGCCCTGCAGAAGGGAGCATCTATATTGCGGGTACATGACGTTGCGGAGGCTGCTGAAGTCATTCATTTGGTTGAAAAAATAAAACAATATGGAATATCCAATTTGGTTTAATGGTTCTTGGAAAAAGGCCTCCGAGGTACATGTCTCGGTGAAGGATGTTGGCTTTTTAAGAGGCTATGGCATTTTTGATTTTTTCCGAATTATGGATGGGAAACCGGTGTTTTTGTCTGACCATCTTGATCGATTTATGCGCTCAGCGACATTGATGGGATTGCCAATAGGCTACTCAAAATCCGAGCTAGCTTCATTGATTCATGAATTAGCGGCTATGTCCACGGACGCTTGTTTGGGCGTAAAAATGGTGCTGACAGGCGGAGAAAGTAGTAATGGTTTTGAACCTGCTGAAACTTCTAATTTGTGGATATTACCTGGTGTTTTTCAATTTGCGGATCCAATCAAAGGCATGCGTTTGATGAGTCAGGTATATGTACGGGAAATGGCTGAAATTAAGTCGTTAAATTATGCGTTTGCGATACGGAATTGGGCGCAAGTAAAAGCCTCTGGGGCGGATGATTTAATTTATCATACTTTAGAACACGGTGTTTCAGAGTCATCTCGGAGTAATTTGTTCTATGTCAAAGATGGTGTTATTCATACGCCTGATGTCCATATTTTGGAAGGGATTACGCGTAAGCATGTGATTGATTTGGCTTCTGAAAAGTATCAAGTCAACATTGGGCCATGTGCATTGGCAGATTTTCTTCAAGCAGATGAGGTATTTACGACAGGTAGTACGAAACGTGTTGTTCCCATTGTAGCCATTGATGGCAAAGAAATAGGCAACGGAGCGCGTGGAGCTGTGACGAAGCAGTTGTATGATCAATTATTGAGTTTAGAACTAAGAACTAAGAACGAAGAGTAACAAACCTCTCACCTCTCACCTCTCACCTCTTACCTCTCACCTCATTTTGGTCTAAACGCCTTCATATTTTCCTCATTGCACTCCAAAAAAGGTCCGCCTATTAAATCAATGCAATAGGGGATGGCAGGGAAAACGACTTCCAAGCATTGGCGAATAGCCTTTGGCTTGCCCGGTAAATTAACAATTAATGTTTGGTTTAGAATCCCCGCGGTTTGTCGGCTTAGTATCGCCGTAGGCACATATTGCAGACTTACTGACCGCATTAATTCACCAAAACCAGGGAGCATTTTTTGGCATACAGCCTCAGTCGCTTCTGGAGTTACATCGCGAAGGGCTGGACCTGTACCTCCGGTGGTTACCAACAAGCAAACTTCTTTACTCATTTCAATCATCTTGGCCTCCAGTAAAACTTGCTCATCTGGTATAACGGCATAAACGACTTCGAATGTTGAGGTCAAATATTCGTTCAACAAGTCAACGACTGCCTTGCCCGGGATATCTTCATAGATACCCGCACTTGCTCGATCAGACACATTGATGACGCCTATTTTGATCATTTTTTGTAGGCTTTAAGTTTTTTCTCCATCGGGATAGGCTCGTCGAGTAAATCTCGAATTACGATGGATGCGACCACGCCACCAAAAGCGGCTGGAAGGTAGGAGATAGTGCCGTAGGCCGACTTCTTAAAGTTGCTGCCATCGGTCAAAATAAGCGATTCATCTTTTACCTTTTCGAGTGAAAATACGGTCTTGATGCCTTTCCCGACGCCCATCTTACGAATACGCTTGCGGACTAATGAGGCTAAATAGCACTGCCGCGTATCAAACAAGTCTGCTGTGCGCAATTGAGTGGGGTCCATTTTGCCACCTGCGCCCATCGAACTAGCAATGCGGTAACCTAAATCATATGCCGTTTTTAAAAGCGTAACTTTTGGCGTAACTGAGTCAATGCAATCCATGACATAATCAAACTTCGTGTTCTCTAGAATTTCCTTTGCCGCATCTGGACTCAGAAATGTTTCATGCGTAGTTAAGTGTAGGGCAGGGTTGATGGCCAACAACCGTTCTGCCATAATCTGAGCTTTTGATACACCATGATTGGTTGACAAGGCCGGTAATTGTCTATTTCGATTTGTCGGGTCCACCACATCACCATCCACAATGGTCATGGTTCCTACGCCTGCGCGTGCGATAAATTCGGCCGCAAATGAACCGACGCCCCCTAGGCCAACGACCAGTACGTGCGCTTTTTGTAATGTTTGAATTCCTGTTGAACCAATTAATAGCTCAGAGCGACTGAGCCAGCTAAGATCATTCGTTTGCATACTTAGGCAATTTCTTCCTTGATTTGGTATTGAGTTGTTTTATCTGAATTCGTAATGAGCAATTCACCTAAAAATCCAGCAACAAACAATTGCACGCCTAGAATGATGGCCACCAAGGCTAAAAAGAATAGCGGATTATCCGTGACGTTGCGGTATTTCAGTTGGTTTGCAATGTTATATAATTTCTCGCCGATTAACCAGATGGTAATCACAGATCCAGTAAAAAAGGATAATATCCCAAGACTGCCGAAAAGGTGCATGGGTCTTTTGCCAAATGTTTGGACAAACGTGATGGATAAAAGGTCTAAAAAGCCATATAGGAAGCGTTCTAAGCCAAATTTCGTTACGCCATATTTCCGAGATTGATGCTGGACTACTTTCTCGCCAATCTGTGTAAACCCGTTCCATTTGGCTTGAACCGGAATATAGCGATGCATTTCACCGTATAATTTTATGGTCTTGACAACTTCAAGTTTATAGGCCTTCAGGCCGCAATTGAAATCATTCAATTTTACCCCTGAAAGTGCGCGGGTCGCGGCATTGTATAATTTGGTGGGGATTGTTTTGGAAATTGGATCAAAACGTTTTTGCTTCCAACCAGAAACTAAATCCAATCCATCCTCCTTGATCATTCGATATAATTCCGGGATTTCATCTGGAGAATCCTGCAAATCAGCGTCCATGGTAATCACTACTTCGCCACTGGCTAATTGGAAACCTTCGTGTAGGGCTGCCGATTTCCCATAATTTCTGGCAAATGATATTCCTTTTAGGGACTTATATTCTTTGGATAATGCTTGTAGGACAGACCAAGATGTGTCCCGACTTCCATCATTCACAAAGATCATTTCGTATTGAAATGAATTTGCCTGCATCACGCGGTCGATCCATGCGCACAGCTCGGGCAAGGATTCGGCTTCGTTATACAGGGGCACTACGATGGATATCTGCAACATATTTGTGGTGTCAAACGGACAAAAATACGAATTCTCGTGGATATTGTTTAGTCGAAAATCAAATAGTAAGGTTTCAGTAGTTGGATGAATTCAGCGGTATAGCTTTGGTCGGGATTTTTGATGCAAATCATTTCTCTTTTTTGTGTGCCTGAATGACGTGAACCTAAAGCCATGATTCGCAATGTTTCTCGGTCTTTTTGATGTTTAACTTCTACCAAATGATTGATAAAAAGCCCTAATTTTTTCGCCTCAATTTCGAATTGTTTCATGCCAAATGTCGGATATAATACAGCAAATTGACCGTCTGGATATAGGTTTTTTGATATGCCCTCCGCAAGTTCTGCCGGATTTAGATGGTCCGTGTGCATGGCAATTTGCTTGCTTGCATTTGGGTTCACCAGGTGATCCATGAAAAAGGGTGGGTTACTGATAATGAAGTCGAATTGATCTGCGAACCTTTGAATGGATTCGGTGATAATTTCGATGGAATAAGGCAAATTGAGCACATTTTCACGTGCGAGTACCCCCACATCTGTTTGGATTTCAATACCTGTAACGGAACATGTAGGGTTTTCTTGTGCAATCATACAAGCTAATAATCCACATCCAGTTCCTATATCGAGTACTTTTCCTGAAGCAAATTGCTGGGCCCATGCGCCGAACAAACAGGCCTCCGTTGTAATTTTAAGACCTGGATTTCCATGAGCCAGTTGAAATTGTTTGAATTGAAAAATCGATCTACTTTCGGCCATAATCCGCTGGATTTTCACCCCAATCTTCCGTTTCCCATTTTAGGATTTGTGTGGTCGTTGGGTTGTTTTTTAGCCAAGAAATCGCCTTGTCCACTAAATCGAATAGCTCCTCTGTTTGTGCATTTCGCTCTAGATTAGTCTTTATCGCCTTATTTCGAACCCAGGCAATAGCGGTTCTTGAATCGGAATACAGTGGATATGGACAATTGATTTTTTTCAAATAAGAAAGGCCGTGAACGATGGCAAGGAATTCACCAAGGTTTACCGTACCCACTGGGAATGGCCCACGTTTGAATAACACTTCTTTGGTTTCAGTATTGACACCTTGATACTCTAAAACGCCTGGATTTCCCGCACAAGCAGCGTCTACCGATATACTTGGTTTAATGCAAGGAGCAGCGTTTACCGTACGTAAAGTAGATTTGGCTTTCGGGTTTACACTTGCCCAATAATTCTTTTTTGAAGCGGCATAAGCTTCCTCTCGTGTATCGAAGGATTTATATTGTGCCCCGGCAAAACCTTTAATATGCTTTTCTGTTTCAGCCCATGAATCAAAAATACCTTTTTGATGGCCTTCCCAAATCACATAATATTTTTGCTTTTTTGCCATGTTAGAACATTCGTGTCTTGAATATCTTGATGGCAATGGCAATTAAGATAACGCCAAAAACCTTGCGTAAAACCTGTGTACCCGCATTGCCCAGTTTCTTTTCAATCCAAACGCTGGAACGTAAAACGAGGTATATAAATATCAAGTTGATGAATATACTGACCATGATATTTTCTTCCTCAAATTGCGATTTCAATGAAATAAGCGTTGTCATCGTCCCTGCTCCAGCAATAATTGGAAATGCCAACGGGACAATACTATGCGACGCACCTTCTTGAAGCTCTTCTGATTTGAAAATATTACGCCCTAAGGTCATTTCAAGGCCGATTAAGAAGATGATTAATGCACCTGCCATGGCAAATGAATTCGTGTCAACTCCCAGAAAACGTAAGATTAATTTACCTGCAAAGAAAAATCCCACCATAATGATGCCTGAAACCAAGGTTGCCTGCTCTGCGTGAATGTTGCCATTTTTCTTCCGCAAATCAATGATGATTGGAATAGATCCCAAAATATCAATTACTGAAAATAGGATCAAAGATGAGGAAAGGATTTCTTTGAGGTCGAATTTCATAGCGTTAATATGTTGATGAGTTGTTGAATATCTGTTTCTGTATGGCTAGGGAAATTGGCTATTCGAACGGTATTGGATTTCCATTCCCCATATCCTTTTCCTAATTCAACACCATGTGCTAAACAAACACCTTGGATGCGTTCGATTTCCGCTGCTGGACCTGTTAATGCCAAAACAGTGGGTAGTCGGCGTGCTTTTTCTGGAATTAAGAATTGAAGATCCCAATGCTTTTGTGTCTCCCAAAATTGCTCCCAGATAGCTAATTTTCGTTGGGTCTCCTGTTCGATTTCATGTAAATCAGGCAGTGTTTGGGTGAGTCGGCACATTAAATATATGCTCAACACATTGGGTGTATAATGCGTTTGGAAGCTTTTTCGATTGTCTTCCATGAGCAAGATATCATTGTAATGTATGCGATGGTTCAAGCTATGTGCGCGTTGCAAGGCTTTCGGCGAACAAATCATGATACCAAGTCCAGCCGGAATCCCAAGACATTTCTGCACTGAGGCAAACCATACATCGGCCTCTTCCCAAGGCAGCACTATTCCTCCCATGGAAGAAGTAGCATCCACCGCAATGAGCACATCGGCTGGGTAATCTGACCGACAAATTTGTTGGCCCGTCCCATTCGACGTTTCACTTTGGACTAAACAAACTGTGTCGACATCGGACGCTAAGCGACTAGCGTTTTCAGCCAACGATTCATGTAAGCCAAAGGGAATCAATTGGGTATTTGGATTAATTTGCGAGGTATATTGGCCCCATTTTTTTCCAAAAGCACCATTGTATACATGAGCACTTTTTGAGCCAACCAGCGATTGAGCCACAATTTCCCAAGCTTCCGTGGCTGAGGAAACGAAATAGATGGTGTAAGTTGGAGGTATATTCCAGGAAGCGGTTATGGCCTCCATGGTTTCTTTTAATAAGATTTCAAAGCGTTTGCTTCGGTGATTGATGCTAACAATACCTTGGTCAAAGGCCTCTTGAATGAAATCAAGCGCCTGAGGATAAACCTTAGATGGACCCGGGTAAAATGAAAGCATCTTTTTATACGAAAGAGTATAAGCCTAACTCATATCCACGCAAGCCAAAACCGACGATGATACCTTTGCAATTTGGGCTTAAATAACTGTGTCCTCTAAATGATTCTCGAGCATGTACATTTGAAATATGTACTTCAATGACCGGTGTTTTAATCGATGAAACGGCGTCAGCAATCGCGATAGAGGTATGCGTGTATCCTCCCGCATTTAATAAAATACCTTCATAGGTGAAGCCTACCTCATGTAGTTTATTGATGATGGCACCCTCTTCATTGGACTGAAAATACTCGATGTCCAATTGTTTTTCGAATTTCTCTCTCAGGATATCCAAGAACTGTTCAAATGTTTGATGCCCATAAATTTCTGGCTCACGGGTGCCTAGTAAATTTAAGTTGGGCCCATTCAGGATGAGTATTTTTTTACGTACCATGGTCTACAAATAAAAGCGAAACAGTTTTCAAATTTCTCCTAAATTTACGGGATAGTTTGAATATTATGTCCATGTGGGAAAAGGAAATCCAATTGTTTGGTAATTATCTGAAAATTGAACGTGGCCTTTCTGGACATTCACATGAAGCTTATTTGCGAGATGTACGCAAATTTGCCCTTTATTTAGTCCCTGTTGTTGGGGAGGATTTTTCTATCGATCGTGTAACGGAAGATCATATTCTTGATTTTTTCAATGTATTGCATGGATTAGGAATTGAGGCAAGTTCACAAGCGCGTTGCTTGTCAGGGCTCAGGAGTTTTTTTCAATTTTTAGTCACGGAGAATCCCTCGATTTCGGACCCAACTACCCACATGAAATCTCCTCAAAAGGGACGGCACCTTCCTGATACCTTATCGTATGATGAAATTGAATTGATTTTGCAGGCAAATGATTTGTCAACAAACGAAGGTGTGCGCAATCGGGCGATGATTGAATTACTCTATGGATCTGGACTTCGGGTATCGGAATTAGTTGGCCTCAAGTTAACGGATATTTATGCTGATTTAGGTATATTAAAAGTCCGAGGCAAGGGTGATAAGGAGCGTTTGGTACCCATCGGACGTGAGGCATTTCATTATTTGACTTTATACCGTGAGCAAGTTAGACCGAGTATTTCGCTGAGAAAGGATGCGCATAATGTGCTATTTTTAAATCGCCGCGGCGCCATGCTGAGTCGGGTGATGGTCTTTTTGATTTGTAAGGATTTGGCAGCTAAAGCAGGAATTCAAAAATCCATTAGTCCGCATACCTTTAGACATTCATTTGCAACGCACTTGATTGAAGGGGGCGCTGATTTACGGGCGGTACAGGAACTGTTAGGGCACGAGTCCATTTTGACAACTGAAATTTATACTCATTTAGATCGAGCATATCTAAGTCAAATGGTTCAGGATTTTCATCCGATGAATCGGAAAAATTAAGCCTCGTCGGGATAGGGAATAAATACAAAATTGGTGAATTGACCATCCACCACAAATAAGCAGGCGAACTCCTCGATATCCTTATAATTTTGCTCAAAAAGTTCGCGATTTTCCTCCGCGATTAGTTTGCGCTGAATAAATTCTTCCAGTAATGATGCATGGTAATTCCATTTATTCTCTCCTAATTCAGAGACGCCGATCAATTTTTGGCCTATTTCAATCGGCCGCTGAGAACAAACAAAGATTGGGAAATCAGAGAATCCCCGTTTTTTAATTTGGTATGCAGCTTCCTTCAAGGCATCAGCCACTTTGATAAAATCACTCGATATAAGTCCCAAATATTTTCCGTTTAACTCAGGTGAATTGGGCGCATTGGATAGGGCGGTGTAGTCTTCGATCATGGAATTAGCTTCTACTTAGTAATAATAACTGAATGTCTTTCACTGCTTTTTTAAATAACTTACCCATGTGGCCGTTGGTCACATGGCCTTGATAGCAATAGATTCCCTTCATAAAGGATTTTCCTTGCCAAAGCATCTCCTCAATTCCCCCTGTTTTACCCGCTTTTAAAATAAATGAGGTTAATAAATTACTCATGGCTAAGCTAGCAGTCTGGGCAACTAGGGAAGGGATGTTGGGAACGCAATAGTGCGTGATACCATATTTGGTAAACGTAGGTTTACCCAAATGGCTTAATTCCGATGTCTCAAAACAGCCTCCTTGGTCGATACAAACGTCCATAATCAACGTTCCTGGCTTTAATTTGCTAACCATTTCTTCCGTGATGATGCAAGGGGTAACACCTGAATCGGAACGAAGGGCGCCAACGATCAAATTAGCATCCTGAAGGGCATTTGGGAGGTTTTCGGAATCAATTACTTGGGTGACCAATGGGAATCCGAGGCTTTGTTTCAAGCGTTGCAGATTGTAAATATCTTTATCAAAAACTTGAACTTGAATGCCCGCATGCCAGGCTGCACGAGCGACTTGTTCCACCACATTTCCGGAGCCTAATAAGACGATCCGACAAGGTGAAACGCCGGTAACGTTTCCTAATAAAATGCCACCACCTTGAGAGGCGCTTAGTATTTGACTGGCTATGGGCATGACCATTTGGCCAGCGATTTCTGCCATACTTTTGACAAAAGGCAATCCTCCACCATTATCTTCGACATATTCCAACCCGATAGCCATGACTTTTTTGGCATTGATTTGATCAATAGCCTCTGCGCTTAGCTGGTACTTGGCCGCACTCGCCACAAAAGCTTGACCGGGTTTCATGTAACTAATCTCTTCGATGGTCGGTGCATTAATTTTTAACACGAGGCCACATTGCCAAACTTCTTGAATTTGCTCCGTCACCGAGGCACCTGCCAATAAATAATCCGCATCACTAAATCCCGCCCGATCCGCCGCTCCACGTTCCATGATGAGCTCGTGTCCATTGGCCACCAGTAATTGAACTGCCTGTGGACTTAGACTAATACGATTTTCGTAGGTGGAACTTTCTTTTGGTAGACCTATTTGAATACTTTTTGCATTCTGCTTCGTCCAAGACATCGCCTCACTCGGCATAATGCCTTGTTGTGCAAGTAGTTCGTGAAAAGGATTAATGGTGCTCATGGAGTGTCAGACTTCGTGTATTTTCGTCAATGGGTGTAATGTCAAATTCCACATGTGGAATATTCCAAAGTTCTTCTGCTTGCTCAGGCCATTCGATCAAGCAAATTTTCCCTGAATCTAAATAATCTTCAATGCCAATGTCTAAAGCCTCTTGAGCATTTTTCAATCGGTATAAATCGAAATGGTAGATGTCTGAATCATTTGCGCGAGCATATTCGTTAACCAATGCAAACGTGGGGCTTTGTACATGACCGGTAACGCCTAATTGACGTGTGATTTCTTTGACAAGCGTTGTCTTTCCAGCTCCCATTTGGCCTCGAAATAACCAGATAGAGCTATGGGCTAACGCGACGGGAATTAATTCCGATGCCACCTGAGCCAAATCCGTTAATGCATATGCTTGCCAAGTTCTCATAAATCAATATCGCCCAATTGTGGTCTAATGAGAATTTCTTCCAATACAGTCGACGGGTTCATTTGATAGGCTGCCCAAATCGTGGAAGCAATATCATCCGCGGGTATAAATCTTTCTATGGGTAAGTCCACGCCATCCCAAGACGGGGTTAATGTGGCACCTGGTAATATAGCTGTCACGCGAATTCCTTGTGTTTTAGTCTCCTCGCGAAGGACTTTAGTCATACCCAATAAGGCAAATTTGCTAATGCAATAAGAGCCACCTAAGGTGTACGCTGTTATCGAAGCCGTTGAACACATATTAAAAATATGCCCTGATTTTTTAGCCTGAAACATAGGCAACAAGGCACGTGTCAAATGATATGCGCTGTATAAATTTGTCTCAATTTGCTTTTCCAATACCCCATCTTCTTCATTTTGAATTTGACCTGGAAGAAAAACGCCCGTGTTATTCACTAAGATGTCGATGGATGCAGATGTATTAAGTACCCAGGCCGCAAAGGCTTGTACTTGTTTTTTATCACTCAAATCTGCTGCAAAGGTGTGCAAGCGTGGATTATTGTATTCGTGTGCTATGGCATTTAACTTATCCTGACTCCGTGAACAAGTAAAAACTTGGAAACCTTCTTGAAGGAATTTTTTTACTAATGCCTTGCCAATTCCCTGACTTCCGCCACTAATTACTATCGATTTATCCATTATCTTTGGTGCTCATTGTTTGTGCAGCACATGTCAAAATTAGGCAAATATTTACTCTTCCTAGGTAAGCTTTTTACAAATCCTGAAAAATTTCGGGTGAATTGGAAATTGATTATGCAGGAATCAAAGGATATCGGCATTGATTCCATGTTGATCGTCACGATCGTTGCCAGTTTTTTAGGAGCCGTAACTTGTGTTCAAACAGCGGCCAACATGGAAAATCCATTTGTGCCCAGATACATCATTAGTTTGATTGTACGTGATTCGACCATTTTGGAATTGGGACCTACGATTACGTGTGTGGTTTTAGCGGGTAAGGTGGGGTCTAATATTGCGGGCCAACTAGGAACCATGCGGATTACGGAGCAAATTGATGCCCTAGAGGTGATGGGAATTAATTCTTCATCATATTTAGTGCTACCTAAAATGATTGCGGCCATGTTGACCTTTCCCATGCTCGTGACCATGGCTTGTTTTTTAGGAATCTACGGTGGTTATTTGGCGGGATGGTTAACAGGATCTGTGACGCCACAAGATTATATCCATGGGTTGCAATTCGATTTCAAGCCCAATTATGTGCTTTTTGCCTTGATCAAATCGTTGGTTTTTGGCTTTCTAGTTGTCTCTATTTCAGCCTTCCAAGGGTTCTACACCAAAGGCGGTGCGTATGAAGTGGGCAAAGCCGGAACCGCCGCAGTGACGAATGCATGTATTGCCATCTTAGTTGCAGATTATCTATTGGCCCAATTACTTGTAGGCTAAACGCGTTGAATAAAGACTTCAGTCGTTAATGTCGATGTCGCCGCTCCTCGATACGTTCCATAAACCGGTGTGATTTCCTCAGGAAGGCAGGAAGCTGCTAGAGGAATATGATTGCCTGCTACGACTTCGTGTTGCGTTGGATCATATCCACGCCAACCGCCACCTGGCAAATAAACCTCAACCCAAGCATGTAAATGGTGCGTTTGATTCGGTACATCAACTGGAGCAATGCCAGTGTAATATCCAGAAACGAATCTGGTGGCTAATCCCATGGCGCGGCAAAGTGCTGAAAATAGTACCGCATAATCCCGACATGAACCTTTGCGGCTCATTAATGTAAATTCGGGAGTATTAGGTGCTCCTTCTTC
>CAZUAZ010000006.1:7733-21703 GCA_964618445.1 uncultured Aquirufa sp. | reverse complement strand
AAATACTTAGGTCAAATGATTTGACCGTTAATAATGAACTTTTACGGGGATGTACATATAACACATGCGGCTCCAAATAAACAGGTTCGCTGTACGTGTAAGCTAAACTGTGGTGGATGTTAGCGATCATTTCGGGAGCGAAATTAGGTCTTTCATCCAGCTTTCCTCAATGCCTTCCAGTGAATTGCGCAAGGCTTGATTCCAGTCATCTGAAATTTTCTGCATGTCTTCTTTGTATAAACGCACTTCTTTAGCCTTAAAGGTACCTTTTTCGTATACGACTACATCGATAGGGAAATCGACATCATTCGTACTGACTTGCGTGGCATCAAAAGAAAGAAACCCCATTTTTAATGCATCCTTTAGTGGCGTATCGAAATGTAGGTTTCGATTTAAAAGTGGTTTACCATAGTTTGAATTACCTATAATCTGATATTTAAGTCCATCGTTTATCTCGATCCAATTTCCCTCTGGGAAAATGAGGAATAGCTTATGGGTGTCATCTTTGGGCATTTGGCCACCTACGATGGCATGGAGGTTAAACTGGTAACCCTCTTTTTCCAATGATTCGCGATCTTCTTGAGCTACTTTTTTTAGCATTTGGCCAAACGCTGTGGCTGCTTGAAACATGTAATCATAACTCGCTTCATCTTCGTCGACAGTCTGATTAAAGTACGTCACAGCTTTATCTCGTACGGAGCGTAAGCCGGCGGTCATAATGAATAGGCTGTGATTTTTAATCTCGTGAATGGAGATTTTTTTATTGGAATACATCTCATTTCCTGCTGTGATACGTGTATCCGCAATAGCAATGAGTCCTTCTTTAACGGTGATTCCTAAGCAATAAGTCATATATTCAATGGTGGCAAAAGGGAGCGCAATATTACAAATTTTTCTGGTATGCCACGGTTAGTTGACAGGCTTCAGGTCAAAATAGGTATTGAAAATGGTTTGGCCTATTTCGTTGTTTTTCGTTTGAAAATTATCTAGAAATTGGTGTAAGCCAGTCAATAAGATATCGTCAATTTCTGTGAATTGAACTTCTGAAAGCAATTTGGAAACCTTTTTTTCGGCCAAATTTGAATAGCCATGTTCAAAAGAAGTTCCTGAAATCGCATAGAGTGACAATTCAGATTCTTGCAAACAATGCACCACGGATCTTGGAAAGCTTTTTTCTAAAATCAAGAATTCCACGATGTTACGCGGGTTAATGACTTTGTACTGTTGGCGAAACATATTGTATGCAGAATTCGACTTTAATACGGCTGACCACATGAGTAAGTCCAAAGGCGAACCGATAGCCTCTACATCAGGCAACAGCGTAAAGTATTTGACATCTAAAAATCGGGTCGTTTTATCTGCTCGTTCAAGCAATTTACCCAGTTGGCCAAAATGCCAACCTTCCCCACGCGTTATCGTCGAATCCACAATCCCGTAGAATAATTGGCTACCTGATTTAATTTCTTCCAGGAATCCTTGATAGCGTGAAATTTCCCATTGCTTACTTCCTTCTACGCGGTCTTTAACTTTCCAGTAAACTTGGTTGACATACTCCCACATTTCCCGAGAAATACTTTCGCGAATGGTACGAGCATTTTCGCGTGCACTGTACAAGCAAGAAAGAATCGAGTTGGGGTTTAGCTCGTCAAACGTCATGAAATACAAGACATTTTCACGATTGGCTTTGGGGTAATGTTCGAAGAAATTGTAATGATCTGCCGTAGCAACAATAAGTGGTTCCCATTGTTCGGGCACATTCGGAGGTAAATCAAGGGCTAAATTAAAATTCACTGAGATAAAGCGCGCATAGTTGTCGGCTCTCTCAATGTAGCGATTCATCCAATAAATGGAATTGGCAACACGACTTAACATAGGCTTACTAATTTATTAAATGCTTGATTACCACAAAGGTTGTTTTAAAATTAGCCTTTTTCAGTAAAGTGTCATCACGTCTAAAAGATTTTTTTAAAATGTCTCAGGAATCTTCAGATAATCCTTGATTTATTCCCATTATCTAGGGGGCATTTTGTATTTTTGTTGCTTCGTTAAAATTGCATACCTGTTATGATTTATCAAAAGCTTATTAAGCCATTCTTCTTTTTGTTTGACGCAGAACGCGCACATTATTTATTGGCTGATTTGCTTACATTTTCAATGAAAATCCCAGGTGTCTCTAGCCTTTTTCGTGCCATTTACGGGTACGAGCACCCTAGCCTTCGTCGGACTGTTTTTGGTATTGAATTTCCGAATCCGGTAGGTTTAGCGGCAGGCTTTGATAAAAATGCTGTTTTGGTGGATGAGTTGGCCACCTTAGGTTTTGGATTTATAGAGGTTGGAACGGTTACGCCTAAGCCTCAAGATGGAAATGAGAAACCACGTTTATTTCGTTTGCCTGAAGATTCGGCCATTATCAATCGCATGGGATTCAATAATGATGGGTTGGCTCAAATGAAGAAACGTTTAGAAGCTAGGCAAGCTCCCGTGATTATAGGGGGTAATTTGGGTAAAAATAAAGTGACGCCTAATGAATTAGCAGATGATGATTACTGCCAAGGATTCGAAACCTTGTATCCTGTGGTGGACTATTTTGTGGTCAACGTAAGTTCGCCCAATACGCCTAATCTACGCGCATTGCAGGAAAAAGAACCATTGAAGCAATTGCTTTCGCGCTTACAGGATTTGAATCAACGCAAACCTAAATTGAAGCCTATCTTATTGAAAATTGCACCAGATTTGACGAATGAGCAATTGGATGATGTCGTCGATATTGTGTTAGAGACAGGTATTGCAGGTTTGATTGCTACCAATACGACACTTTCTCGGGAGGGATTAGTTTCTGATGCTACCGTAACGGCAGAGGCTGGTGGGCTAAGTGGAAAGCCGGTAGGAGATAGGTCTACAGAGGTTATTGCGTATATCCATAAAAAATCAAAGGGAAAGATTCCGATGATTGGGGTTGGGGGGATTCATTCAGCTAATGATGCGATAGAAAAGTTACGCGCAGGGGCATCTTTAGTTCAAATTTATACCGGTTTTATTTATGAAGGGCCAGGATTAATTCAAGAAATTAATCGTGCCATTGTTTCTGAGGGACTTTAATATTTGATTTTGTAAATCAAATCAAAAAGTCGAAATTTATACGTTATTATTACTTCTGCATTAGATGGCCAAAAAGATTGTTAATCCAACCAGTACGCTTCAAATTAATTTTGATAAAGAATCGAAAAAAGACCGTGTTCCGGGTGAGGTTTCTTACCGCATTCGATTGATTCTAGGCTGGTTTTTATTTTTCATAGGAACTTTATTGACGCTTGCTTTTGTCTCGAATTTTGTGGTGGGTGTGGCTGATCAAAGTGAGGTAGAATTAGGTGCAGCCGATGTAATTGCAGGTTCAGATGTTCCTGTTAAAAACTGGGCGGGTTTGTTAGGAGCCAAAATTGCCCATTTTTTCATCTTCCGAACATTCGGTTGGTCTTCATTGCTCTTGATTCCCTTGTTCTTTTTATCAGGACTTAAGCTCGCCTACAAGCGTGAGATCTACCCGGTTGATCGCTTATCTTGGCAAGTATTATTTTACATTATCTGGGGTAGTTTAATTTCCGGTTTTCTAGTGTTTCAATTAGAACTTCCGCATTCTTTTGGGGGTGGCGTAGGCTTTTTCATTACTGAGAAGTTGACACAATTAATCGGCTACCTGTCCATTTTCCTCGTGCTATTTTTAGGCTTGGTATTCTTCGTACTTTTTTACCAATGGAATCCTGCAAAACCTAAAGTAGCGTCAGTTGTCCCAGGAATTACAGATGTTGAGGGTGGTGTTACTGCAGAATTAGAGGAATCGTTTATCGATGATGATGAGACATTTCATGTCGATAATGAGGATTTAGAAACGTATCGTCCACATGTTCCTCCCGTTAAATTAGAGGATGAATTAGCTGACGTGCTACCTGCAGATTTACCTGTTGTCGAGGAGCAACTAGCTGAAAATGCGCCAGAGGAGATCGACGAAACACCATTTACATTTAAGGTGGCGGATGAAGATGATGCAGCCATTGAGGAAGTAGAAGAGGCTCCGATGAACTCGGCTGTGCAGGCAAATGATTTAGTAGCTCAGTTTGGTTTATATGATCCTACTGCAGATCTTCCTAAGTACGTGTATCCTACGCTAGATTTATTGAAGGAATACGATCAAAAGAATCAAACAACTCAGGTGACCATGGATGAGTTGAAGGAGAATAAAGAAAAAATTGTGGAGACGCTTTTGAATTACGGAATCGGTATTCAGAAGATTGAGGCGACGATTGGGCCCACGGTTACGTTGTATGAGATTGTTCCCAAAGCAGGTGTTCGTGTGAGCAAAATTACTTCATTAGAAGATGATTTATCGCTTTCATTGGCCGCCATGGGCGTTCGTATCATTGGTCAAATGCCAGGTAAAGGAACGATTGGTATTGAAGTTGCCAACAAGAATCGCGAGATGGTTCCAGTCCGTGCAGTGATCGGTTCTGAGAAGTTCCAAAAGTCTACATTTGATTTACCAATTACCTTAGGAAAGACCATTTCGAATGAAATATTTGTTGCTGATTTAGCCAAAATGCCTCACTTATTGATGGCAGGAGCCACTGGTCAAGGTAAGTCAGTGGGTTTAAATATGTTACTGACATCGTTGATTTACAAGAAACACCCGGCTACGTTGAAGTTTGTGTTAGTGGATCCTAAAAAGGTAGAGCTTTCTTTATTTAATAAATTGGAACGCCACTTTTTAGCGTGTTTGCCAGATTCAGCGGAGGCCATTATTACTGACACCAAAAAGGTTGTTGCCACCCTGAATTCTCTTTGTAAGGAGATGGATATGCGCTATGACAAGTTGAAAATTGCGGGTTGTCGGAATATCAAAGAGTATAATCAAAAATTCATTAATCGACGGTTGAATCCGAATGAGCATGATTTCATGCCTTACATCGTATTGGTGATTGATGAGTTAGCCGACTTGATGTTGACCGCCGGAAAAGAAGTAGAACACCCAATCGCCCGTTTGGCACAGTTGGCCCGTGCAATTGGTATTCACTTAGTGGTAGCCACGCAACGTCCTTCCGTCAATGTCATTACTGGTACCATCAAGGCAAACTTTCCGGCGCGTTTATCGTTTAAGGTTATGTCTAAAATAGACTCGCGTACGATTTTAGATGCCGGAGGCGCGGATCAATTGGTTGGCATGGGTGACATGCTATTATCGATGGGTTCGGAAGTAATCCGTTTGCAATGTGCATTTGTGGACACCCCTGAGGTAGAAGAGATCTGTGATTTTATTGGGAACCAACAAGGCTATACGACGGCGTATTTATTGCCTGAGGCGGATTCGGAAGAGATGGGAGGTCAAGATCGTAGCGATATCGATTTAGGCGATCGTGATGCTTATTTTGATGAGGCTGCTCGTTTGGTGGTGATGCATCAGCAAGGTAGTACCTCATTGATTCAGCGTAAATTGAAATTGGGTTATAATCGGGCGGGCCGTTTGATTGATCAGTTGGAGGTTGCTGGTATTGTGGGATCATTTGGTGGTTCAAAGGCGCGCGAGGTATTGGTCAAGTCTGAAACTGAATTGGAAGAAATTTTGAAAAATTTATAAGTATGAAAAAGCTAGTTGTATTTGTTTTTCTTAGTTTGTCCGCCTTTGCTCAATCGAATCCAGCGGTTAGTTTGATTGACAAGATGCAACAGAAGTATAAGGGAATGGGCTCGTTTTCGGCAAATTTCAGCTATCAAACGGATGGGAATGCTGCGATGTCTGGGTCTATTACAGTGAAGGGGACTAAGTTCAGATTGAAGACTGCCGGGCAAGAGATTTTTAATAATGGAAAGGAAGTTGCTACGTACATTAAGGAAATTAACGAAGTCAATCTTTCCTCGTTCGATCCTTCGGAAGGTGATATAAATCCCGCAAAGATTTACACATTCGATAAGAAAGGGTACAAGTTTAAATTAGTGTCCCAAGTTGGCGGTATCGCGACAGTAGACATGGCACCTGGTGCCAAATCTACTCAAGTCAAGCAGATTACACTCAAGATAAATACGGCAGATAATACCGTCAAAGAATGGACGATTGTCAATAAGGCGGGTAAAAAGCAAATATTCAAGGTGACTAAATTAAATCCCAAAGCGGGTGTGGATGATGCTTATTTTACGTTTAGTAAAAAGGCATTCCCCGGAGTAGAGGTGAATGATTTAAGATAGAAATCAATTGTAGAGACGCGATACTTCGCGTCTTTTTTATGCGTTGATGTTTTTAAACCAATTGAAGCACCAATTGCTTCATGATCTCCAAGCCATCTGTATTATTCAAATCTGGATCGGCAGCACGTTCAGGGTGTGGCATTAACCCAAATACATTCCGTCCTTCATTACAAATTCCAGCTATGTTTAGTAAGCTACCATTTGGGTTAGCGGCATCAGTCACTTGGCCTGCCTCGTCGCAATAGTAAAACAATATTTGATCATTTGCCTGCAAGGAAGCTAAGGTAGCCTCATCAGCAAAATAGCGGCCCTCTGCGTGTGCAATTGGTATTTTATAGGCTTTGTTTAAATCTAATTCTTGGGTTAAAAGGGCATTGTTTGTAGCCGCCTTTAGGAAAATATTCTTCGAGATGAATTTCTGTGAATTGTTGCGCAATAATACACCTGGAAGCAAGTGTGCTTCTACTAAGACCTGGAATCCATTGCAAATCCCCATTAAATAGCCTCCGTTTTTAGCAAATTCAATGACATGTTCCATAATCGGCGAAAAACGTGCGATAGCACCTGAACGGAGGTAATCTCCATAAGAGAATCCACCTGGAACGATAAGAAAATCGCAGCCCTGTAAATCCGTGTCTTTATGCCATAACTTAATAGCTTCATGGCCTAAACTTTGAATAACACCTACAGTATCATCATCGCAGTTTGAACCCGGGAATACAATCACACCAAATTTCATATCTTTTCTGTCTTAATTTGCTGCAAATTTAGGGCTTTTCGCTGATTTATTTTAGCAAAAATTGCATAAAAAAAGCTGCACGTTAGCGGTGCAGCTTTTTCTTTGATTTCCTAAATCCTAGTAACGGTAATGCTCTGGCTTAAATGGACCTGCTTGAGGTACGCCGATGTATTCCGCTTGCTCTTTTTCGAGTTTCTCCAACTTAGCTCCGATGTGTGCTAGGTGTAAGAACGCTACTTTCTCATCCAAATGCTTTGGTAAGATGTATACCTTGTTTTCGTAATTTTTAGAATTAGCCCACAATTCTAATTGAGCTAATGTTTGATTACAGAATGAGTTTGACATCACGAATGAAGGGTGACCCATTGCGCAACCTAAGTTTACTAAACGACCTTCAGCTAAAACGATTACGTTTTTGCCATCGATGGTATACATGTCCACTTGTGGTTTGATTTGATCCTTAGTTGAACCGTAATTGTTGTTCAACCATTCCATGTCGATTTCATTGTCGAAGTGCCCGATGTTACAAACGATTGCTTTGTCTTTCATCGCTTTGAAGTGACGATCACGAATGATTTTCACGTTACCCGTTGCTGTAACAAAAATATTGGCACGCGTTGCAGCTTCGTCCATTGGAACTACTTCGTAACCATCCATCGCTGCTTGTAATGCACAAATAGGATCGATTTCAGTTACTAACACGCGGCAACCTGCACCACGTAATGAATCTGCAGAACCTTTTCCTACGTCACCATAACCTGCTACTACGGCTACTTTACCTGCCAACATTAAGTCGGTAGCACGACGAATCGCATCAACTAATGACTCTTTACAACCGTATTTATTGTCAAATTTAGACTTCGTTACCGAGTCATTCACGTTGATCGCTGGCAAGAATAACGTGCCATTCTTCATACGCTCATATAAACGGTGAACACCTGTCGTTGTTTCTTCTGATAAGCCTTTGATGCCTTCGATTAATTCAGGGTATTCGTCAAAAACCATGTTCGTTAAATCACCACCGTCATCTAAGATCATATTTAATGGTTGACGCTCCTCACCAAAGAATAAAGTCTGCTCGATACACCAGTTGAATTCTTCTTCATTCATGCCTTTCCAAGCATAAACCGGAATTCCTGCTGCTGCAATAGCTGCTGCAGCGTGATCTTGTGTAGAGAAAATGTTACAAGATGACCAAGTAACTTCTGCTCCTAAGGCAGTTAATGTCTCAATCAAAACGGCTGTTTGGATTGTCATGTGCAAACAACCTGCAATACGCGCTCCCTTCAAAGGTTGTGCGGCGCCGAATTCTGTACGCAATGCCATTAAGCCCGGCATCTCTGCTTCCGCTAATTGAATTTCTTTACGACCCCAATCGGCCAATGCAATGTCTTTTACTTTGTAGGGTACATACGTACCAGCTTGTGATGCCATTATGTGTTGAATTTTATTTCTAAATCTTATTAAAGTGCAAATTTACTGCTTTCTTGTATACCAACAAATTTTTGTTTGGCCCGACGGGTATTTTCTTATTTATTGGTCACTAGGCATTTGCCAAAAATGGCAATACGCTTTCTAATTGAATACCACGGGATCCTTTGACTAATAAATAACTTGACTTGATCGGGTGATCTTGTAACCAGTTATGCAGTCCAAATTTATCAGGAAAGTAAAATGCTTTAGGTAAATGCTTTAGGGCGTGTTGCATGTGTTCGCCAATTAAAAGTACTTTTTCAAATGAAAACGAGGCAATTAGTTTGCCAAGAGCTTCATGTTCAGCTTTGGATAAATCACCTAATTCATACATGTCTCCTAAAATCAGAATTTTGGGTTCGTTATCAGTTTCTGCAAAATGACTGATTGCTGCATGCATCGATGATGGATTGGCATTGTATGCATCCATTAAAACTTGGTTAGATCCAATTTTTATGTACTGAGATCGATGATTCGTTGGCTGATATGTAGCGATTCCCTCCTTGCATTGCGCATCACTTAAGCCAAAATGCTTGCCCACCGCGATCGCCATCTGAATATTTTCAAAGTTGTATATACCGGGTAAGTGTGACTGAACAATTGTTTCGTCGGCACATGAAAATCGAATGTACGGTTTCGCTTCCAGTAAATTAGTGGGCATCGCTGCATTGGCTAAAACCACTTCCGTGATTTGGCGCTCTTCAGACATTTGATGTACGATGTTTTTTTCTTTAGGTAAAAAGACGATTCCACCATGTGCGGAGACATAGTCAAATAATTCGCCTTTGCCTTTAATGACACCTAATTCACCGCCGAATCCCTCTAAATGTGCTTTACCTATATTGGTTATTAAGCTATGTGTAGGTTGAGCAATATCCACAAGTTCCTTGATATCTCCTTGCTTATTTGCACCCATTTCAATGACTGCGATTTCATGTGCAGGCAAAATGGAAAGGATGGAAAGTGGTACACCAATGTGATTGTTCAAATTGCCACTAGTCGCAAAACAATGATAATGTTGCGAAAGAACGGAAAAAATCAATTCCTTCGTGGTTGTTTTACCGTTTGAGCCCGTTAGTCCAATGACGGGAATCGTTAAGGTTTTTCGGTAAGCAGTGGCTAGGTCCTGAAGTGCGCGAAGTCCATCTTCGACTAACAGGGTTTTAGATCCCGTATCATACGCTGCATCGTCAATGACCGCGCAAGAAGCTCCTTTGGCTAAAGCTTCTTCTGCTAATGCATTGGCATTGAAATTTGGCCCTTTTAAGGCAAAAAACATATTTCCTTTTTGTATTTTTCGGGTATCCGTACAAACGCCAGTCGCGGATTGGAAATGTGCTAATAAAGATGAGATTGATATCTTCATATGGATAATCGTCTGCCATTTTGCATATTGCGACTACAAATATCGAATGAAAAATCTTTTAATCCTTTATTTAGCGCTGATTCCTCTGCAATTCATGGGGCAAGGGATCAAATTGACGCAAAATTCACGATTAGCTGTTCAGAAATCGGGCCAAAATTTGTTGAATGCATTAGCAGGAGGCATGAATGCGACCCAGTTTGAATCGGTCGATTTGACGCAAGATGGTCGGGAGGATATCGTAACTTTTGATCGTACGACGGAGCAACGGGCTGTTTTTGTGAATCAGCCGTCAGGCTATGTGTTTGATCCAGTTTTGTCAAGTCAATTGCCGAAATTCACCCATTGGATGCGCTTTGTTGATTATGACAATGATGGTAAAAAAGATTTGTTTTGCGCCGCTCCTGCAGGTATTCAAGTATTGAGAAATACCAGCATGCGGGGTAATATTTCATTTGAATCTATCGCAAATCCTTTGTACTCGGAAGGTTTTTCTGGTCGGATAAATCTTTATGTTTCCAATGTCGATATTCCAGCCATTGCTGATATCGATGGCGATGGGGATGTGGATGTTCTCGCATTTGATCCGAGTGGTCACTATGTGGAGTTTCACCAAAACCAATCTAAACAATCAGATAAGGTGCTAGATTTTAAGAAAATAGGGGATTGTTGGGGTGACTTTGTCGTTCGTTCGTGTGGAGATATTGTTTTAGGTACCCCATGTTCTGCAGATATAGCCTTGGAGTCTGTCCAACAGCCCAATCGCACCTTTCATGCGGGTAATTCGCTCAGTGTGCTATTTCGCAATGGAATTCCTGATTTGGTCTATGGGCATATTGGCTGTCGAGATCTTATTTATCTAACAAATGAGGGGACTCGAAATTCCCCCAAGTTTACCAAAGTTACAATTGGCTTTCCTAATTCAGTAAATCTTGGGACATTTCTACACGCATCGGTGGTAGATGTGACGGGTGATGCCCAACCTGAACTAATTACTTCCTTGTTTTCAACGGATAACAATGGGTATATGCAGGACTTCCAACAATCAAATGTTCTTTTTTCGAAAGTAAATGGTACTTGGGTGGCATCTTCCAAGACTTTTTTGCAAGCTGATATGATCGATGTAGGGGAGCGAGCAAGTCCTTGTTTCTGGGATGCTGATCAAGATGGTGATTTGGATTTACTGGTGGCTAATGCTGGTATTAGGGAAGGGAACGAGGTGAAAGCTTCCATAAGTTTTTTTGAAAATAAGGCTGGCGTTTTTGGATTTATTACATCGGATTATTTGAAGTTAAAAGATCAGTTGAATGCCACCAATTTAATGCTGCAAACCATTGATTATAATTATGACGGAACGAAAGATTTAATTCTATCGGGTCAAACAAGTCTAGGACCGCGTGTTTTTGTCTTATTTAATACCGGCTTAAAGGCAGTAGATATTCCTGATTTGGGATTCAATGAGGTGCCTATTTTTGCGGATTGGAATCAGGATTCTAAGGTTGATTTGCTTATTGTTAATCGAGTAGGTAAAGTTAGAACCAGTGGAAATTCAGATTGGGGGAAGTTAGGTGCACTATCGGATTGGCGTTTACGCAATTTTTCGATGGCAGATTTGGATGGCGATGGATCCGTTGAATTTATTGGGTTAGATCAAGATGGGGCAGTGCACGTTGGGAATTTTGATGCATTAAAAAATGAATTAGTTTGGAAATCACAGGATTTTACTCGTGTATTTGTTGGTCGAAACGCACAAATTCTCTGCGAAGATTATAATGCTGATGGTAAGAAAGACTTGATTTTTGGTACCGGTGCGGGAGGTGTCATTATCTTTGATAATCAATCAAGTTCACCCGTTTGGGATAGTCTGAAGACCTCAATTTTTCAAATTTGGCCAAATCCGGCTGCTGATTTTTTCTTTGTTCTCTCTAACGAGTCAGGTACCATACAGTGGGTTGATTTGACGGGAAAAATTATTGAGCAACGAAATACCAAGCCGAGTGAAGTAATACGATTTGACACCAAAGGGCTCAGTCGGGGTGTTTATCTACTCCGATTTGTTTCAGATGCTGGCCAAACAGAAACGAAAAAGTTTGTGCTGAACTAAAAAAACTTTCCTGCACCTAAGACAATTTGACGCAGGCTGACGACGATAATGACTATGCCAACTAATATCATCATGCTCTTTACGGGAAGTTTGTTGGCTAATCGGGCTGCAATGGGTGCAGCAACAACTCCACCTAAAATTAATCCTGCGATCACTTGCCAATAGCCGAGGCCAATAACCGTAAAAAAAGTTAATGAGGAAGCTAGTGAGACAAAAAATTCGGTCAAATTAACGCTACCAATTGTATATTTTGGATGACGCCCAGACGCAATTAATGTGGATGAAACAATTGGTCCCCAGCCACCTCCTCCGATGGAGTCTAGGTAACCTCCAAAAAGAGCTAACCAGCCCACCCGCTTTAATTGACGCTTTTCTTGACGTTTGATTAACGCTTTACGTATAATGATGGCACCTAAAAACAAGGTATAAATGGACACGATTGGCTTGATATAGACAGCATAATTTTCTAATGAGGAAATAACATATGCACCTAATATGGCTCCAATGATACCTGGTATGACCAAGGTTTTGAAAAGTTTAGAATTTACGTTACCAAATTTCAAATGCATATATCCGGATACGCCCGACGTAAACACTTCAGATGCATGAACACTGGCTGAAGCAGCGGCAGGGGAGATACCCACCGACATTAAGAATGTGGTTGCAGTCACGCCATATGCCATTCCCAAGGCGCCATCAATCATTTGAGCGATGAAACCACCTAAGATATAGTAGAATATGTCTGAATTGATTGTACTAAATACCGCAATTACGTTTTCAGCTGTTAGGTAGCTGAATACTAAATGACCCATAATCATGAGGGCTAGGGCATTGCTAATGTGAATGATAACTTCCGTAATGCTACGTTCTCGTTTCCAAATGATGCTAATCGCTTTTAAAAAGCTAGGAAATTTTGGCTTATTGGGCGTGGAGTCAGTTTGTAATGACATACGGTTAATTAATTATCCTACAAAACTAATAGACTTTACTTAATCTACCAATAAAGTAGAGTAAATATTTTTCACAAAAATTCCCGTAAATTGCATGCCCTTTTGAAAAACAAATAGTTATATGCGTTCAGAGTATCAATTTCGTGAGATCGAAAAAGCTTGGCAAGGATTTTGGGAGCAAAACCAAACATTCAAAGCACAAGTAAATCCCAATAAACCTAAGTATTATGTGCTAGACATGTTTCCGTATCCTTCGGGTGCTGGATTGCATGTAGGCCATCCACTCGGGTATATTGCATCGGATATCATGGCGCGTTATAAGCGTTTGCAAGGGTATGAAGTGTTACACCCGATGGGATTTGATTCCTTTGGTTTGCCTGCGGAGCAATATGCAATCCAAACAGGCCAGCATCCGGCAATAACAACTGAACAAAACATTACGCGTTATATCGAGCAATTGAAAAACATGGGTTTTTCATTCGATTGGTCACGAGAGGTGCGTACATCTGATGCTTCTTACTATAAATGGACACAATGGATATTTATGCAATTATTCAATTCTTGGTATAATCAAGAGTCGGATAAAGCGGAGTCGATCGAATCCTTAAAGGACATTTTGACTATTAAAGGTTCTATTGGCCTGAAAGCAGTTTGCGAGGATGATGTTGAGCGAATTTCAGCGGAGGTTTGGAATGCGATGGGTGAGGAGGAACAGTACGCCTATTTATTGAATTTTCGTTTGGCTTATTTGGATGATTCGGTTGTCAACTGGTGTCCGCAATTAGGTACGGTACTAGCGAATGATGAGGTAAAAGATGGTCTTTCTGAGCGTGGTGGATATCCTGTTGAGCAGAAAAAAATGCGTCAATGGTCGATGCGCATCACGGCTTATGCAGATCGTTTATTGCATGGTTTAGAAGAGGTAGATTGGTCGGATTCTTTAAAGGAACAACAGCGTAACTGGATCGGTAAGTCGATCGGTACGGATGTTGAATTTGCCATCGAAGGCATTTCGGATAAGAAAATTAAAGTGTTTACAACACGTGTAGATACCATTTACGGGGTATCATTCATGGTTTTGGCACCTGAGCATGAGTGGGTGGCGGAGTT
>CAZUAZ010000006.1:0-7633 GCA_964618445.1 uncultured Aquirufa sp. | reverse complement strand
TTTACGGGGTATCATTCATGGTTTTGGCACCTGAGCATGAGTGGGTGGCGGAGTTAACGAAGCCAGGCCAACAAGCCGATGTGGATGCTTACATTACCTGGACAAAGTCACGTTCTGAATTAGATCGTGTTTCTGAGGTTAAAACCGTTTCCGGTGTATTCACGGGATCGTATGTGATTAACCCATTAAATAATGAGCGTGTTCCCTTGTTCTTGGCTGATTATGTATTGGCTGGTTATGGCACGGGTGCCGTAATGGGTGTTCCCTCAGGTGATCAACGTGACTGGAATTTTGCCAAGCATTTTGACTTGCCTATTCCAACTATTTTGGACGGACAAAAAGATATTGATAAGCAGGCTGATAATACCAAAGAGGGAAAATACATTAACTCGGGTATCATTAACGGCATGGGGTATAAAGAGGCTACGGATACCTTAATTCAGTGGTTGGAGGAACGAGGAATTGGAAAGGGAAAAGTGCAGTATCGGATGCGTAATGCGGTATTTTCACGCCAACGTTATTGGGGTGAGCCGGTACCGGTTTATTTCAAACCCACTGCTTCAGGCCAACAATTACCTTATTTGATAAAGGAATCTGAGTTGCCTTTAGAATTGCCTAAAATTGACAAGTATTTACCTACAGAAACAGGGGAGCCACCTTTAGGACGTGCTGCGGATTCATGGAAATACCAGGGTCAGTATGATTATGAGTGGTCGACCATGCCAGGTTGGGCAGGATCCTCTTGGTACTGGTATCGCTACATGGATGCCCAAAATGATGCAGCGTTTGCCTCTGCGGAGGCAGTTAATTATTGGAAGGCCGTCGATTTATACATTGGGGGTTCCGAGCACGCTACGGGACACTTATTGTATTCTCGTTTTTGGAATAAGTTCTTGAAGGATTTAGGTTATGTAGCGGAGGAAGAATTTGCCAAGAAATTGATCAACCAAGGAATGATTCAGGGTCGGTCAAATTTCGTTTATCGTTTGAAAAATTCAGATCAGGTGACTTTTGTTTCTCATGGTTTGAAAGATCAATATGATGTAGCTGCATTGCATGTGGATGTTAATATTGTGGAGAATGACATTTTAGACATTGAAGAATTTAAACGTTCTCGTAACGATGTACCTGCAGATGCACAATTCATCATGGAGGATGGCAAATATATCTGTGGTTGGGAAGTTGAGAAAATGTCCAAATCGAAATTTAACGTCGTTAATCCGGATGATTTAATTGCCAAATACGGTGCGGATACCTTACGCGTATATGAGATGTTTTTGGGGCCGTTAGAGCAATTCAAGCCTTGGAATACGAATTCGATTTCAGGATCGCATAATTTCTTGCGCAAGGTGTGGCGTTTGTTCTTTGACGAGCAGGCACAAAAATCCGTGTTGGTGGATTCACCAGCCACGCCCGAGGAATTAAAAGTTTTGCATACGGCAATTCGTAAGGTGCAAGATGATTTGGAGCGTTATTCATTTAATACGGTCGTTTCCACTTTAATGATTTGTGTGAATGATTTAGGCCAATTGAAATGTCATAAGAAATCGGTTCTTCGTGAACTAGTTTTGTTGCTTTCCCCGTATGCACCACATGTAGCTGAGGAATTATGGGTGGCTTTAGGCGAAGAGGCTGGAAGTATTTCCCATGCCAAATTCCCTATCTTCAATCCGGAGTTCTTGGTGGAAAACGAATTCAATTATCCCATTTCATTCAATGGTAAGGTGAAGTTGACCTTAGCCTTTTCAGCCACAGCAAGTCCTACAGAAGTGGAGACGGCGGTGCTGGCTAATGAGCAAGTACAGAAACATCTGGATGGGAAAGCCCCATCCAAGGTGATTGTGGTACCGAAAAGGATCGTCAATATTGTTTTAGGAAAATAGATTGAAGGTGCTGAGGAATCAGCCCTTTTTTAGTTTTGGACGACTAAGTCAATGATTTTAAATAACGTGAGGCAGAAAGTCATCAAGCCGAGTGTCCATTTAATGTTCGATTTCATAGTCTTTTCAATGGTGGCCTCCATTCTTGACTCAAAAGAAATGAATCTCGCCTCTAAGGTTTCGAATCTCGCCTCGAGCGTTTGAAACTTACCTTCAAGTGCATGAAATTTACCTTCAAGTGCATAGAATCTACTTTCAAGATGATGGAATTTTACCTCAAGTTCAGAAAAGTCTAATCGTAGCTGTGCCACATCCGCAGCCAACTCATCCAATCGCATTTCGAAATGATTGATGTGATTGAATGCTGATTTCAATAAAAGTGTATTGACATCTTGATCTGACAACGCTTCTCCATTTGAAAATTTGTTCTCAATCTGCTGTATTCGAGGCTGAATCATTTCTAAGAGTTGATTCTCAATTTTGGTATTCTTTCTCATTATCCGGGCTAGGTTTGATAAATCAAATTTCCCACGATAAAATCCCGTTTCCTATTCAATAAATGACTAATCGAAAGATTATTAGTTTAATGATTTAATCCACTCACGAATGAGCGCAACGCCCTCTTGATGTATCATAGACCGACCGAGTTCCGGCATCATAACGCCCGGATCATGCGAATTCATGCGGTAATGTAAAATGCTTTCTGCAGGTTTTCCTGCAACAATATCGTATTGCAATCCACCCGATCCCCGGCCCGCCGCTACAGGTGATTTCATCATCCCATATGCCGTAGTGCCATAATAGCGGTAATCCAGAAATAAGCCAGAGCTTTTTGCAGGCCCTTTCGGGTTGTGGCAATGCGCACAATTGATATCCAAGTAGGCTTTTACACGCTCGTTCAAGGGTGAACCTTCGTCTATATACGATACGAATTTAGGACGTGATGTAGGGACGTCACTCATTTGGTTCGTCCGACCCCAATAGTCCAATTGATTCTCATTTCCATGCGCATATTGCAGCGATGCATTCATCTGCCGTGCTGAAGGACCTATTGGAGTCATCGTGCCATCGCGCTCGTGACATCCTTTGCATTGATTAACATTGGGTACAACATAATTCACCTGTTGCTTTTTGCCTTGTTGGTTCTTAAACTCCACCAAGCTTGTTCCTCCAGCCACCTCTAAATATGCCTCCGTTTGCTCCTCATTCCAAATATAGGGTAAGGCCACCCAGCCCGTTGGTTCGTGGCTGAGAATACGTGTTTCCATGAGGCGCCGACTCCCATTAGGCTTGCGCTCATCCATGGGATAATAAAAGGTCTTAGCGATGCGGGTTCCTACAGGAAATTGGAATACCGAATCGGGATTGTAAGCCACAGATTTACCCGATGGCAATTGTATAAATCGTAATTTATGAGCGTAATCTGAAAATAAAGGTGATATCAATGTATAGGGTGTTACACCAGAATGGGGTATTTGATTTTTTAATTCTCCTTCAAACAAGCCATAATCCGATAATTTACTCGGAAATTTCGGCCCCGGTTGATAAGAAAATAAGCCCAATAACAAGATAAATCCTAAGTATCGCATCGCTAAAACTGATTCGATTTGACGTATTCTTGTACACAATCTAGCTCTTTGGGATTGCGACGCACGTTCTTGAAATCATGTTCTGCATCCATATTGGCTACAGATTGGTTTATATTTTGATACACGCAAATCCGATGCTGAGGTAAATATTGCCCATCACTTCCACTGCGCGTTGAATCCAATACACCATCATAAACGATATGTGGGACATCCCGACCAAAACGAAGTTTGAATCGGTAGATCTGCGCAAAGCGTCCCTCCAATGGAACGCGTCCAAGCTTACGCTCAAAGGTGTTTTTGTATACCGAAATGGAGGTCGGGTAGGGGTCATATTCTTTATCTTTAATGGCTATTTCAGCCATGAAATAAGAGATGATACCGACTCCTACGGTTTTATGATGTAGGATTTTATTGTCGAAAATGTCCACGTTACTCGTCGCAAGAATTAACATGCCGGTTCCGCGGGGAACTTTGCCAACAATATTGCCTTTGGGTGCAAAATTAGATAGGTTATTGTCTTCGATAAGGTTGTCATGAACTTTCACGAATCCCCCCTTTTTTTGAATCAAATCCGGTAAGTCAAACACCAAAATCCCACCTGTATTTCCATAGGCATGATTGTGATGGACATCCGCATAAAGGGAGTTTTCAATCTCAATACCTGCCACATTCTGGTAGGCGGTACAGTTTTTTACCTCGATATGTTTGGATTGGCCCACATAAATGCCTGCATCGGATGCGCCGATCGCGATACAACTATCGATTAAGATATTTGTGCAAAGTACTGGGTATATAGCATAGGAGCCATTTTGCGGTTTCGGGCCTCCAGTCCATTCCGCTTTGATGCGTCGGAATATGATATCCTTTACGTGCATCGTTTTGATTAAATCACCTTTGGAATCCTGAACGGTCAAATCTTCCAAAATAATATTTTCACAGTTGGTGATTTTAATTCCTTCCGCACCTGTTTTTTGATTTTTAAAGCTTAAAATGGTTTTGTCCATTCCTCTTCCTCGAATGGTAATTCTCTTCTTTCCCTCTAAGGAAAGACTACCTGAAATTTGAAAATTACCTTCCTCCAATTCAATCACATCACCATCTGAGGCAAGAATTAATTGTGTTTGGAGTGCTTTTTCAAATTGGGCTTGCCCCATGACTGGAGAAAGCCCAATGAAAAATAAAAAAATCAGTAAATATTTCATTCGAATTAGTTACGAGGTGGACCACCCGCACGCATTTGCGGTTGCATCGTTTTGTATTTTTCTAATTGCTCGGGTGTCAAAATAGCCTTCAATGTTTCCAATTGGCCCTCATTGATCTTCTTCATTTCGCCCATCATCTCTTCTCGATCCATTCCTGCTTGACGAAATTCCATCATTTTTTCTATCCGGGTGACAATAAGAGGTTCGATTTTATTCTCTTGTTCTTTCGTCAATTTCAACTCTGAACTCATGCGGTTCAATTGATTCATAGCCATTTCCTGTGGACTTGGCATTTGCGCGTGTGCTGCTTCGCCAGCTCCCAAAAGGGCAACGACCATGGCGATTGTTGTTAAGATCTTTTTCATTTGTTATAATTTAGTTTTTCAAGTTAATTAATTTATTCAAATACCGTATTCCAAATCAACGAATAAACTTCCGTAAGCCCCATCTGATCTCGTTGACTCATGATCGCAGAAATTGGCTTAAGTACGAAATGGTCTTCCTTGTGACCCTCAATGGAATCATGTTGTTGACCTAGTTCTTTTCAATAACGGCAAAGTCCTATAGTGGTTTTATAATTCGAGATTTCTTGTGGGGAAATCACCTTTGCAAATGATTTAAGACCTTAGCGGATTGATAAAAATATTTTAGAAATCTACTCTTGTACTGAAAATAGGAATAAGCGGAAGTGCATATCGATATTTAAGCGCTTTTGTTCTTCCATCATAGAATTCCTCAATAATATTGTTGATGTTAAATGCGTTTTGGAGGTCTGCTCGAAAAGTCCATGTATGTTGCTTTCTATTTAATTTATAAGCAAATGATACGTCTAGTCGATGGAAAGTAGGGTATTGTCCATCCATTATTCTATTAGATGTTAAAACGGTGGTATTTCTTCTGATTGATTCCGCTAAGTTAATGGGGGTATACCGATTTCCTCCTCTGACCAAATAGCGAAAATTAACGGAAAATTTTTGGCGAAAATCTTTTCCTACTAATAGATTAGCGGCATACTTATTATTGAATTGAGTATTATACCAAACATTTTTCTTGGCTTGATATTTCGTGTCAAATACAGATGCTGTTATTAAATAGTAAAAATCATTACTTAGAAACCTTTCAATGGTTAATTCAATACCCTTGTTTTCTCCTTTTCCTACGTTTTGTAAAACCTGTGTTGGAATTCCAGAACTGTAATTGAGGAGTGAAAAAGGACTGTTTCGATTGGAATCCACGGGCGCATGACTAATATTTTGTAGATAGGCTTCTATCTTCAAGCGCGTATTTTCTCCTAATCTTTGGTCATAGGCAATGACTTGATGAAGTGATACAGCTGGTTTAATCGATTGATTCGGCATTTCTGCAATTTTACCTTTGTATCGTTTATAGAAATAGACAGATAGAGGCTCTAGGCGTGAGTGAACTCCCATTCCTGCACTAAAACGACCTCCAGAGTTTGTATTCCAGGATAGGCCAAGTCTAGGCTCCCAGCCTTGTGCTTTATTTAACTCAAATTGATAGTGATGAATACCAGCCGTTACATTCAATTGTGAAGTCAATTTTTTATTTAATTGGATAAATTGTTGCCAATAATAGGTTTTATCGTCTTCATCTAGGTAAGTAATTTTATTTCTATTCTCATATAATTGATAGGCTAATTGACTGCCATTGAATCCAATTTTCAACTGAGTTTTAGCATTTATGCGGTGCAAATAATAAGTACTAAATCGCCAAGATGGATATTGGTAAGTTTGTTCTCTTGTTTTGACAGAAAAATCTTCTCGAGTAATTTCGGTGGACTCCGTTGTATAAGCCAAAACCGTTTTTAAATGCCCATTTTTTAAAGGCAGTTTATGTGAAATTCCACCTACGGCTAAATAGCTATTCGTATAATCACTCACATTTGTTCTCAAATCTTCCGTGTTATTTGCTCCAGCTATACCCCAAATGGTAAATGTTCCCGATTTTTTAGTAGGTAATTCAATCAAGTAGTTTAAGTCTCTATAGGCTGGTTTGAAATTGCCAGTATTTATATTGACCAGTCCTGATTTTAATAATAACTCCAGCGTAGAATACCTGAATCCAAGTCTATAAGATGCACCTTTTTTCCCCAATGGACCTTCGCTAGCCACATCCAATCCTACTACGGATAGCGTTGCCATCCATTCTCGATTCAAGTTATTTCCTCGCCTTAAACTTAGGTCAAAGACCCCAGAAGAGGCATTGCCATATTCAGCGGGGAATGCGCCTGACATAAAATCTGAATTGGCTAAACTCGTGGAATTAATCATAGAAATAATTCCGCTCGTGGACCCTTGACCATCACCGAAATGATTGGGATTGGGTATTTCAATTCCTTCCATTCTCCATAACAAACCCTTAGGGGAATTTCCTCGAATGATAATTTCATTGTTCTGATCAGATCCGGCGTTTGTTACACCTGCAAAATTCAAAGCCATTCTAGCTGGATCTTGAAATCCTCCAGCATAGCGTTGCGCTTCTAATAGGCTAAATTGCCTTGTACTCACCATGGCAAATTCATTTTTTGCCACATCCTTTGGTTTATCGGCAACAACACGAACTTCTTGTAGGAATACGGGGTTTTCCTCCAATTCAATCGCTAAATAGCTTTCTTTTCCGGCAATTAATTCAATTTTTGGGATACTAAATTCGTGATATCCCAATGCTCTTATGCGTAATTGATACGAATTAAGTGGAAGTTTAAAAAAGGAAAAATTACCAATAGAATCAGATTTGGCAATTAGATTGGTAGGAGATAAATAGATATCCGCAAATGAAATAGGCTGTTGGGTATGTTTATCCAGCAGCCTACCTCGAATATTTTGAATTTGGGAAAAGCTAGAGTATGAAATGAATAGCCCTATGAAAAGAATTGATTTCAAGTTTATTAATTTATTCAAATACCGTATTCCAAATCAACGAATAAACTTCCGTAGGCTCC
>CAZUAZ010000005.1:16304-74854 GCA_964618445.1 uncultured Aquirufa sp. | reverse complement strand
GATCAGCATGTCTACTTCTTCCGGCTTGGTATTGGTTTTCTTCAAGAGATCCTCTACTGCTTTAGCCCCCATAAAAGACGTTCCCAGACCTTCGCCTTTCAAAATACGTCTTTCTTTGATGCCGGTGCGAGAAGTGATCCACTCGTCATAAGTATCAATGATTTTTTCTAATTATTGATTCGTCAGAACATAATCCGGTACATATCCTGCGACTCCGGTGATGGCTGCACTTATTTTTTGGCTCATATTAATTATTGGTTCTCGATGGCGGCCTTAATCTTACCGCAAACATCTGATTCTACAACGGATCTACATAATTTGATCATGTTTTTGATTGCCAAAGGACTAGACGCCCCGTGTGCAATAATCACATTCCCATTAATCCCGATGATCGGGCTACCGCCGTATTTTTCGTAATTCGTATTCTCGACAAAGTCATTCGTGATTCCCTGGTCCTTCATAATCTTGTAGATGGATTCCCCCATCTTCAAAATAATGTTACCCGTAAATCCGTCCGTCACTATTACGTCTGCTTTGTTTTTAAAGAAGTCTTTTCCCTCAATGTTACCAATGAAGTTAATCTTCTTATTCTCTTTTAAAAGGGCGTGTGTCGCTAACGAAAGGATATTTCCTTTTTGCTCTTCCTCACCAATGTTCATCAAACCGACACGAGGTGCTTTCTTTCCAGTTGTGGCTTCAAAATATACCGAACCTAAAACCGCAAATTGATCTAGCATCTCTGGCTTGCAATCGGCATTCGCCCCAATGTCCAGCATTAAGGCATAGGTACCGTCCTCTTGTGGAACGAAACCGGCGATTGCTGGGCGAGAAATTCCTTCGATGGTTTTCACAGAAAACAAAGATCCGACCATCATGGCACCGGTATTTCCTGCGGAAGCAAAAACGTCTGCTTTGCCTTCTTTTAAAAGATGAAACCCAACTCCGATGCTGGAATTGGGTTTTTGAGATAGTGCCTTGGTCGGGTGTTCACCCATTTCGATTACTTGATCCGCAGGAATGATGGCAATTTGTTTGCCCGCATATCCGTGTTTCGTTAGTAACTGCTCAATCGTTTCTTGAGGACCTACGGCTAATATGGTGTCGTCGTTTGAAAGACTTGGTAATGCTAAAAGTATTCCTTCTACTACAGCTTCTGGAGCATAATCCCCACCCATCACATCAACGGCTATTTTCATTTAATTATGTTTAATTACTAAAGCTTTTGGCAAAAATAGCATTAAATTTAGTCAAAAAATAGCATTTTAACGGGATTTTTTCAGTAGGCCTGAAAAAATTAAGCAAAGCTGCAGTCTACCAGGGAATTACTTAACCGAGAATCCTTCTACGATCATTTTTCCTTTGTAGAACAAGTTACCTTCGTGTACGTGAGCACGGTGATAAAGGTGAGTTTCGCCTGTTTGTCCGTCTACTGCTAATTGCTTAGGAGTTCCGAAATCATGCGCTCTTCTTGTATCACGACGAGTAGTTGAGTGTCTTCTTTTAGGATGTGCCATTGTATTGTTATTTATTAATTATTGTCTGTTAATTTTTTTAATGCTGCCCATCTTGGATCCATTTCTGGCTCCTGATCGGCATTATTGTCATCTTCTGGGTCTGTTGTATAAATCAACTCGCCATCTACATTTTCTTCTAAAGGTTTCACAAACCGAGGGTGCAACTTCTTCATGGGCACCTGCAAGGCAATGAAATCAAATAAATCTTGCGATAAATCTAATTTAGGCGACTTTCTGTCTAACAAGAATAAATTGTCTCCCATATCTTCATTGTGATCCGAATATTTATAGATAATCTTCTCATCAAGGTGGATGGGGAATTCAAATTCCTCATTTGATCGATCGCAAATTAATTTCAAATGGCCGTCTATGATTAGTCTTACCTGAATCATGGTTGCCGATTTATCTAACGTCGCTTTTGCGTTAAATTCGCCCTTTTGGACCCATTCCTGCTCGAAAGCAGCTAAAAATTCGTCGTTCCCGGTGAAGGAATACTGGTATACTTTATCCTCTAAAGAAAGTATCGGTATCTGGTATGCTTCTAGGACGTTCATTTTCACTCTTGGGTAAAAAAGAATGCGAAATTACGAAAATATTCGAAAACAGCAATAGTTGCGCTGAACAAATTCGTAATTTCGAGGCATGAAGCATTGGAGTCCAGCTGTAAAAGCATTTTTAGGGATTTTTATTTTTTACGAAGTAGCTGGTTGGCTTTTTGTAGGCTCATTCCAGCGTATCGATCAGCTTCAACTGATTAATGGAAATCATTCAACCTTAGCTGACTGGGTCTTCCAAGCACTAACTGCCACGGCTGAAGTAGTACTCCCCCTCTTATTTTTAGTCTATCTGATTCGTTTTCAGAAAGCCTATGCTTTACCTTATGTCTATGCTTACGCACTGTCTACTGGATTGATTCAATTTTTAAAACATGTTGTATTTTCAGAGGCATTGCGGCCAGTAGCTTATTTTGCACAATCAGGAGTCAAGTGGCATCTAGTCGAGGGCTTGTCCATACATTCCTATAATTCAATGCCATCCGGTCATACGGGGGCGGCCTTTTTTATGTTTTTTTGGGTGGCGGTGCTCGCACGTCGGTGGCACTGGGGACTTTTTGCCGGTTTGCTTGCCGTGGGTGTTGCTTATTCTAGAGTTTATTTATTTCAACATTTTCCGGTGGACACCCTAGTAGGGGCGGTCATTGGAGTAGGTTCATCTGCCCTATTTTATACGATATATTATGCTAAAAGCAGTTCAAAATAAACCTTACCTTTTCTGGGCGCTGGTAGGAGCGGCGGTCTACATTCCTTTTTTAGGATCGACGCATTTGTTCGATTGGGATGAGGTGAATTTTGCGGAATCGGCGAGGGAAATGATTGTGACGGGGGATTTTTTAAGTGTACAAATCAACTTTCAGCCTTTCTGGGAGAAGCCTCCTTTGTTTCTTTGGCTACAGGCATTAAGTTTCATAGCTTTTGATTCTTTTTCAGGTCAGTCGGACATTTCGATGGAATTTGCGGCTCGTTTCCCTAATGCGGTCATAGGTATTCTGACCCTTTGGACCTTGCATGCGGTGGGAAAGAAAACGATGGGAGCTAATTTTGGGAATCTATGGGCTTTCTCCTATTTAGTCGCGATTACCCCGCATGTCTATGCGAGTTCTGGTATTATTGATCCACTTTTCAATTTGTTGATATTTTTAGGGGTTTATTTCTTTTCGGAGTTTTTCAACGATTCGACGCGTTATAGAATTGTTGTTTTCGCAGGAATTGCGATTGGTTTAGCCTTGCTGACTAAAGGTCCAGCGGCTTTGCTCCTCTGGGCATTAACCCTCTTTTTCGTGGGGATTTTGTACCGTTCGAGAGTGAATGGCCGATTGTTTTCAGGCGCCGTCGTAGCGGGCTTGATTTCCGTGTTTTTCTTTGTGGCTTGGTATGGTTTGATTGCTTATAAATTTGGGTGGCAGATTATTGAAGACTTCTTCAGCTACCAAGTGCGCTTGATGACCACGGGAGATGCCGGCCATGGACAGCCTTTTTACTACCATTTTGTAGTCTTGTTAGTCGGTTGTTTCCCCGTATCGATATGGGCAGGAGCTCGGTTGTTTCGCTGGAAGCGGGAGGACTTGGATTTTTCGAATTGGATGAAAGTTTTGTTTTGGGTGGTACTAATTCTGTTCAGTATTGTGAAGACGAAAATTGTGCACTACTCCTCCATGTGTTGGATTCCGTTGACTTATTTCTCTGCGGTGGTGCTGCAAGAATGGCAGGTAGGGGAGTTTCGCTTTAACTGGAAATACACCACAATGATAGGCTTTGTAGGTTTATTACTAGCGGCGGTGCTGACGGCTGTTCCTTTGGTAGGCCAAAATGCAGGCCTCCTTGCCCCCTATATTAAAGATGTGTTTGTGCAAGGGAATTTACAGGCACCCGTATATTGGGCGGGTTGGGAGTTTTTGATAGGCGCGGCATTTGCGGTTGCCGTGATGTATTACTTGTTTACTAAGAAACTACATACGTTAATGGCGGCTTCGCTCGTGACCATCATGGCTTACATGGCGATTGTGGTACCTAAAATAGAAGGATATACGCAGGCAACAGTGATTGATTTTTATGTCGCCAAAGTAGGCCAAAAAGTATACATCGAAACCATCGGTTTCAAGTCTTACGCCCACTTATTGTATTTTCAAAAGCCCGCAGGAAGTCCTACGGGCGATGAATTAATGTCAGCAAATAAGCTAGATCGTCCAGCTTATTTCGTTATGAAAGCGGATGTGAAAGAGGAGTTAAAGTACCACCCTAATCTACTCTTGCTAAAAGAGGAAAATGGATTTCTCTTTTACAAGCACCGCTAAAATTTAAACTCCTGGGAAGAAGAACGCACCTTCGATGGCTGCATTCTCATCAGAATCAGATCCGTGAATGGCATTAGCCTCAATCGACTTAGCAAAAGCTTTGCGAATAGTACCTTCCGCTGCGTCTGCTGGATTCGTGGATCCTATTAATTTACGAAAATCTTCCACCGCATTTTCCTTCTCTAAAATCATGGGTATGATTTCGCTTTGGGACATGTAATCACACAGACTCTGGTAGAAAGGGCGCTCGCTGTGAACGGCATAAAATTGACCGGCTTGTTGCGGGGTCATTTTTAGTTTTGTCATCGCAAGAATTTTAAATCCTGCTTTTTCAATTTGTTGAATGATGGGACCAGTATTGCCGTCTGCGACTGCATCTGGCTTGATCATAGTGAATGTTCTATTTGTTGGCATTGGCATAATTTTCTACAAATTTATCTCTAACTTTGCGTATGCCCAAATTTATTTCCGGCAAGCTCCACCTATGACCTCTATTTCTGAGTTAAAAGCCCAACTAATTCCTGGCACGAAAGTCGTGATTACAGCCCATTATAATCCGGATTCGGATGCGATAGGTTCC
Organism: uncultured Aquirufa sp.; assembly: GCA_964618445.1. Lineage (GTDB taxonomy): Bacteria > Bacteroidota > Bacteroidia > Cytophagales > Spirosomataceae > Aquirufa. The sequence goes on along the minus strand of CAZUAZ010000005.1, from coordinate 69,909 downwards.
ACGCTTGCTTTTCAAGGGTATTTAGCCAAAAAAGGTATTCAGGCATCGGTGGCAGTACCTTCTGCAGTGGCAGCTAACCTACAGTGGATGCCTAATGCAGCAGACATTCTGGCGTATGATGAGTTGCTTCACAAGGTGCAAATTGAGGCGCTGATAGAGGAAGCTGATTTTATTTTTTGTTTGGATTTTTCAGGCATTCAGAGGCTACACAATATGGCCCCGCTCGTTCGGAAAGCACGGGCGAAGAAGGTGGTGATTGATCACCACCTGGATCCAGAAGATTTTGGCGATTATTATTACCACCGAACCATTGCGGCCTCTACCTGTGAGTTAATCTTTGATTTAATCCAGGAATGGGGAGACGGAGATTTACTCGATACAGCGATTGGATCTTGCTTGTATTCTGGAATAATGACTGATACAGGCTCTTTTCGCCACCCTAATACCACCGCACATGTGCATACCATCGTGGCTTCGCTGATTCAATTAGGCGTAAATACGAATGAGGTTCACCGAAAAGTTTTTGATTCGTCTAGTATCGATCGATTAAAGTTTATTGGTCATGTGTTAGGCCAAAGAATGGACTATTTACCTGAATACCATCTCGCTTTTATGTGGATTACGGCAGAAGATTTAACAAAATTTAATTCACAAGCCGGGGACACAGAAGGTATCGTTAATTATGGTTTACAGATTGCAGGGTGCGTTTGGTCGATTCTAATGATTGAGCGTCCAGACGGCGTAAAGCTCTCATTTAGATCTATTGAACCTTTTGCAGTGAATAAATTTGCCTCCACTTATTTTGAAGGAGGAGGGCATAAAAATGCCTCCGGCGGACGTTTTTCTGGCGGAAGTTTAGTAGATGCAAAGAAAAAACTAATGGAAGTGTTACCTTTGTATCTTTCTGAAATAAATCGAGTTAAAAATCTATAAAACTAATATCATGCGTAAACAACTTGGAGTAATCATTTTAGCGGCAATGGCACTAGCTTCGTGTAACAATGTCGAAGTAATAGACGGAGTTAAGATCCAAAAACACGAACACGATGGCAGCGCCCCTAAATTGAAAGAGGGAGATATCATTACGTTTGATTTAGTGATCAAAAACGATGCCGATTCAACCATTAAAGACTCACGTAAAGAAGGTAAACCTCTACAAGATCTAGTACCTCCAGCTCCGGCTGCCGGCGCGTTCAAAGGTTCTTTTGAAAATGGTCTACGCTTATTAGCTGTAGGCGATAGTGCAACCATCTTCGTTCCAGTAGATAGTTTATTCAAGGATGCAAATCAGCCGGTTCCTCCATTCTTAAAGCGTGGTACGGATGTTCGTTTCATCGTAAAAATCAAGAAATCTCAATCTCGAGCAGATTTTGAAAAAGAGATGTCAAAATTATCTGCAGAGCAAATGGGCAAAGACGCGAAATTAATCGATGCCTTTGTTGCACGTTCGGGAAAGAAATTCACTAAAACTTCGACTGGTCTTTACGTTTCAATTTCAAATCCTGGTGCTGGTGAAACTCCTCAAATGGGCGAATCTTGGGAAGTAAACTATGCAGGAACTTTCTTAGATGGAAAAGAATTTGATAAAGGAGCTGCAGTTACTTTACCTCCAGTAGGTCAACTAGTTCCTGGCTTTAACGAAGCATTAATGTTATTGAAAAAAGGAGGAAAAGGTACCTTTGTGATCCCATCAGCTTTAGGCTACGGAGCACAGGGAGCTGCTCCTCGTATTCCTGCAAACGCTGTTTTAGTGTTTGAATTAGAAGTATTGTCTAAGAAATAATTGAATGAAAATTTTCGGATTCTTACTAATTGCCCTTTTTGCTTTTTCTTGTCTTTCTGATATTGCATTAGAAGATGATATCAAGGCGGAGGAAAATAAAAAACAGATTTTAGCTTACTTTGCTGGTCAAAGTCAAACGCCTACCGCTTTACCGGATGGAAGCTATTATTTTGTTACTAAATCGAATCCATCAGGAGAATTAGCGTCTAAAGCTGATTCGCTATATGTACATTATGAGTTCTCTAACCTGTTAACAGGTAAGGTACTTGACAGTACAAATCGGGCGACTGATTCTCCTTATTTTTTCCGTTATGGAGGAGCTAATCCGGTATTTGTCTCTTTAATGACCGCCTTACGTGAGGGTGAACAAGCTACCATGGCGATTCCGGGTACTGCTCAGGCATTCCCTGATTTACCAGCCTATACTCCACTCAAAGTGCGCATTAAATCTTACGTGGTACGTACACAGGAAGATCAAATCCGCGAATTTATTGCGCGTAACAACTACGTCGTTACAGAGGCACAAACCGATGGGTTGCGTTTCATTCGGCTACAGGCGGGTACAGGTGACATTCCTGCACAAGGAAAAGTAGTCAAGATTAAATACACGGGACGTTTCCTTAGTTCCAGAGCTTTTGATGGTAACATGTCCAGAACGGATAGTTTGAGCGTAACCATTGGTGGAACTCAAACCGTTCCCGGTTTTCAAATGGGTATCGAAAAGATGCGTTTAGGTGAAAGAGCCGTTATTGTTTTCCCGTCTGCCTTAGGTTATGGGGCAAAAGGAAATAGTACAATTCCAGGCTATACTCCCCTTAGTTTCGAGATTTATCTAGCTAAAATTCAATAGAGGTATGCGGAAATATTTAGTTTTACTTTTTGCCTTTGTTTTTGGTTTAACAGCCTGTTCAGTAGAGAATCCTGTCGAAGAACAAGCGGCCAAGAACGATGCTGAAATTCAAAATTATTTAAAAAAACAAGGACTTAATTATCAGAAAACGGCGGATGGATTGTATTACTCCATTGTATCTACCGCTACTACGGCTAAGCCTGTAGGGGCTGATCTAGTCACAATGCATTACAAGTTATCGCTATTAGATGGAACCTTAGTCGATTCTACTTCTAGAGCGGCTAATCAGACAAAGTCGATTGTTTTTGGAGTCACACAAAGTATTTTCACTCTTCCCGTTTCCATGCTGAAAGCAGGGGATAAAGCTACTTTTTTATTGCCGTCTACGCTCGCTTTTGGCGGGAATTCCTTTGGTAGTGTACCTGCCTTTGCTGTCATTAGAGCTGAGGTGGAAGTTATTTCAATAAAAAATCAGGCAGATCAGATAGCTTCTATGCAAAAGGACTATGGATTAACAAACCCAGAGAAAACTTCCACTGGGTTATTATTCCAAAAGACATTGGAGAATCCTACCGGTGCCGCAGTAGCTCAAGGCCAATCCGTTAAGTTAAATTACTTAGGGCGTTTAGGCTATGGTTTTATTCAGACTGATGCGACCAATAAAGTCATTTATGATTCTAAATTTGGAGCGGGGACCCTTACCTTTACAACCGGTTCTGGTCAGTTAATTGCTGGCTTTGAGGAAGCCGTTCTAAAAATGAAAGTAGGAGAAAAAGCGAAAGCTATTTTACCTTATACCATAGGTTATGGAACAAATGGAAACAGCACAATACCGGGCTATTCTCCGCTCTATTTCGAGATAGAAGTTGTCTCTGCTCAATAATGCGTCCAATTCTTTATTTAGCTACCCAAAACAAGCATAAAGTTGAAGAACTTACCGCTTTGTTAAAGGAACACTTTAGTGTACGTGATTTAAGCGCTCTTCCTGTAGAAGAGGAAATTCCTGAAACGGGAACGACTCTAGCTGAAAATTCACTTCAAAAGGCAAGATATATAGCTGAAAAGTTTCAAGTTTGTTGCTTAGCTGATGATTCTGGGCTAGAAGTGGAGGCATTGAACGGAGCACCCGGTGTTTATTCCGCTCGTTATGCTGGAGAGCCTAAAAGTGACCAAGCGAATCTTTCGTTATTACTTCAAAATTTACAGGGTATTTCAGATCGGCAGGCACGGTTTGTTACTGTGTTAACTTATTTCAGTGGTACTCGTTTTCATTCCTTCGAGGGTGAAATAAAAGGTAATATTGTGGAGATTCCACGGGGATCGCAGGGCTTTGGCTATGATCCGGTTTTTCAGCCGGAAAATGAAACCCGTACTTTTGCGGAAATGTCGCTTCAAGAGAAGAATTTAATCGCACACCGCGCGCGTGCATTGGAGAAATTTATCAAGTTCTTGGATAAAAGGTAGAATTGAGTTCTTCGTTACCTGATAATTCACCTAGCTTGTTACTTTTGTAAGGTTTGTATTATTTTACCTTCTTATGAAATTCAAAATCAGCATTTTGCTGAGTGTTTTCCTTTTACTTTTTGCATCACCCTCTTTTGCACAATTTGTGATTAAAGGTCGTGTGACGGATGCAAACAATGGAGATCCTATTCCGTTTGCATCCATCGGTTTAGTAGGAGTCAGTCAAGGGACAAGAACGAATTTTCAAGGTGAGTTTACTCTAAATTCAAAATTCACAGCCGATAGTCTATTTTCTTCTTTCGTCGGTTATAAAAAGCGGGTTAAAAAAATAACGCGCGGTCTAGCCTTACAAGAAATCAATTTTCAAATGGAACCGGCAACGCTAGAAATGGCAGAAGTCAAAGTATATTCCGGGGAGAATCCGGCTCATAAAATTTTACGCGGTGTTTTACAAAATAAAGAGTCAAATGATCGATCAAAGCTGATCGCGTACGAGTATGATTCCTACGCTAAAATGGAATTGGATGTGGATAATATTTCGGAAAAGTTTAAGCAGCGGAAGGTGATGAAAGATGTCGCTCAGGCGATTAAGAAGTTAGAAGAAATGGCAGGAGAGGATGGTAAATTAGTGATCCCTACGTATCTATCTGAATCAATAGGTAAGTTTTATTATTTAGAAAATCCCCAACGAAAAAAGGAGGTCATTCAGAAAACCAATATCAAGGGAGTCGGTGTAAAAGATGGTTCATTTATAGCGCAATTAGTCGGTGGAAATTTAGTAGCTAATTATAATTTTTACCAAAACTTCGTTCCCTTCTTTGGGAAGGATTTTGCAAGCCCCATTGGGGAGAATTGGAAAGCTAAGTATAGCTATTTTTTAGGGGATACGGTAAATGTGGAGGGGCGCGTATGCTTCCAATTGGATTTTGATCCTAAGAATCCAGTGGATTTAGTATTTAGAGGCCAAATGTGGATTGACACCACCACCTTTGCATTGGTTCAAATCGATGCCGTGGTAGATAAGGGTGCTAATTTAAACTTTATTGAGCGCATCAAAATTTCTCAAGAGTTAGAACAGACGAGCAACGGTGTCTGGTTGCCCGCTAGGACCCGCTTTTTAATTGACTTAGAAGAGATTTCGAAAGGCAGCGCAGGTATGCTGTTAAAGATGTACATCTCTAATAAAGATTTTATTGTCAATAAGCCTCACGAAGTAAGCTTTTATGATGTTCCTTCCGAAGTAGCGCAGGATGCCACGCAACCTAATCCAGCGTTTTGGAAGCAGGCTAGGCACGAACCCCTTAGTTCTTCAGATTATTTAGCTTCGTCGCTTATTGATTCGGTCCAAAACTTACCTATTGTACGAACCTACGTAGAGATTGCTGAGCTTGTATTAAGCGGATATAGGCAATTTAGCGGTATCGAAGCAGGGCCCTACCTTACCAGTTTTGCCATTAATGCAGTGGAAGGTGCTCGCTTTCGCTTAGGATTTAGAACAAATGCGAATTTCGATAAAAAATGGATTTTTCGCGGAAATATTGGATTTGGAACGAAAGATTTAGTGCCTAAGTACTCGCTAGAAGTTAACCACCTTTTCTCTAAGAAGAAATGGACGATCGCTGGTCTTCGCCATTCCTATGACATAGAGCGGGTAGGGTTATCTCCCGAGTTCATAGGGGATAATAAATTATTTTATGCCTTTACGCGTTGGGGGGCATTTTCTGGGGCCTTTTTCAGGCGCGAAACAGATGCCTTTTTTAGTTCTGAATTAGCCAAAGGAATCAGTATTAGCACCTCTTTAACCACGCGCTCCTTTGACCCATTATTTCATTTTCAATTTCGCGTAAATCCAGAATTGGGTCGAGCCTCGGCTGCACAAGATTCTTACCAAGAAACCTTTGCTACCATTGAATTGAAGTTTGCAAAGAATGTAACCTTCATCATGAATGGGAATGAGCGAATTGCATTAGCTACGAAGCGATTTCCTATGATTACCTTAAAATACCAGCACGGATTTAAGGGTTTGCTAGGGGGGGATTTTACTTACGATCGATTTACTTTAAAAGCCTATCAAACTATTCGATTAGGGACTTTAGGCCGTTCTGACTATACGTTTACAGCAGGTTATACCCCCTCTAATTTGCCAGCCCCTCTATTATTTCCTCACTTAGGAAATGAAACGTTCTTTTTTGTTCGATCAGCCTTTTCTACCATGAATTATTTTGAATTTGTAAGTGATCAATTTGCTTCGATTCAATACAACCATAATTTTGAAGGATTACTATTCAATCGAATCCCTTTAATTAAGAAATTCAAGTGGCGCCTGATAGGTTCTGCTAATGTTTTAATGGGTAGCCAAAGGTCCGCTAATCAGGAAATTATGAAGGAGGTGGACAACCCCTTGCGCGCTAAATTTTTAGACCGATATACGTTTGATTCATTGGATCCTAATAAGCCATTTGTAGAGGTGGGCTACGGTATTGATAATATATTTAAGGTATTTCGTTTACAAGCTTTTCATCGGTTGACCTATTTAAATCAGGCTAATGCTGAGCGATTTAGGGTCATGGCGTCCGTCAATTTTTCATTTTAGAACAATACAAAGACGAAAGTTTAAACATTTCAAGAATGTTTTTAAGGTAGTTGATTTCATGATTTTGACCTTCTATATTTACACGCGTTCAAAAAAAAACTATGCTTTTAATTCTTGTGGGCTTATCGTTACTCAGTTACCTGTTGGGATCAATCCCCACGGCGATCTGGTATGGTGATAAGTACCATCAGATCGACATCAGACAACACGGAAGTGGTAATGCGGGCGCTACGAATACATTTCGGGTGTTAGGAAAGAAAGCAGGTTGTATCGTCCTTTTCGTGGATGCTTTGAAAGGATTTGCGGCGGCCAGTTTAGCCTCGGTTTTATATGCTTTTGATCTTGTGGATTGGCAAACTTGTGTAACACTCAAGATTTTATTCGGCTTTTTAGCTATTATTGGTCACCTACTACCGGTATTTTGTGATTTTAAAGGAGGCAAAGGTGTGGCAACCACGCTAGGCATGGTTATCGCGCTACATCCACAAGCGGCCTTAGCGAGTAGCCTTGTTTTTTTATTGGTGTTTGCGATTTCACATTATGTGTCTTTGGGCTCCATGATTACCTCGTTGGTATTCCCCTTGTTGTTGCAATTTGGGGTATTTGGCAAAGAATTACCTATTTTGATTTATTTCGGATTTATTATTTCCTTCTTGGTGATATTTACGCATCGGAAAAATATCGGTCGAATCATTTCCGGAACCGAAAATCGGATGTACCTTATCCCTCGAAAAGGTAGATTATAACCTGTCTCAATTTCAATGAATATGCAATCAACACACGAATTTATTGCCGCTCACAAGGATCGGTTTTTAGCGGAGCTATTAGATTTATTGCGAATCCCTTCCGTTTCAGCTGATCCAGCTTATGCTGGAGATGTGCGAAAAGCAGCCGAGTGGATAGCTGATAACTTACGCAAAGCGGGGGCTGATCAAGTTCGTTTAGAGGAAACACCTGGTTATCCCATCGTATATGGGGAAAAAATGGTGGACCCTTCAGCTCCAACAGTTCTCGTTTATGGTCACTATGATGTACAGCCAGCAGATCCACTAGAGCTTTGGGATAATCCTCCCTTTGAACCAGTCATTAAGGACGAGGTGATTTATGCGCGTGGAGCTTGCGACGATAAAGGGCAAGTTTTTATGCATTTAAAAGCATTTGAGGCGATGTTAGCTGCTGGTCAACTGACCTGCAATGTGAAGTTTATGATTGAGGGAGAGGAAGAAGTAGGGTCGGATAATTTAGGGGACTTTGTGGAGGCGAATAAAGAATTATTAAAAGCGGATGTCATCTTGATTTCAGATACAGCCATTATCGCGAATGATATTCCCTCTATCGACGTAGGATTGCGTGGTTTAAGTTATATGGAGGTCGAAGTACAAGGGCCTAACCGTGATTTACATTCAGGCGTTTATGGTGGAGCAGTAGCGAATCCGATTAATATTTTATGCCAAATGATCTCCTCCATGCACGATGAGTTTAACCACATCACCATCCCCGGTTTTTACGATGGAGTATTGGAGGTAAGCGCAGCTGATAGAGCAGCGATGGCGCAGACACCTTTTGACTTAGAGGCTTACCAAAAAGATTTAGGTATCGAAACTGTCTACGGAGAAAAAGGATATACCACTTTAGAACGTGCATCGATTCGTCCTACTTTGGATGTGAATGGGATTTGGGGAGGATATACGGGCGAGGGAGCAAAGACGGTTTTACCTTCCAAGGCCTATGCTAAAATTTCGATGCGTCTAGTGCCTAATCAATCTTCGGCTGAGATCACGCGTTTATTTACGGAACATTTTAAAGCCATTGCACCTAAAGGGGTAAAGGTAAAAGTGACTGCTCACCACGGTGGAGAGGGTTATTTAATGCCTACAGATAGCATCGCCTTTCAGGCTGCATCTGAGGCCATGGCGACAACTTTTGGTAAAGAACCCGTTCCTACACGTGGCGGAGGAAGTATTCCCATAGTAGCTTTGTTTGAGAAAGAATTAGGGGTAAAATCCATTTTAATGGGCTTTGGCTTAGATTCAGATGCCATTCACTCGCCTAACGAGCATTATGGATTGTTTAATTTCTATAAAGGAATTGAAACGATTCCTCATTTCTTTAAAAACTTTGCTGCCCTATCTAAATAACATGGCTGAAAATTTAAGCGCTTTAGCAACTGAGTCAAATTCGTCCTACGATAACCTTGAAAAGCAAACCGTAGATACCCTTTTGCGTCAAATGAATGCGGAAGATAAAACCGTGCCCTTTGCTGTAGAGAAAGTTATACCTGCCATTGAAGCCTTAGTTCATGAAGTGGTGAAGCGGATGAAGCAAGGTGGTCGTTTGTTTTATATCGGTGCAGGTACGTCTGGTCGCTTAGGTGTGGTGGATGCTTCTGAATGTCCTCCTACTTATGGTGTTCCCCATGATTGGGTAATCGGTCTAATCGCTGGGGGTGATTCTGCTATTCGAAAGGCGGTAGAGAATGCGGAGGATGATGAGAAACAAGCTTGGCGTGATATGGAGGCCTATGGAATAGATGAGCTGGATACGGTAGTAGGGATAGCAGCATCTGGTAGAACTCCCTATGTTATAGGTGGTCTGCGTGATGCAAACGCCCGCGGGATTTTAACCGCTTGTATTGTTTGTAATGCTGGTAGTGCCGTAGCAGCGGAGGCTAAGTTTCCCATCGAAGTAGTGGTGGGTCCTGAGTATGTGACTGGCAGTACGCGTATGAAATCAGGTACAGCCCAAAAGCTGGTATTAAACATGCTCTCCACTGCCGTTATGATTCAATTAGGGCGTGTGAAAGGAAATAAAATGGTAGACATGCAATTAAGTAATCACAAACTTGTTTTGCGGGCGATTCGAATGGTTCGCGAAGCTACGGGAGTGAGCGATGAACTAGCAGCGGAATTTTTAGAAAAGCACGGTAGCGTTAGGAATGCGGTCGATGCAATTCAAGCAAAATAAATTGGGATAATAGCGCTTTAATCACTTTATTTGTAACATAATTAATCAAATACCTCGTATGAAAAACATATCTAAACTTATTTTAACATTCGTGTTCGGAACGATGGCTTTGGGTTTTGAAGCTAAAGCAGAAGATTTTCCAGCAGACATCAAGCCTTTAATGACGAAGTATACTTGCTTCGCATGCCATAAAGTAGACACTCGTTTAGTGGGTCCAGCTTACAAAGACGTAGCTAAGAAGAAATATTCAGTAGATAAAATTGTTGCTTTAATTGCAAAGCCACAACCGTCTAACTGGCCAGGTTACCCTCCAATGGCTCCTATGACAGTTCCTAAAGAGGATGCGGTTAAATTAGCGAAGTATATCAACTCGTTGAAATAATTGATCTAACAGCATAAAAAAAGCCCTCAATCTTGATTGAGGGCTTTTTTTATTATAATTCTTTGAGCATCCAGATATCGCACCCGCAGTGACCACTATTTCCTAAGGGATGCTTTAGTGCTTTAAATCCGACCTTTTCATAAATAGAAACCGCCTTTGCTAATTCCGGCATAGACTCTAAGTAGACATGCGTATACCCATTTTCTTTTGCCCAGCTCATGGATTGTTCCATTAATTGTTTCCCTAAACCAGATCCTCTTGCTTCTTTCGCTAGATACAGCTTGACAAGTTCGCAAGTCCCATGTGGCAAATTTTCCGTGGGGAAGATCCCACATCCACCCACGATTTTTTCATCTTGAGTGGCAACGAAATAATAAGATCCAGGTGTACGGAATAATTCGAACAAAGCATCTGTAGTCGGATCAAAATAAACGGTTCCCGGTTTATTCGCCCCAAATTCAGCCAATGCTGTTCGAATTACCTTCGCCAGTGCTTCATTGTCTTTAGATTCAATGGGTCGAATATCCATACAGATTATTTTGCTGCTTTCTTCGCAGCAGGCTTTTTTTCTGCTTTTTCAGCTGGAGCTTTTTCTGCCTTAGGAGCCTTCTCCGCTTTCGCAGCAGCAGGAAATAACTCAGGTGTGTTAGCTACTAAAATTAAGTACCAGCTTAAGATTTTTTTGATATCTGAAGCGAATACGCGATCTGTATCATAATTAGGAACTACCGTAGCTAAGGTGCTAAATAATTCAGCATCACTCGCTTTCTTTGCTTCAATAGGTAAAACGCCGTTGAATTTAGCATGGATTTGTAAGAACAAATCAGCTAATGGTAAAGTGCTATCTTGGTGATCATTTAAGTACAATGAGATGTCTTTTAACACGGAAATACGTGTTTGGCCACCTACCACTGATTTTTGTTTTGCAGCATCCAAAGTCTCCACAATCACACCCGTGCGCGTAGGTTTTAACACTTTGTACAATCCACTTTTTCCCGAGATATGGGCAACTTCATTCAATAAATCCATGTTTTTTCGCTTGTTATGGGGGCAAAATTAGTACTATTTCCCTATTCTGTAAGGGGATGTTTGAATTAATTCGTTGATAGAGGCTAAAATATCCTCCCGGCCCACATGCTTCTCAGCCGAAGTGATGAACAGGGGAGGAAGCTCATCCCACATTTCTAAAAGGAAGTTTTTATATAGTTCAACACTCTCATTTACCTGTTTTTGGGACAATTTATCTGCTTTCGTAAACACAATATAAAACGGAATTTCATCTTCCACCATGCGGCTCATGAACTCAATATCTACCGCCTGAGGCTTCAAACGGATATCCACAAGCACGAACAAACAGGTTAAGTTCTCCCGATGGATCAAATAATCAAAAATCATTTTCTCGAACTCCTTCCTTTTCTCCTTACTGACTTTGGCAAAACCATAACCCGGCAAATCCACTAAATACCACTTTTCATCAATAATAAAGTGATTTATTAACTGTGTTTTTCCCGGTGTTTGCGATGTTTTCGCCAAACCTTTGTGAAAAGTCAAGGAATTAATCAACGACGATTTCCCCACATTCGAACGACCAATAAAGGCAAATTCTGGGTATTTCGCCGGAGGGCAATTCTTAAAGTCGGTGTTACTTGTAACAAATTTAGCGTTAATCTGAGCCATAGGGCGGGTGATGATGAAGGACAAAGGTAAGGAAAATAGTCCGAAGGGAGGTAGTCCGTAGTCCGAAGGGTATTAGTCCGGAGGGAAAGAGTCCGAAGTCCGGAGGGGATTATCAGATTACTGATACAATAGATAATCTAAAAATCGTTTAGGGAATAAATTTATGAGAGTTACTAGATTTGAAGATTTACTAGTTTGGCAAAAATCAATTGAAATATCATTAACTATCTACAAGCTTTTTGCTGTGAATCAGGATTGGGGTTTTAAGAATCAAATCCAAAGAGCCTCAGTTTCTATTGCTAATAATATTGCAGAAGGATTTGATCGAAGTTCAGACAAAGAGTTTAAAAGATTTTTATTTATTGCGTTAGGTTCAGCAAGTGAAGTACGATCTATGAATTATTTAGGCTTTAAATTGAACTATATTTCAATCGAAGAATTTAATGACTGTAATAATCAGCTAATTGAAATTTCAAAAATGCTTAACGGACTATCACGGTCATTAAACCGAAATGATGTAAAATATCTTTAAATCCCTCCGGACTCTTTCCCTTCGGACTACTCCCCTCCGGACTACTCCCCTCCGGACTACTCCCCTCCGGACTACTCCCCTCCGGACTTCGGACTACCTCCCTCCGGACTTTTTCCCTCCGGACTCTTTCCCTTCGGACTATTTTCCCTTAACTTTGCATTACTTATGGAAAAACTACAAAACGATCTACTTCTTCGTGCCGCGCAAGGTTTACCTGTAGAGCGAATCCCGGTTTGGGTAATGCGTCAGGCGGGGAGGATTTTGCCAGAATATAGAGCTGTAAGAGCGAAAGCAGGTTCATTTATTGGTCTAGCTACGCATCCAGAAATGGCGGCGGAGGTGACGATTCAGCCGGTGACGCGTTTTGGGGTGGATGCTGCGATTATTTTTTCGGATATTTTAGTGGTGCCGGAGGCGATGGGTTTGCCCTATGTGATGGAGGAGCAGAAAGGTCCAGTTTTTCCGGAGGTGATTCGTTCGAAGGCGGATTTAGCGAAGATTCGGGAGGCGAATCCGGAAGAGGATTTGAAGTATGTGTTAGATGCGATTAAGATCGTTAAGAAGGAATTGGCTGGCAAGGTGCCTTTGATTGGTTTTGCCGGTGCACCTTTCACGATTTTCTGTTATATGGTGGAGGGGAAAGGGTCGAAGACGTTTTCTCAGGCCAAAAAGATGTTGTACGCCGAGCCTGAACTAGCGCATGCTTTGTTGCAAAAGATTACGGATTCTACGATTTCGTATTTGAAGGCGCAGGTAGCGGCTGGGGCTAATTTGGTTCAAATTTTTGATTCGTGGGCGGGGATTTTGTCGCCTGCTCAATATTCGGTGTTTTCGACTCCTTATTTAAAGCAAATTTGTGATGCGGTGACTGAGGTTCCGGTGACGCTTTTTGCCAAAGGGGCTTTCTTCGCTCGCGAGGAAATGGCGACACTTAATTGTGCGACGATTGGTTTGGATTGGAATATGGATATCGCGGAATCACGTCGATTAGTGGGGCCTAACAAAACATTACAAGGGAATTTAGATCCATGTGCTTTGTATGGTGACTTCAAGACAGTAGAGGCGGAAACCAAGAAGATGATTGATCAATTTGGGACGCAACGTTATATTGCGAACTTAGGTCACGGAGTTTATCCAGACATTGACCCAGACAAGGTTCAGTGTTTTGTGGATACTGTTCAGAATTATAAATAAAAAAAGCCCTGAGAGATCAGGGCTTTTTCATTTATATACTAAAATCTTATTTCGCTGAATAGTTAGGCGCTTCTTTCGAGATGCTCACATCGTGTGGGTGACTTTCTTTCACACCGGCTGAAGTGATTTTCACGAACTTCGCTTGTTGCATGGCTTCGATCGAAGAGGCTCCGCAATAGCCCATTCCAGCTTTTAGTCCACCTACCATTTGGTATAAAATCTCTGTAACTGATCCTTTGAACGGTACGCGACCTACGATTCCCTCTGGAACTAATTTCTTGATATCATCTTCAGCGTCTTGGAAGTAACGGTCTTTCGATCCATCTTCCATGGCTTCTAATGAGCCCATTCCACGGTATGATTTGAATTTACGTCCTTCCAAAATGATCATTTCACCTGGCGCTTCGTCTGTTCCCGCTAAAAGAGATCCGATCATAACGGTGCTTGCGCCGCCTGCGATGGCTTTGGCCACATCCCCTGAATAGCGAATACCTCCATCAGCAATGACTGGGACATCGTATTTTTGTAAAGCTTTGGCCGCTTCATAAACAGCTGTTAATTGTGGCATACCCACACCTGCGATGATACGGGTGGTGCAAATACTACCAGGGCCTACACCCACTTTCACGGCATCTGCTCCTGCTTCAGCTAGTGCAACGGCTGCTTCGCCTGTGGCGATGTTTCCGACGATAACATCTAAGGTAGGGAATGCTTTCTTCACTGATTTCAAGGCATCGATTACGCCTTTGGAGTGTCCGTGTGCAGTATCGATACTGATAACGTCTACGCCTACTTGAACTAGAGCTTGAACGCGGTCTAATAAATCAGGGGTTACACCTACGGCGGCACCTACGCGAAGGCGGCCTAGGGAATCTTTCGATGCCAAAGGGTGTGACTTGCGCTTTAAAATATCTTTATAGGTAATCAAACCAATCAATTTGCCATTTTGGTCGATGATAGGCAATTTTTCGATTTTGTATTCTTGCAAAATGCTTTCGGCCTCTTCCATGCTGATTCCTTCTTTGGCCGTAATCAAATTGTCCTTCGTCATGATCTCAGCGACTGGACGCGCCGTTTGCTTTTGGAAACGCAAATCACGGTTGGTTAAAATCCCCACCAAGTGACCATGGTCGTCAATGACAGGTATACCACCAATTTTGAATTCCCGCATGATGCGCTGGGCATCACCTAAGGTTTGATTGTCTTTTAAGGTAACAGGATCAATGATCATGCCAGACTCTGAACGCTTTACTTTACGTACTTGCGCGGCCTGCTGATCAATCGTCATGTTTTTGTGAATGATTCCAATCCCACCTTCTTGTGCTAATGCAATGGCAAGTGCTGCCTCTGTCACCGTATCCATGGCTGCAGAAACGATGGGAATATTTAATGAAATGTTCCGCGTTAACCGTGAATGTGTACTTACCTCTCTGGGTAAAACTTCTGAATACGCGGGCAGTAACAATACGTCGTCGTACGTTAAGGCCTCAAAAAGAAATTTGTTGGAATCAAGCATAGCAAATAAATGAATGGAGTGTGTAACTACTCTTATTTGCCGGACAAAATTACAGGTTTTTTTCTTATTTTGAGCAATACCAAAGAAAATTCAGTTTAAAGATCATGCGCTTGTGAAAATTAGGCATTTTACCCATGTATTTTTGTGAAAAAATTCTTCTCTTTTAGATTTATGTGAGTAAATTGCGGCTTCAATTTTGTAGCCTTACTCATGAACTATCAACCACAGGACTTTCTACCGATATTTGTTCAATTACTTGCGGCCTTAGCTTTCATTGTTGCCACCATGGTAGCCACACATACATTAGGCCCGAAAAGACATTCCGCCAAGAAAGATGACACCTTTGAGTGTGGTATTGAGTCAATAGGTGATGCACGTACACCGATCTCCGTCAAGTATTTCCTAGTAGCCATTTTGTTCGTCCTATTTGATATCGAAATTGTATTCATGTACCCTTGGGCCGTTAATTTCAAGGAATTGTCTTGGACAGGCTTCTATGATATGCTCGTGTTCATGGGCTTATTGTTGGCCGGTTTTGTCTACGTGATCAAAAAAGGAATTTTAAAGTGGGAAAAATAAACAATCCGGTTTTGGGTTTGTTTTAAGTGTTCAATAACTAAGTAATATGAGTGATTCATCAACAGTAAACGTCGCAGAAGCGCCTCCTGGAATAGAAGGTGCCGGTTTTTTTGCGACAAGTTTGGATAGTTTAGTTGGCCTAGCTCGTGCCAATTCCCTTTGGCCCCTACCTTTTGCTACTTCATGTTGTGGAATTGAGTTTATGTCCACGATGGCTTCTCATTATGATATTGGCCGTTTTGGTGCGGAGCGTTTGAGCTTTTCTGCGCGTCAAGCCGATGTACTCATGGTGATGGGTACGATTTCGAAAAAGATGGCTCCAGTAGTTAAGCAGGTGTATTTACAGATGGCTGAACCACGCTGGGTTTTGTCCGTAGGTGCCTGTGCTTGCTCAGGGGGTATTTTTGATACCTATTCTGTATTGCAAGGAATTGACCGGATTATACCTGTTGACGTATACGTACCTGGTTGCCCGCCACGTCCGGAGCAAATCTTAGATGGCTTTATGCAAATCCAAGAATTAGCCAAAAAAGAAACTACACGCCGCAGAAACGAGCCTGAGTACAAGGCGTTGCTGGCCTCATACGGTATTGAATAATAACATGGAAAATCAACAAATCACAGAGGCGCTACTTGCTCAATTTGGAGCAGATGCCGTTTTTGGTATAGGCGAATCGCACGGGATTTTACAAGTGACGACGACGGTGGAGACCATCGTGCCAATGATTCACTATTTATACGCACACCCAACGTTCAAATTCCAATTTTTAACGGACTTAGCCGGAATTCATTTCCCAGATGCGAAGGGTCAAGAACTTGGCGTGATTTATCACTTGCACAGTTTGGAAAATAATGTGCGTCTGTGGATTAAGGCGTATGCGCCGATTGAAGCACCACATTTCCCAACGATCACCGATTTATATGCTGCGGCAAATTGGATGGAACGTGAGGCCTTTGATTTTTACGGTATCATTTTTGATGGTCACCCGAATTTGACACGTATCCTGAATATGGATGAGATGGATTACCATCCGATGCGTAAAGAGTATCCGTTAGAGGATGCAACGCGTCATGATAAAATTGATGAATTATTTGGACGATAATAACTAGACATGTCTGAAATAGCTTTAGTAAATAATCCTAATGTAGGTCTTGATAAAACACAAAAAGGGGGACCTTATGTGAATGAATTATCTACGCTAAACTTAGGTCCAACGCACCCTGCCACACACGGAATTTTTCAAAACATCTTAACGATGGATGGAGAAACGATTGTGGATGCTGAGCAAACAGTGGGGTATATTCACCGCGCCTTCGAGAAAATCGCCGAGCGTCGCCCTTTCTACCAAATCACCACCCTAACGGACCGGATGAACTATTGTTCCGCACCGATCAACAATATGGGCTGGCATATGACGGTCGAGAAATTATTGGGCATTGAAGTTCCTAAGCGTGCGCAATATATGCGTGTGATCATGATGGAATTAGCGCGTTTAACGGATCACATTGTTTGTAATTCGATTCTTGCTGTAGACACGGGAGCCCTAACAGGTTTCTTATATGTGTACCAATGGCGTGAATTTATTTATGAGATTTATGAGGAGATGTGCGGTGCACGTCTGACAACAAATATGGGTCGTTTTGGTGGTATGGAGCGTGATTTTACGCCTGTGGCCATAGAGAAAATCCAAAAGTTATTGAAAGAATTACCAGCTGCCTTAAAGGAATTTGAAGGCTTAGTGATGCGTAACCGAATCTTTATGGATCGTACGCAAAACGTGGGTGGAATCTCCGCTGAACGTGCGTTAAACTACGGATTTACAGGGCCAAATTTGCGTGCTACCGGTGTTGATTATGACGTGCGTGCGATGAATCCATATTCTTCGTATGACGATTTCGAATTTGATGTTCCCGTAGGAACAAAGGGTGATACGTATGATCGTTTCTTAGTGCGCGAAGAGGAGATGTGGCAAAGTTTACGCATTATCCAACAAGCCATGGATAATTTGCCTGCTGGTCCGTATCACGCAGATGCGCCACATTATTATTTACCAGAGAAGCAGGATGTATATCGCAACATGGAGGCATTAATCTATCACTTTAAAATTGTGATGGGCGAAGTCGATGCGCCAGTAGGTGAAGTGTACCACGCGGTGGAGGGAGGAAATGGCGAGTTAGGTTTCTATTTGGTATCAGATGGAGGACGGACGCCGTATCGTTTGAAATTCCGCCGACCAGGCTTTATATACTACCAAGCGTTCCCTGAGATGATCAAAGGAACGAGTTTATCCGATGCCATTGTAACGATGTCATCTATGAATGTTATTGCGGGAGAGTTAGATACTTAAGACATGAGCAACATTGTTTTCCCAGCAGAAACGCTGGATTTAATTAAAAAAATTATTGCACGTTACCCGGACGGGAAACAGAAGTCGGCCATTTTGCCCATCCTTCACCTCGCGCAAGCGGAGTGGAAATGGTGCTCGCCGGAAGTAATGGATTATGTGGCAACGTTGCTTTCGATCAGCCCGATCGAAGTCTATGAGGTCGCATCTTTCTACACGATGTTTCACTTGGAGCCGGTGGGCGAGCATGTGATTGAGTATTGTCGGACGGGTCCTTGTTGCCTCATGGGTGGCGTTGAAGTATATGACCACTTGAAAAAGCGTTTGGGAATCCAAACGGGCGAGACGACAAAAGACGGGAAGTTTACGATCAAAGAAGTGGAATGTTTAGCTGCTTGCGGCTGGGGTCCCGTATTCCAAATTCGGGAGAAGTACTACATGCATTTGACGAATGAGAAAGTGGATGAGATTATTGATGAATTAAGCAAATAAGCCGAGGATGAAGATATTAACGCAACATATTGACGTACCAGGAATAGAGACCATCGATGTTTTCATGAAAAACGGTGGGTATAAGGCGGTGGAGAAAGCGATCAAAACGATGACGCCAGATGAGGTAACGGAAGAGGTAAAGAAATCGGGTTTACGTGGTCGTGGAGGTGCAGGTTTCCCGATGGGTATGAAGTGGTCGTTTTTGGCGAAGCCAGAAGGTGTGCCTCGTTACTTAGTTTGCAATGCAGATGAATCAGAGCCAGGTACGTTTAAGGATCATTATTTGATGATGAAATCTCCTCATACCTTGATCGAAGGCATGATCGTTTCCAGCTTTGCCTTGGGAGCAAATACTTCCTACATCTATGTGCGTGGCGAGTTAATGTATGTGATTACTATTCTCGAAAAAGCCATTCAGGAAGCATACAACAAAGGATTATTAGGAAAAAATATTTTAGGGTCTGGCTATGATTTAGACCTTTTTGTGCAGCCAGGTGGAGGTGCTTATATCTGTGGTGAGGAAACAGCTTTGTTAGAATCATTGGAAGGTAAACGTGGAAATCCACGTAACAAGCCACCATTCCCAGCAGTGAAAGGTTTGTGGCAATGCCCTACGGTCGTGAATAACGTAGAATCCATTGCGGCAACTTCTTGGATCGTGAATAACGGTGGAGATGCATATGCGGCGATCGGGGTAGGAAGAAGCACAGGAACTAAATTAATTTCTGCATCAGGTCACATCAAAAAACCAGGTGTCTATGAAATTCCATTAGGAATTACCGTAGAGGAATTTATCTATTCAGACGAGTATTGCGGAGGTATCCGTGATGGACATAAATTAAAGGCTGTTGTGGCAGGAGGATCTTCCGTGCCTATTTTGTCAGCAGATAATATTTTAACAACCGATGCAGGTGAGAAACGTTTAATGACGTATGAGTCACTTTCGGAAGGTGGATTTGCGACAGGTACCATGTTAGGTTCTGGTGGATTCATTGTGATGGATGAGACAACTTGCATCGTACATAATACCTTAACTTTTGCGCGTTTTTACCACCATGAGTCATGTGGACAATGTTCCCCATGCCGTGAAGGTACTGGCTGGATGGATAAGGTAATCAAGCGTATTGAAACGGGTAAAGGAAGAATGGAGGACATCGATTTGTTAGTTGACGTAGCTAAGAAAATCGAAGGAAACACGATTTGCCCGTTAGGTGATGCAGCGGCGTGGCCAGTGGCTGCGGCGATTCGTCACTTTAGAGATGAATTTGAATGGCATATTACGCACCCAGAAGAGGCAACAAAACCAGGTGCGGTGTATATGCGCCCAGGGGCTAGTTGGTCTAACTAAGTTAGTTCCATGGCAAATAAGGTCTTATTTGTGGGTCATGATGCCAACCGCGCTGGTGCGCAATTAGTACTTTTACATTGGATTAAAGCGGAGGCAGCTCGGGGGAATAAACCCTATTTATTGTTGGCAAAAGGGGGTGTGCTGCTAAACACGTATCAAAAATACGCTCAGGTCTGGGTTTGGGAGAAAGGTCCTAGCCAACTGGCCAAATGGGTAAAAAAAATACCGTTGCTCAAACGTGAGGAACGGATAAATCGGGAACCAAGTATCGCTGAAATCAAGCGGTTGATTGCGCGTTTACAGCGTGAAAAATTTGATTTGATTTTGGGTAATACCGTTGCTTCTTTGGGTTTAATGCAGCAATTGCGTCCGTTGCATGCGTCTTTTGAGGCCTACATTCATGAGCTTGATTTTTCGCTAAAAATGTATGCTTCGAAAGAAGACATGGCATTTTTGAGAAATGATTGTCGGCGCGTATATGCCGTTTCAGCGCAGGTCCAACAAGTCCTGCAGGAAACTTATTCAGTTCCACTAGGGAATTTGGCGATTTTGCCACCTATTGTGGAATTGCCTAAACAACAGCAGGACCGTGGACAAGAGCAACGGAAAGCGCTAGGAATTTCGGCAAACGCCTCGGTCGTTTTGGGTTGTGGTTTAGCGGAATGGCGCAAAGGAACGGATATTTTTGTGCGGGTTGCCAAGCAATTAATCGCCAAACATGCAGACCTGCATATGGTCTGGGTGGGTATCGGAAACGAGCCATTTTCAGCTGATTTGAAAGCTGAAAAGGCCAAGTGGGATACGGAAAATCGTTTGCATTTAGTACCTACGCAAGCGGATCCAAAACCATATTTCGATATGGCCGACTTGTTTTTCTTGTCATCTCGGGAGGATCCATTTCCACTGGTGATGCTAGAAGCCGGGTATGCGGCCACGCCGATTATTGGATTTAAAGGTGCGGGTGGAGTCAATGATTTTTTGGCAGCCCATCCTGAGTTGTTGGTGGAGTACACGGATGAAGCGCATGCGGCCAACAAAATAGAAATGGTTTTAGCGTGGCCTTTGGCAGAACGAAAGGCCTTAGGATTGAAATTAAAGGAAAAGGCATTGGGGTATTCGGCGACGAATTTCATCCAGCGTTTTTCGGAATTAAATGAGCAATAACATCAGGTGCGAACCTGTTAGATGATAGATTATGAAAGTAACGATTGATAACATCACCTTGGATGTAGAACCGGGAACAACCATCATGCAAGCCGCTCGAATGATCGGACCTGAGGTTGCGCCTCCAGCTATGTGCTACTATGAACCACTTCAAGGTTCAGGTGGCAAATGTCGTGCATGCTTAGTCAAAGTGACGGCTGGTTCTGAGAAAGATCCACGTCCGATGCCTAAATTAGTTCCGGCATGTATCACAGCTGTGCAAGATGGCATGATTGTGGAAAACACAGTGAATGAGGCCGTGCTAGAAACACGCAAGGGAATTGTTGAATTTTTATTATTAAACCACCCGCTGGACTGTCCAGTTTGTGACCAAGCGGGTGAGTGTCATTTGCAAGATTTCTCTTTCGAACATGGGGTTTCTACTACCCGTACGGTCGAAGAACGCAATACTTTCGAGCCGGTGGACCTGGGTGAAAACATCAAGTTAAACATGAATCGTTGCATCTTGTGCTACCGTTGTGTCTACACAGCGGATCAAATCACAGATGGCCGTGTGCATGGTGTGATGAACCGGGGAGATCATGCAGAAATTAGTACGTACATCGAGAAGGCAATTGATAATGATTTCTCAGGAAACGTGATTGATGTATGTCCAGTGGGTGCTTTGACAGATAAAACGTATCGATTTAAGAGTCGTGTTTGGTTCTCAAAACCGATGGATGCTCATTGTTCTTGTGACAAATGTTCAGGTAATGTAACCTTATGGTACCGTGGAGAAGAGGTGATTCGGGTAACGGGTCGCAAGAATGAGTGGGGTGAATTGAAGGAGTTTATATGCAACACGTGTCGTTTTGATCGGAAGAAAACATCGGATTGGGTGATTGAGGGACCTACGGAAGTGTCTAGACATTCGGTGATTTCAGCGAATAAATATGGAGCTAACATGATTCGCCCAGCGTTTCCAATCGCTCAAGCAGCGCGTGATTTCAAGCAAATCGATGATAATCGCGATCGCAGCTTTTTAGAAAATAAATCAATTTTGCCCGCAAAGAAATAAGCTATGGAATTATTGAATGATGTATTTACGGCCAAAGCCATTTTTGTAGGAATCGTTTTTGCGATCACCCTCGGTGTGGCGGCCTATTCAACGTATTTTGAGCGGAAGATCGCTGCCTTTATGCAGGATCGTATCGGTCCAGATCGTGCGGGTCCTTTTGGTATTTTGCAGCCTTTAGCCGATGCGGTGAAGATGTTCATGAAGGAAGATTTTATTCCGGCCAACTCCAATAAATGGTTGTTTATTGCTGGCCCTTGCTTGTCGATGTTGACAGCCCTCATGACCTCCGCCGTTGTCCCTTTTGGAGATACGGTAACCGTGGCGGGCGTGACGTTTGATTTACAAGGTATCGATGTGAACATTGGTATTCTGTGGGTGTTTGGAATTGTATCCTTAGGTGTTTATGGAATCTTAATTGGAGGCTGGGCTTCGAATAATAAGTATTCGCTTTTGGGAGCTATTCGTGCGGCCTCGCAAAACATTTCGTACGAATTAGCAATGGGGATGTCGATCATCGCGATTTTAATGTTGACAGGTTCTTTGTCAACGAAGACCATTGTAGAGACCCAACAAGCTGGTCATTGGAATATTTTACAACAGCCACTCGGCTTTTTAATCTTCTTGATTTGTTCGTTTGCGGAATGTAATCGTACTCCATTTGACTTACCGGAGTGTGAGACTGAGTTGATTGGTGGTTACCACACGGAATACTCGTCGATGAAGCTTGGTTTTTATTTGTTTGCGGAATACATCAATATGTTTATTTCGGGAGCGGTTATGGCCACGTTGTTTTTCGGTGGATATGACTATCCGGGATATGCCTTTGTAGCTGGACAATTTGGCACAACGGTGGCTGCTTTTGTGGGTATGGGTGCGTTGATTGGCAAAGCATTATTATTTGTGTTTGTATTTATGTGGGTGCGCTGGACGCTTCCACGTTTCCGTTATGACCAATTGATGGGTTTAGGCTGGACAGGTTTGATTCCATTGTCTATGTTCAATGTGGTGGTGACGGGATTTGGTATTTTGATAGGCCAACCGATTTTAGCGGGAGTAGGTGGGGTTGTGATTTTAATCGCAGGCTTATTCTTAAATGATGCGATCTTTAGAAAGAAAAAAATAGCTTAGGTATATGAAATTAAGCAATAAAACAAAGGTAATCGAGCAAGGTGAAATGACCTTGGCAGAGCGTATGTATCTACCTGCGATTGTGGGTGGAATGGCGACGACTTTGAAGCACTTTTTCTCGAAGCCGGTAACGATTCGTTATCCAGAGCAGCAGCGTTATTTGGGCCCTATTTACCGTGGGCAGCATATTTTGAAGCGTGACGAACAAGGAGCAGAACGGTGTACAGCCTGTGGTCTTTGTGCCGTTGCTTGTCCGGCGGAAGCCATTTCCATGGTAGCTGAAGAACGCAAAAAAGGAGAGGAGCACTTATATCGTGAGGAGAAATATGCGAAGGTGTATGAGGTCAACATGTTGCGTTGTATCTTCTGTGGTTTGTGTGAGGAGGCTTGTCCGAAAGAGGCGATCTTCTTACGCCACGATACGATGGTTCCCGTATTTAATACGCGGGACGAGGTCATTTATGGCAAAGATAAATTAGTTGAAAAAATGGATCAGCGCTATTTGCGTGATGGTTGGAAATAATAACCCTATGGATATTTCAAATATTTGGTACTTTTTATCAGGCTTGACGCTACTTAGCGCCCTGATGGTTGTGTTAGCCAAAAACCCGATTCACTCGGTGTTGTACTTGGTTTTTACCTTTTTCTGTATTTCTGGACACTACGTGTTATTGAATGCCCAGTTTTTAATGGCCGTTAATATAATCGTGTACGCAGGTGCCATCATGGTTTTATTCTTATTTGTAATCATGATGCTGGACTTGCGTAAAAACAAACCTGACTCAAAATCATCCTTGACTAAGTTAGCTGGGGTCATTGTTTCAGGTGTGCTTTTAGTCATTTTCGTTGCGGCTTTCCACAAGAATAATTTACCTGCACCTTCTGCTGATGCGGTAGGTTTTTCGTCGCAAACAGGTATGGTGGAAAACTTAGGTAAGATCTTATATTCAGAATATTTATTGCCATTTGAATTGGTATCGATTTTGTTCTTCGTAGCGATGGTGGGTGCCGTACTTTTAGGTAAAAGAGAAGCAGGGGAGCGTAATTTTTAAGTTAGGTTACTATAGAAAAAGCGAGCTCGAACCGGCTCGCTTTTTTGTTTTTAATGGTAGATCAATTTTTGTTTACTTCTTTTTGAATCCGAATTTATGGTCGAAAACGCCTAGTTTTATCCCAACCTGTCCCGAAAAACCTTGCATGTCTTTCGTGCTATTTTCGCCCACCGCAAAACGGTAGTTGGCAGCAGTAAATAACCGCACATTTTTCAATACGTTTAATTCAACCTGTACTCCTGGCTGAATCCCTAAAGCCTTAGTTCCCCGAAATCCGAACTCGAAACGGTCATCATCGTGGTCATGACGGCGACGTTTCATCGATTGCGGCTTTATGTTATCTGTGTCGAAATCTGCATCCATCCGATCTCCTCGTGTACTAATAACCCCGATGGCTAGTGGAAAACTTACATGAATCAGCGAGTTTGCTTTAGGGGTGTAAGCAATAGTAAAAGCATGAAACGATTGTGGACTTTTGGATGCATTTTCGTCTCGCAATGTACGCAAAACGCTTGCGCCAATTTCCCATGAATTGTTGAGATGAAATGCAGCCGATAAGCCAGCTTGCGTACCTATTTGACCGAATTGGACAATGGGTGAGATGCTAAGCCCAAATGTTTGAATTGGATTTTTTTTCAGACCGCCAAAAAGTGTTTTGGCTTTCGTGGATGAACTACTGTCTTTTTTAATGACAATAGGTGAGCTAGTTGCTTCTTGGGCTTGCGCGTTCGCGGCAAATAATCCAAGGCATAAGGCCGTTAGGCGGATTGAATTGTGCATAAGTATGATTTGTTTTTCCGAAAGCTAGAACTACCCTTTGACTCGGTCAAACGAATTCGATGTATTTCTGAATTTAGTTGACTAACGTAGAGATTATAGCGATTCGTATATTTTTAAGCAGTAATAGTCGTAAAAATAGACTTTGTCTACGAAATGTGGGGCTTGGTATTTTCAGTTTTCAATTTGGTAGCTTATGGCTAGCTTTGTAACAATAATTTCAATGTATGTGGCTCGCCTGGAATATTCCCAAAACTAAGCTGTCGTTTAAGGTACTATTTAATCTCATTTTGTGGGGTTTGTGGATAGGGTTGCCTTTGATTAGCCCAGCACATCAAGACCATCATAATGAATCAGGCCTAATTCGAGATACAGAATTTTCAGAGCATGTTTGGCTGGAGTTATTAACCATCGTTCCGCTGTTTTATATCATCACGTTATTACTTGTCCCGATTGTATTTAAGCGCTGGGGTGTATTTGTCTATTTTGGTGTTTTGTTTTTATTTATTGTCTTGTTTTTTGGCATCCAGTCGCTGTACCATATTTATTACATGCCATTTGATGTGCACAAGGAATTCTTTGATTTTAGAGGCATCTTCCCCTTGATCATGATTTCGGCGATTGGTTCTACCTATGGGTTATTGTTGGAATTCATCGACTTTGAAAGTAAGCGTGAAGAGCAACTTAATGAGCAAATGAAATCTGAGCTTTCATTCCTTCGATCGCAAATCAGCCCACACTTTATTTTCAATATTTTGAATAGCATTGTGTATTTGATTCGTACTAAAGCAGATAAGCAGGCGGAGGACGTCACCATTCGTTTGTCATCTTTAATGCGTTACATGCTATATGATTCAGATCAAAGCATGGTTCCGCTCGAACGAGAATTAGAATATTTGCGCAATTACATTGACTTACAGCGTATGCGATTTGATGGGGATGTGGCGATTGATTTTAAGATTGATGGAACCGTACGCGCGTGCACCATTGAGCCGATGCTCTTAATTCCTTTTGTGGAAAATGCATTTAAACATGGTGTTTCGCTGGTACATGAGCCGCACATAAACGTATACTTCCATATTGATCATGGCAAATTAATTTTTAACGTAGAAAATAAAATAGGGGTATTGCAGGACCCATCGAAAGAAGTAAGTTCGGGCATTGGTATGAAAAATGTATTGCGTCGCTTGGAATTATTGTATCCCGGAAAACATCAGTTGGATGTGACCAATACAGGTGAAATTTTCCGTATCGCATTAGAAATTCGTTTACATCAAAACAAGTAAGTAATGGAAAAGATGAAGTGCATCGTTGTGGACGACGAAAATATGGGGAGAAAACTATTAGAGGAAAATGTACGCCAAATTCCATTTCTCGAATTGGTCGCATCATGTAAAAACGCCTTTGATGCCATGGAGGTTTTGCAGACACAGGAAGTAGATCTCATATTCCTTGATATTCAAATGCCGGGGATGTTAGGTACTCAATTTTTGCATGCACTCAACAAGCGACCACTGGTAATTTTTGTAACAGCCTATGATAATTATGCGGTTGAAAGTTATCAATTAGACGCCGTCGATTATTTGATGAAACCCACGAGTTTGGAGCGCTTTTCATTGGCCGCGAATAAGGCATATCATCTGTTCCAACAAGCTCATTCATCTCCTACGAGTCCAGTTACAACTCCCGTTGAACCATTGGAAGATTTCTTTTTTGCTAATGTGGAATATGCTTTGGTGCGCATCACGATTCCACAAATCACGCACATCGAAGGTTTAAAGGATTATGTTAAGATATTTATCGAAGGAGAGAAGCGCCCCATCTTAACCAAAATGACGATGAAAGGCTTAGAAGCCAAAGTGGTACCCCATGGGTTTATGCGGGTACATAAATCATTTATTGTCAACTTGCGAAAGATTGAATCCATTAAACAATTACGAATTAAGATAGGAACCTACGATATTCCTGTCAGTGATACACATGGTGCGGAACTGATGGAAAAATTAAACCACTCACGCCCTTAGTTAAACGTAATCCTCAGTCCTAAACTGAAATTGCGACCTGCCGACGTATTGTAATAACGTCCGCCTAATGCATTTAAATCAGGTCCTGACGTGTACATCGTATCACCTATATTCTCTGCACTAAGCCAAACATTCCATTTTCCACGCTGGTATTCTAGCTTCGAATTCCATAAATGAACCGCAGGTAATTGGTCTGTATTGGCATCATTTAGGTAAATTTTATCGGTGTAGGTATATTGCAAATGCCAACGAATCCATGGCGAAATCGCATAACTTACCGTACTGGCATGTTGGAATGGACTCGTTCCCGTCAACCGGTTTCCGGAGAAGTTTTTGCCCGCAATTTGATAGTTAATAAAACGAAAGTTTTGAATCGTTTCTGCATTAGTCAGTTCAAAATTCTGACCTATTTTCCACACATGGCTCAATTCAATTCCTTGTTGGCGCGTCCTCCCCACATTATCAAAATACTCGGATCCATCAGCTGCCCGACGAATCACAATGGTTTCATTTAGGTCAAATTGGTAGACGCTCAGGTTCCATTGTAGGAATTTGGATTTTCCGCGCCAACTCACCTCTTTGTTCCAGCCTTTTTCTGCCCGCAGGGTTCGGTTAATAATGCCGGTTGATGGACGAATTTCACCTAGGCTAGGAGGAGAATATCCATGCACGACTTTGACAACTAGGTTTTGCCGTGGTGTTATAGTATGTAATAGGGCGATTCGAGGCGAAAAGATACCTTCATTGCCGATAAACGCTGTCCAAAATTGATTGTAACTTCCCGCCAAAGTCAGGTGCCAGGACTTATTGATTTTATATTCTCCCTGCAGAAACAAACTGGCATTTTGCAAGGTGGTATTTTGCGTGAACTGCAACGTGTCTTTCGTTCCTCTTTTATTACCAAAAGTTTGGCTATCAAAAACGCCTGTTTGGAACTCAAGTCCACCATCTACGCTGAGGTCATCATTTTTGAAGTGGATGACATTCCGACTGCTAAAATTGAGCTCTTTCCGAATTTCATAGTTTCGGATGGTTGGGTTTTCGATCAAATTTAGTTGGGCTGACCGATTACTTGTCGCACTCCAGTGTTCATTCCACCGACTCGTCAGTTGGACTCCCACACCTAACGTTTGCAACCGAAAAGTTGCTTTTTGGTCCGCCGCACTTAAAAATGCACCAGCAGCTGGTCTCGCTTGTCGGGGGTCCGTTTGGAATTGTTTTAGGGTAAGTCCACCGGGTGTTTGGTAGGTTACGCGGCCGAGGTACGTGATTACATCCAGTTGCGTATTTCGACCTAATTCTTTGTGGTATTCATACGAAAGCCATTGTTTATTGATATCCGATTGTTTCCGATATCCTTCTTGATTCCAATAACTTGCATATACTCTGTGCCCATCTGTTTGCAAATCCCAGCTCTGTTTATAGCCTCCGAGGCTGTTAGCCACCTGTTGATGAATGATTTTTTTCTGCGTAGCATTTGGGGTGTTGAATAGCATGACCCCACCTGTTCCTCCACCATACAATCCACCGCTTGGTCCTTTGATGATCGTTAGTTCATTAAAAAAATCGGGGTCAATCAAGGCTAAATAGGTATTGTTTCCGGCATCCGTTAACGGCATTTGATTCCAATAAACTTTTACATTTCGCACACCAAAAGGGGCACGAAGCGCACTTCCTCGAATCGCCATGCGATACGAACCTGGTGATCGTTCTTCCATGCGCACACCAGCTTGCATATTTAGCGATGTGACAAAGCTGGTATTATTTGTGCGCGTCAAGTCTTGCGCATTCAAGATTGCAATGGCATCAGGACTAGAAAATGTCGATTTTTTTTGTTCAAAAACACGAACAACTACTTCATTTAGCTCGGTCGTTTTGATTGTACTGTCAGTACTAAAACTCATGAAGCTTAGTAAAATGGATAGAAGCATGTTAAAAGAGGTAAGTTACTTGAGCACTTGTTTGTTTTAAGTTGGCATACGTCCCCCCATACTGAACCTTTTCATGTTCAAATCCGAAAGACCAATTGGTTAGCCGGAATTCAACGCTCGCCTGGTAACCTAATGGATTATCGAGTGGGGTCCTTTGCACATTTTCCCAATCTTGTAAACTCACCCGCGCTAAAAAAGGTTTAAAAACCTTGACCTGAGCTGTCGTCTTTACTTTTCCTTTCGATTTAAATCCAAGTCCTGCGCGTAGTCCGTGAAGTGAAAATTTCTCATCGGTTAGGAATTCGTTGTTTGCACTATGCGTTTTTTTAGCCATGCTCAAACTATACACACTTGTGGTTGCAAAAAAGCCAATTTTCGTGAATTGGTTCACGCCAATTTCCCCTTTTCCACCCCTAAATGCCACATTTTCATTACCGAGCTGGGTGCGTTGCATATTACCGATAATGGTTAATTGGCCAAACAGCTGCGTGGGTTTACCCGGTTTTTGAAATTGCAATGCTGCCGTGGTATTTAATGTTTGTTGGCTTTCTCCCCAATTCAACCTACTCGTACCAAGGCTGGTTGAAAAACGAAATTTTTGAGCCCAACAAGGAGCCAGCGAAAGGCAAGAAAAAATGAGTAGGAGGTAAAATTTCATGAGCCGCAATATACGACTGTTACCAATATTTTCCGCCTTTTTTAAGGGCAAAGGCGATACCTCTCAGGATAATCCAGCCGTGAGCAACTAATGTTTGAATGAACCCAAAATGGCTCTGCATCACCTCAAAGCGCTCAGTCCACGATCTTTTTAGATTTTGTACGGAGGCACCTCCCATGAGGTATCTGCAAATGGGCTCCGACAATTGAATTGTTTTTTGGCTTAACTTGAGGCATTTAATCTCCCAGTCGATATCTGAGCTTAATTGGTATTCTACATTATATCGTGGGGCCAGGTCACGCTTGACAATAAATGATTGGTGGCAAATAACCATGCCACGCTTATATGATTTCCAGGTAAGTTTTTTGGGAATTCGATGCGGTGTTACCACGCTTCGCAGGCCTATTTCCTGGCCAAGCATGTCCACAAACATGGCATCGCCTACGAGTACATCTGGATCTGAATCCAATGCTTTGAGTATATGTTCTAATGTATTTTTAGAGGCAAAAGTGTCTCCTGCATTCAAAAACAGCACATATTCACCGTTGACTACCTGAAGCCCCTTATTCATGGCATCATAAATGCCACGATCTTTTTCAGAGATTAGCTGATCAATGTCTTGCTGATACGTATGTATCAATGCAAGTGTTCCATCCGTGGAGGCGCCATCGACAATGACAAATTCAATTTCTGAACGGTGCCCCTGTTCCAAGATACTTTGGATGGTGCGTTCCAGAAATTTCTCCGCCTGGTAGGTGATCGTGATGATGCTAAGCTTGGCCATCCGGGAGGTATTTGAGGTAGAGGTCAATATGCTTTTTGGCAATAATTTCTTCCTGATAGCTGCTGACTACTTTATCACGTGCAGCTTCATTTGGTGTGTGGCTTAGAGACCATTGGATACCGGAGGCAAGTGCGTTTGCCGACAAGTATGCTGCGACAAAGCCGTTGACTTCATGGTCAATCATTTCGGGGATGCCGCCTACGTGAAAGCCGACGCACGGTGTTCCACAGGCCATTGCTTCCATGATGGTGTTGGGTAAATTTTCTTCTAACGAAGGGGTAATAAATACATCTGCCGCCGAATAGATCAAACGCATTTTCGATGGATCAGCGATGTGGCCCAAGCTCGTTGTCGGTAGGGGAAGTGCATTGATTTCGGCGTTATCGATGACATTGCCCACAAGTAATAATTCTGTGTTTTTGGCTGCTGCTGGGTTTTCTTTTTTCCAGATTTCTAGTGCTTCTTTTAGGTAACTAAAACCTTTGGTTGGCGTATGTACCCGCATGGCAACAAATAATATATATTGTTTTGCTGGGTTGAGTTGAAGCGTATTTTTTGCGTCGGATATCCGTTGAAAGAAATGGGTATCTAAGGCATTTGGAATAGATTCAATGCTGCGATGTGCGAGGATGGTGCTTTTTTCGGCACGTGATTTTAGCCAGTCGCTACAGGTAATGATGTGTAAATTGGGGTACTCGAAGGCAAAAATTTTGCGCGCCCACATGCGATGTGAAATATCCCAGCGTTCGGGTTTATTCACAAATTTACATGACCCACAATTGGTCTGAAAATTCTCACAATCTCCACTGTGGTGGCAACCTCCCGTAAAGGCCCACATATCATGCAAGGTCCAAATAACTGGTTTGCCCAATTTCAGCAGTTGCTCAATGTTACTGATGGATAGGAATCCAAAGTTGACCCAATGCAAATGAATAATATCCGCCTGTTGAATGGCGGGATGGCGGCTGATATCCTGCCCAATTAATCCTGGATTGAAAAGGAAACGGATGGATTTGCTTTTTTCACTTGGCAGGAAATAGAGGCGTTCCATGATGAAACGGATCCAATTTCCTAGGTTGGCCCACAGGCCTTTTCGAATCAATTCTGAACCGTCATCTCCCGATTTTTCCTGCACTAAATACGTCACCTGATGGCCAGCTTTTTGAAGCGCTTGTTGGAGCCGCCCCGCAGCAATACCCGCACCCCCATTTTGGTTGTGGTAGGAAAGGAGGACGATATTGAGCGCTTTAGACATTAGGCTTTACAGATTTGGTCTAATGTTTGTGCGATGCGTTCCGCGGCTTTTCCATCCCAAAGTGGTGGTATTTGACCTTGTTTGCAATTTCCTTGCAAGATGTTTAGTAGGGCTTGGTATGTTTTGTCTGGGTCAAGGTCGGCCAATAACTGATTCGTCCCCAAGGTTACCGTAATAGGTCTTTCGGTGGAATCGCGGAATGTTAAACAAGGTATTCCGAGATATGTTGTTTCCTCTTGAATACCGCCTGAATCGGTTAAAATCGCTTGCGCATGGCTCATCAATTGGATGAATTCCAAATAGCCTAGAGGCTCGGTTAAAATTAAATTTGGGTTCGTATTCAGTTGCTCACTTAGACCATATTTCTCCATGTGGGCACGCGTACGTGGGTGGATGGGGAAAACGACTTTGGTTTGGGTGGTACTAAGTTCGATTAATCGTAAGATGGATTTCAGTCCTTGTTCCGTGTCGACGTTGGCCGGGCGGTGCATCGTCATGACAATGTAGTCCGAAGTCTGAAGTCCTAAGTCGGCCAGGATCGTGCTGCTTTTCGCTTTTTCTTGGTAACGCACAAGGGAGTCGATCATCACATTGCCCGAAAAGAATACTTTTTCGTCGGGGACCCCTTCATTTTTCAAATGGTCGATGCCGCTTTGTTCCGTAACAAATAGGTAATTGGCCACTGAATCAGTCAAAATTCGATTGATTTCCTCAGGCATGTTGCGGTCTCCAGAACGGAGCCCAGCTTCCACGTGCGCCAATGGTATGCCCATTTTGATGGCGACGAGGGTACAAGCGAGGGTAGAGGTGACATCACCTACTACGATAACGAGGTCTGGTTTTTCTGCGAGGAGGATGGGTTCGAAGGCCAGCATGATTTTGGCTGTTACTTCGGAATGGGTACCTCCTCCTATGCCTAGGAAGAAATCGGGTTTCGGTAATTCAAGTTGCGTGAAGAAAACATCACTCATTTTAGCGTCAAAGTGCTGCCCGGTATGTACTATTTTGGAAGTCCAGTTGGGAAGATTTTGAATCGCGCGATGCAGCGGTGCAACTTTCATGAAATTTGGCCGTGCGCCGACTACCTGAATTACTTTCATTTAGAAATCTTTGTAGGAAATGATGGGGACAAAGATAAGGAAATGAGTTGAGAATTAAGAGTGAAGCAGGGTAATGTAGGCTTACCTATCAAATAATGCGTCTTTGTATGTTTTATAACCCTAGGCTTCAGCCTAGGGAATCGAGGCATTCGCGTCTCAAACTTTGGCAAATCTGGAAGGATAGCCAAAGAGCTAGTGACTAGCGACTAGTGACTGTTTGCGATCGCGAAGCGATTGCAAACTTAAACGCCTCCATGTAATTCCCGAGCACCGGTTTATTCAAACAATTCATTTGAAAATATATGTTGATTTAGAATTACTTGATCTTCTAATCCGCAGTCTACCAGCCACTTTGTAAAACGTGATACTCTTTCTTGTAACATTACTCCACAAGAAGATTCGTCACCAAAATGAGGTATTGAATAGGATAATGCTTTTTCTAAATCTATATTTTTCAGATCGTCCTCGGTTACATAACGACTTAAAATTTCTGTTGATTCAGTTACGTTATTTTTTGTATATAAATAACCTTTTTGGGTGGCTTTGATAAACATAGCATAAAGCTCCTTGTGCTCGGCAATGTTTTCTTTTTTAGTCAACACAATGGGTGAATAGCCATAAGGAATGTCGAACTCAGCTAATGAAAACTTATTTAATTCGATATTCTTGCTGGATGCCTCAATTCCTTCCCAGTTATCAAAAATCCAAGTTGCATCTGCTTTTCCCTGTAGTAGCGTGTTCCAAATCCCAAGTTTTTCTGGATATACTATATTTAGGTCGCCTTTTCCTCCTGCATTTTTAATCATTTCTTTTACTATATGATCTTCATAACGTGCTTTATATGAGGCATATATTTTACCATCAAGCAACTTTGGTGATACAATATTTGAAGATTTTAACGTAGCGATCGAACTTAAATCTTTTTGTAAAATGGCGTAAATCGCCACTGCATTAACTTTATTCGCTTTATTGTTCAAACTTATCACCGTCTCAAAAGGAGCAATGGCGAAGTCTGCAAGATCAAGTTCTAATTTTTTGCCGGGCGTCAATGAATAATTATCATCTTTCGGATTTAAAATTTCAAGGTCTATGCCTTGTTGTTTGTAAAACCCTAATTCTTTAGCAATAAAGAATCCGATATGATTGACATTTGGAGTCCAATCTAGAGCTAATTTTAATTTTACCATCTGATGTATGTGTTTTAGAGCATTAATGGAAGGTTTTTTTCAAAATTAAATTTCAGTAAAAAAATCACTAGTTTTTCTGTTGCACGCTGAACCACCCAATTGCAACTGGAGTGGTTAGCTTTTAGCGATTCTTTAAGTTTAGTTGTCTTTAAGTTCACTATCGGTCGCTGAATTAGCAGTCCAATTCTTGAAAAGATCAAAATATAAACCAAGCACAAGAAAATCGCGTCCAGTTTCATCATTAATTTTATAGTCAAATTGATGTAAATACCCAATCTGTATAGTGGATGATTTTGAGGGTTTATAATTGAGGGCAAATAACAATCTATTTCGTTCAAAATAGGGCTCATTGTCGGTGAAAAATATTTCATCACTTACACTCAATTGAAATGGATTGTATCCATTTTTTTGTTTACCCAAAGGATAGGATGCCCCAAGTCTATACCTAAATCTATTACGATAGCCATTGCTTGTAAATCTAAACTCGGTTCGATAGCGTTGTTCAATCTTAAACTTTCCGATGGATTGAAATAAGACTAATTGGGGCCAAAGCCTAAATTCATTATTGTTTTTGGGTAAAACAAAATCCCCTCCTTCCATGTAGGTTTGATAACTACCTGCACCCAAAGTCAGCTTGACATTTTTATAAACTTGGTAGTCGATGCCGCCCTTATACTCGTAGTAATGAAAGTGGTTATAAAATTTTAACGAACGGAGTTGTGCCTCGCCAAAAAAGCTGAGCTTGTCCGATTGGTTGTATTTTAAATTGAGGATGTTCCAACTGCCCAGATCAGATGTTTGTGCAACCGTTCTAATTGTACAAAGAATAAGGATTGTAACTACTACTAAGACTTGTTTCATTCAACCGTTGATTTTGAAGCGTAATTAATTTTCAAAACAATTGCCAAAGAGCTAGCGACTAGCGACCGTATTCGATCGCGAAGCGATTGCAAACTTAAACGCCTCCACATAATTCCCCAGCACCGTATGAATATTGATTTCCTTCTCGATGATTTCTCGCGATCGCTTACCCATCACAGCGATTTGTGCCGGGTCTGCAAAAAGCTTTTCAATGACCGATGTTAAACTTGCCACAGATCCTGACTCGAAAAAGTGGCCATTAAATCCTTCACGAACTAAACGCTTTTCCGTCCCATCTGCCACAGAACAAATCACGGGTTTTGAGAAACACATCGCCTCGTTGATGGATAAACCACCCATGCCGGCCAAGACATAGATGCCTGATTCGCACGTAATTTTGCCTAATTCGGAGGGGTCATAAATGCCTCCATGAAAATGGATGAAATCATATCCTGCTGCTTGCGCCTTTAAAGCTTCTAATTCAGGTCCATCACCCACAATACTCAGTTCGGTCTGGGGATATTTCGCATGTAATGCTACGGCCGCTTCAATCAATACATCCACCTGCTTCCATTTCACTAAACGACCGATGTGTAACAATCGATAGGGATTAGCTTGAACGTCTTTTAGCTGGTTGGCAGTGGCTAACAAAGCATCCGTATCCGGTGAATTGGCCGTTACAAAAACCTTCTCTGCCGGGACGCCATAGGATGCATGCATTGAAACGGCTTCATCTAAATAATTGATATGCGCATCGACAAGATTACTAAATAAGCGTCGGGTCTCCCGGACAATCATGAACTTGACACGCGCCAAAATCGATGTGTTTTTCTGATGCGCCTGATTATTCTCCGTCACACCTCCACCTTGTAAATAGTACGAAATTGCCTCATTATAATGAGGAACCTGAAATGGGATTTCCTTGGAAATGAGTGCCACGTTATGGCGGCGTAAGAAATTATACCAACTCGGATAAAAGACAAATGAAGCTTGATAAGGCCAATTAACCATCAACACATCTGGCTTCTCTTGTAAAATCAATTCCTTCAGCCCCCGGAAAAACTTTTTTCCATAATAGGTGGTATATTCTTCTTGATAAAATACCTTAAACTCAATGCCATCTTTACTCTCAAAAACACCAGCCCCCAAAGTCGCACCCTTACTTGCGGGCACCACCACACACACCTCCACACCCATCTCGCGCTGAAGTTTATTTAAGACCAAATTGTAATAATGCGGCAAACCTCCCGCTAAAGACATCAACTTCATTTGCTCAATTTACTTTTTATCAAGGCCGATAAATCGGGGGATAAATCCAGCGCCCATCCAGCCAAGAAAAATAACAATCCCACTGCTGTCGAACGCACGCCTAAATTTAGGACCCAAGCAACCCAATCGCCCTCACCTAAAATGGGAATAAACGATACGACATACCAAACACCAAGACTCAATAGCACGATCCAAGCCGTTTTCCACTCAAAAGGTTGCAAGCCCATTTTGGCCCACAAGAAAAAATACTTGATGGCATTATATCCCGCTAGCGCAATTAAGGAGGCAAGTGCTGCCCCATTATACGAATACAGAGGGATGAAAATTAAGTTGCCCACCACAATACCCACCGCCAAAATCACATAAAATAATAGGTCATACCGGTAGTATTTGGAGTTAATCAAGATCTCCGAATTTAAGCCCGTACCCATATCGATAATCTTCGAAATGCCCACCATCAAAACCACCCAGCGCCCCGCTTCATACACCTCATGCCTTGGGATGATTTGGTAGATGAAATCCAAATTGCACCAAATCAGCAAGAATAAAAAGCAGCCAACTAAGAGTAAATTGAGCGATGATTTTTTGTAGATATCTTCAATCTGACTCGTGTCATTTCGCTTCCAGGCTTGGGCCAATAAAGGCGTACTGATCGCCGCGATGACATTGCGAGGAATCGCAATCATCAAACCCATCCGGGAATTAATATCAAAAATGGCAGTCGTTCCCAATCCACCCGTATACGCCGGAAGCATGATTTTTTCTACATGCTGTATCAACGTGAAACTTGCTCCCGCTAAGATAACCCAACCGCCATAAGCCACCATTTCCTTGAAGATCGGTTGGCGCAAAAAGGAAAAATCTAAGCGCGTGTAAAATCGTTTTAATTGCTTGATGTAAAGTAAAAGCGCGATGACCGCAACAAGGTAGGAAAGTGTAATGCCTTGCACCAACTGGTCAAAAGATAAATAACCAAATCCAAATCCTAGGATCAAACATGCATTCGCCACCCGCAAATACAACTCTCGAATGATTGCTGGAACGACAATGCGCAGGTGGACACGGGCGTAGGATTCGAGTACCGACATATATAAAAAGCTCCCTGTCAGCGGAATGATGTAATAAAAATACTGGGGCAATAGTGGGGAGTTGGTTGCGTAAATGGCATTAAATGTACCCTGCAAGGCAACATAGCCTAAGGTGAAAAGTCCCCAACCCACTAAAGGAGAGATCAATAAAAACGAGAAAAACCCACGATGCTCATTCGATGGATCATCAAAATGCGGGAAAAATCGAACGGCTATATGCGGAATCCCCAACTGGGTAAAGGAGGCAAAAATGAGCGGAATGCTGACTAAGGCGCCCGCAATCAAACCTACTTCCGACTGACTTAAAAACTGATTATAGAGAAAGATGACATTGAACGTCCCGATCGCGGTACCCAAGTAGGTGACGATGGAGGCTTTAAGACTTTGCCGAATGACGATTCCCATGCATGATTTGAATAAGCTACAAAACTACAAATTTTACGACACTTTTGATTTTTTGGCTGAGCTTCACCACGTCGTAGTTCATTTCGATGTGTTTTCGAGCCGACACCCCCATGCGTAAACGGTCTGCTTTGTTTTGGATTAGAAACAGGCATGCTTCCGCCATTCCCTGAACATCATGCTCATCGGTTAACAATCCCGTCTCGCCTGCTAACACAGCATCCGGTATACCAGCATGTCGGGTCGAAACCGTTGGCAATCCACATGCCGCCGCTTCTAAAATCGCTACCGGTGTTCCCTCGGAATCACCAGCTTTCGTGATAATGGAATGTTGGACAAACACATCTGCTGCTTGTAAATAGGGCAAATATTCAGCCTGTGACATGGCTCCTAAAAATTCAACCTGTTCCGATAATCCCTTTTCGCGCACAAATGACTTCGCCTCTTCCCACATGGGACCATCGCCAATCATCTGTAGGCGTGCCTGAGGAAATTCCTTTGTCACCATTTCAAACGCCCGAAGCGTATGAATGGGTCCTTTTTTCTCGGCAAATCGCGCCACAGAAATGTAGGTGAATCGTTCTGATTTTTGACCTCCTGGTTTAAATGTGGCCACATCTACCCCACATGGGATGACATGTATATTTGACAAAGGTCCTGCAATCGCTTCTAAATTTGCGCGCATGGAAGCCGCAACAACAATCACCGCTTGGGCTTTTGGTAGCATCGCTGCATAGTGGTTTCGGTAGGTATCCAATGTCTTTTTTTCATTGGCATCAAAACCTAAAAATACAATCGAGTAGGGTATTCCTAATGCAAGGCAAGCTTCATAAATATTACTTCCTAGCGGACCGTAATTGGCCAAAAAGGCATCGATTTGATTTGCGCGTAAAAATCTTTTCAGGAAATACTGATAGATTTTCCGATAAAGTCCGGGTACTAGATTTCTTAAACTTCCCCGGATAGCTAGGTACGAAAGCGGAAATGGATAAATGGATTTGCCGCTATAGGTCTGGTTGGGTAGCCAGCCTTCATACAGCACTTCCACAGGTTGCAATTGCTTGATTTGCTCGTCGATAAACGTCTCGGAATAGGAGTGAAAATTCGATCGGGCAATAAGCAAATTCATATAGCTGGGGGTATTTTCTACGAAATTACCCTATTTTTGCTTTACATACTGTGGTCATGGATAAAATTCTACTTGTAGGCGGTGCTGGTTTCTTAGGGTATAATTTGCTTGATTTTGTTCAAAAACAAGCAGTTAACGCGCCTGAGATCGTTGTCCTTTCCCAAGAAATTCCTGAATCTTCGATCCAATTTCCCGATGTGATTTTTGTTGCGGGCGATTATGCAGATGCTAATTTGCTTCAGCATTTATTCGAAAAACATTCCTTTACACATGTCTTTCATTTTGCGAGTTCGATTATTCCTGCGTTGTCTACGCAGAATATTCAGGCAGATGTGGAGACAAATTTATTGCCTACCATCGGTTTGATGGAGGTGATGAAGGCCTTTGGTTGTACGCAAATCGTTTACCTTTCCTCGGGTGGAGCGGTCTATGGAAATGAGGAACCGAGTCATAAAAAAGAAAATCAAGCGTGCCAACCGATCAGTTCCTATGGCATTATCAAACTGGCCGTAGAACATTACATTCGTTTGTATGCCCATTTATATCAGATCGATTATTTGATTTTACGCTTATCCAATCCTTTTGGTTTGCATCATCGTTCTGAAACGCAAGGTGTCATCAACATTGCGATTCGAAAAGCATTAAAGGGCGAGACCTTTGTGGTCTGGGGGGATGGAAGTCAAGCGAAAGATTATTTGTTTGCGGAGGATATTGCGCATGCCTTGATTCAACTGATGGCTTCCGATGTTAAAAATCAAACGATTAATATTGGTTCTGGCCAAACACTTTCCTTAGTTCAAATCATCGATTTGGTGAAGCAACGCATACCGCATTTTCAGGTAGAATTTGTGGAGGCGATGCCAACGGATGTCCAACAAGTAAGTTTGGATATAAGTAAGCTGAAATCAATGATTCCTTTCACGCTCAGTCCTTTGGCTGAAGCGTTCGAAAAAACCTTTGCCTACGAACAGGCTAGACTTTCTTCGCTACGAGAATAAAGGTACACGCATCTTCATTGCGGGATTTTGATCCGATAATCTTATCAAAAAAGATGATGAGCGGTTGCATGATGATGGATAAAACGGGCCGAGCAAATTTAGGTAGCTTGAAAAGAATGCCATCCTGAAACAACTGAAGGCCCATCGAAGAGCGACCTAAAATACCTTCGAAATAAACCACTTCAAATCCAGCTTCTTGTACGATTTTTTTCAAGCCTGTCGACGTCCAGCGCCAAAAATCCGTTGGGTCCGGATGAAACATCCAATAGCCATGGGTCGACAAAATCAAGTTGCCATCGTTCGTTAAAATCCGATGCGCCTCTTTTAAATAGGCTTTTGGGTCTTCTACGTGTTCGAGTACCTGGGTAGATAATACAAATCCTACGGTGGTATCGGGCATATCAATCACACCTTTGGGATCTACCGTTACATCTGCTTTTGTGTTATAGGCCAAATCTAATCCGATGTATTGCTCCACAAATGGGGCAAATAAGGGTTCATAGGGTTTATTTCCGCAACCGTAATCCGCAATCAACTGATGTGGCGAATGCTTCACATATAAACTGATAACCCGTTCGAGTTGCTTACGGAGCTGGTGCAAGTAATAATAGCGGGCGGACATGCGTCCCCAGATCTTCGGATAAAGGCGTTCGATGCCTGCTTCTCTACTTTCCATATGCGTTGACAAGTCTTTTTTGTTCTTCGATCGAATTTTTATATTCGACAAATTCAGCTGCTTTTCTCGCCCAATTCAAAGCTTTGGCCCGATTTCCTTTTCGGTTTTCGATGCGAGCAATACCCATGAGCGCTAAGCCGTGGATGTCTTTGGTAAATCGTTCTTCCCAAGGGTGTTGCATTGCTTTACCATAATGAGCTTCTGCCACGGTATATCTTTTCTTTTCAAATTCCTCACGCATGCCTCTAAACACGTGTGCCGCCCCCATCATATAGGCGGATTTTGATTTCTCTAGTTTTTGGATGAATTCCTCCGCAGCTTCATATTGACCAGCAAGCGTCAACAACTCCGCTCTTTGCATGTTGAACAAATGGTTTTCTGGGTATTTTGTGACCAATATTTCGGAATAAGGTAGTCCTTTACTCGGTGTGCCTTCATATTTATTATAGACATAGGCCAAATAAAAAGTAGACTCATTCCTGACAAACGTTGATTTGCGAATGGCTGCCTCTAATTGTGACAATCCCAGCCGCTTATTGCCATCTTCAAAAAAGACCATGAATGGGCGAATGACGGCATGGAGTTCTGGGTAAACAATGCGGTAATAATTATAGATTCCCGCGGAATACAAAAATTCCGGTTGGCGCTCCGTATTTCTCAACCCAATTTTCAAATGGGCATACGCCTTCCGCGTGTAGTTCACCGCCTTCACATAGTTTTGATAATCATTTTCATAGGCAGCTAAAAATCCAAGGGATGAGATGCAGAAAAACACGGCCTCTTGATCATTGGGATTACGTTTGAAGGCTTCGGAGGCTAACTGGTATGTCAGTTCCAAAAAAGCTAAATACGCTCTACTTTGAGCTGGGTGATCTTTTAAAGGAAAAAATTGTTTTTCAAGCTGCATGGCTGAAAGTAAATAGCCGGCAGGGTTTTTGGGATATTTGGCTTTCACTGCATTGAAATCATCCATCGATTCCTTGAAGTTGTAGGCATACAAGTGGTCCAATCCTTGGGAAATAAGTGCCTTGGCCTGAGCATCTTGGAGGAGCTGACTGAAGCTGGGAAGGGAGGTTAAAAGAAAAATGCCAACGAGCAGTTTGCGCATAGTTAAAAATTGAATTGTAAAAATAGGGAAGCTCTGTGGTTTTTGGGCCTAATTTTTTACTTTTGTTTCTATTTCTTTTTTATTTATACCCCATGATTTCATACGAACAATTTACGCTTGCTAATGGTCTTCAGGTGATCGTTCACGAGGATCCGACCACCACGCTTGCGGTGATGGATGTTATTTATGATGTGGGGTCTCGTGATGAGGAAGCACATCGTACCGGCTTCGCACATTTGTTCGAGCATTTAATGTTTGGGGGATCAGAAAATATTCCCAATTACGATACGCCATTGCAACGGGTGGGCGGTGAAAACAATGCATTTACGACCCCAGACCTGACTAATTATTATATTTCAGTCCCCAGCCAAAATTTAGAAACAGCTTTTTGGTTAGAGTCCGATCGCATGAAACAATTGGCCTTTAATCCGGAATCATTAGAAGTTCAGCGCAAAGTGGTGATCGAAGAATTTAAGCAACGTTACCTAAATCAACCGTACGGTGACTTATGGTTGAAGTTCCGTCCATTGATTTATACGGTACATCCGTACCGTTGGGCTACCATAGGGGCAGATATTAAACACATAGAAGAAGCCACCTTGGATGATGTTAAAGCATTTTTTGCCCGTTATTATGTACCTGCGAATGCGATACTTGTGGTTGCAGGAAAGGTGACTGTTGACGAAGTAAAAGTGCTTGCAAAAAAGTGGTTTGAGCCG
The DNA here is from genome assembly GCA_964618445.1 of uncultured Aquirufa sp. Taxonomy (GTDB): domain Bacteria; phylum Bacteroidota; class Bacteroidia; order Cytophagales; family Spirosomataceae; genus Aquirufa. Next base: position 27,823 of record CAZUAZ010000005.1, on the reverse strand, counting down.
ATTCCGGGTGGTGAAAAGCCGGAGCGTTTTCGTATCCAAGAACCGGAGCAAAAAGAAGATCGACGGATGGAAATTTCTGCGGATGTACCAGCGGATCGGATTTATCGGGCATACCCGGTTCCGGGTCGCTATCAAGCTGGTTTTCACGCGGTTGATTTGATGAGTGATTTACTGGGGAGAAACGAATCTTCGTTTTTGTATGTACATCTAGTTCAAGATGCGCGTATTTTTGATTCATTAAGTGCGCATCAAACAGGTTCATTGGATCCGGGATTATTGGTGATACAAGGGCAAGTGGCTGAAGGAATTACACTAGCGGAGGCAGAGAAGGCATTGGATGAAGCTATCGCAAATTTTGTTCAAGCGGGAATTCAGGATACTGATTTGCAGCGTGTCAAAAATCAAGCGGAGGCATCTTTAGTTTTTGGTGAGGTAGAAGTGTTGAACCGGGCGATGAATTTAGCCATGGCGGCGAATGCTGGAAATGTTGATTTTGTCAATACCGAGGCGTCACATATCGCTGCCGTTCCGCTGAAAGATTTACAATATTGGGCTGAGCATTTATTTGTTCGCGGCAAAAAGAATACATTGCTTTATCGTAAACAACAGGTAGCATGAAAATCAGGGTAGGACAAGGGTATGATGTTCACAAATGGGTGGAAGGTCGGCCATTTATTTTAGGTGGTGTGGAGATTCCGAGCGATTTTGGTCCTTTGGGACATTCGGATGCAGATTTAGTTTGTCATGCGTTGTGTGACGCACTTTTGGGTGCTGCGAATATGCGTAATATTGGGTATCACTTTTCAGATACAGATCCGATGTGGAAGGGAGTGGCGTCAACTTTATTGTTGAAAAAGGTGATGGAGATGATTCGAGATAAAGGCTGGGAAGTGGGGAATGTGGATGTAACTGTGGTATTAGATCGCCCGAAGTTAAATCCGCATATTCCATCGATTAAAGAAAATTTAGCCCTTGTTATGGAGATTGATATAGACCAAATTTCGGTGAAGGCAACAACTTCGGAAGGATTGGGATTTGTGGGTAGAGCTGAGGGTATTTCCGCGATGGCAGTCGCATTAATTCAAGCCCATTGATATGATCATTGATTTAGAAGCGGAACGTCTGGAGATTTTAAAACGCTATCGCAAGCTTTTGCGTACGGCCAAACCGTATCTAAAAGATGATGATGCTAAAGAAATCAAGAAAGCCTTTTTATTGTCGGCCGATGCCCACAAGGAAATGCGTCGTAAATCCGGCGAGCCTTACATTTATCATCCATTAGCTGTTGCACAAATCTGTGTGGAGGAAATTGGTTTAGGTACTACGTCAATTATTGCTGCATTAATGCACGATGTAGTTGAGGATACGAATACAACGTTGGGGGAAATTGAAAAGCTTTTCAATCCCAAGATTGCTCAGATAATCGATGGCTTGACTAAGATTTCGGGGACATTTGAATATGGAACTTCGCAGCAGGCGGAGAATTTCCGTAAGATGTTGCTGACGCTATCAGATGATATTCGCGTGATTTTGATTAAGCTGGCTGATCGTTTGCATAACATGCGTACGCTAGATAGTATGGCGAAGGAGAAGCAATTAAAAATTGCTTCGGAGACCATTTACTTGTACGCGCCTCTAGCGCACCGACTGGGATTAAATGCCATCAAGACGGAGTTAGAGGATTTGGGCTTGAAGTTTACGGAGACGGAAGCGTATAAGGAGATTGCGCTTAAATTGATGGAGAACAAGCAGAATCGCGAAAGTTTTGTGGAACAGTTCATTCGCCCCATCAAAAAATCGTTGGATGAGCGGGGTATAAAATACACCATTAAGGGCCGTCCAAAATCGATTTATTCGATTTACAATAAGATTAAAAAATCAGACACCCCGTTTGAAAAAATTTACGATTTATTCGCGATTCGTGTCGTCTTAGATGTGCCGCTGGAGCGTGAGAAGGGGGAATGTTGGGAAGTTTACAGCATCGTCACTGATCATTATCGTCCGAATCCAAGCCGTTTGAAAGACTGGGTTTCAACCCCCAAATCGAACGGATATGAATCTTTGCATACTACGGTCATGAGTATGCCTTTTGGAAATGATAAGGAAGGACGCTGGGTGGAAGTGCAGATCCGTTCGAAACGAATGGATGAAATTGCAGAAAAAGGTGTGGCCGCTCACTTTAAATATAAAGGAACGGATACGCGTACTTCGCAGGCTTTTGAGTCTTGGTTAAGCCAAGTACGTGAAGCACTCGAAACAAACGACAAAAGCCAGTCGGCCGTCGAGTTAGTCGACGATATCAAAAACTCGCTATATAACGAAGAGGTATTTGTTTTTACACCCAAAGGCAAATTAGTCGTCTTGCAAGTGGGCGCTACCGCCCTCGATTTTGCATTTGAAATTCACTCCGAGGTGGGCGGTCATTGCATCGGTGCTAAAGTGGGTGGGAAGTTGGTGCCCCTCTCGCACAAACTGGCTAATGGTGATCAACTTGAAATCTTGACATCGTCTAAGCAGAAGCCATCGGAAGATTGGTTACGGATTGTGACGACGACCAAAGCAAAAGCGCGGATTAAGGAATTTATCAAGGAGGAGAATAAAACGTATTTGATTACGGGTCGCGATTTGGTTGAGCATCGGTTGAAGCATTTGGGCTATCCGAATTTGACCTTGGAAATTACGAATCAATTGCGGGCCTATTTTAATGCTAAAGATGCCAATGATTTGTTTTACCGTTTTGGCAAGAATTACATATCGGTAGACCAACTCAAGCATTGGAAGTTGGACAAAGAATTGCATGAACGTAAGCAGGCCGAAAAGTCGATTCAATCGCCCATTACGGATACGAAGACGTTCAAGAGTGGGATGCGCCAGGTAGAGAAGGATCGAAAGGATTCGGATATGTTGCTGATTGGCGAGGATATGGATAAGGTGGATTACACCTTAGCGAAGTGTTGTAATCCTATTTCAGGGGATGAGGTTTTTGGTTTTGTGACGATTAATGAGGGGATAAAAATTCATCGGACAACCTGTCCTAATTCGACAGAGTTGTTGTCGCGCCATGGGGATCGCGTGATTAAGGCGCAGTGGACAAGTCAGATTCAGATGTCCTTTGTGGTGGAGTTGACAATACGAGGTATTGACCGAGTGGGATTAGTGAATGATGTGACTCGGGTAATTTCGGATGAGTTAAAAGTGAATATTACCGCCCTTGCCATTGGGGTGAAAGATGGTTTGTTTGAAGGAAAAATTTCGTTGATGATTAATGATACCGCGCACTTGGAAAGTTTGGTTACAGAGCTAGAAATGGTTTCAGGTGTGATCGAAGTGGCGCGCGAAGATTAGTAGCTTTTTTCCCTTTTTTTTCCTTATTTTACGTTGTTTTTTTTCAATAATGTCCGCAGAAATAGAGAAGTTCGATTCGGTTAAAAAGATTTTCACAGCTTACTTGGAGAACAAGGGTTTGCGGAAGACTCCGGAGCGCTTTGCTATTTTGGAGGAGATTTACTTGCGGGATGATCATTTTGATGTGGAGGAGTTGTATATCTCCATGAAAAATAAGAAATATCAGGTTTCGCGTGCGACGGTTTACAATACCTTAGATGTGTTGGTTGAATGTGATTTAGTCGCCAAACATCAGTTTGGACGTAATCAAGCTCAATTTGAAAAGTCGTATGGTCGCCGTCAGCATGATCATTTAATTTGCACAGATTGTCACAAAGTGACTGAATTTTGCGATCCACGTGTTCAGACCATTCAAAGTTTGGTGGGAGAGATGTTACATTTCAATGTGATGCACCATTCGTTGATTTTTTATGGTTCATGTACCAAGAAACAATGTGAGTCACGGGATCAGTACCAAGCGCGTTCTCAAGAATAATTTTATCATATAGATTACAATTTTATGGCAGTTGATGTATTATTAGGCCTACAGTGGGGTGATGAAGGTAAAGGAAAGATTGTGGATGTGCTAGCACCTCGTTACCAGGTAGTTGCACGTTTTCAAGGAGGACCTAATGCAGGTCACACCCTTGAATTTGACGGATTTAAGCATGTTTTACATCAAATTCCATCGGGAATTTTTCGCCAGGAGGTTCAGAATATCATTGGTAATGGGGTCGTATTAGATCCAATTATTTTCAAAAAGGAGATTGAAGGCCTGGCGCATTTCAATTTAGATTTACGTAAGAATTTAGAGATTTCGAAGAAGGCTTCGATTATTTTACCGACGCACCGTTTGCTGGACGCAGCGTATGAAAAAGCGAAAGGTGATGCGAAGATTGGTTCGACCTTGAAGGGTATTGGGCCAACGTACACAGATAAAATTTCGCGTCAAGGCTTACGTGTTGGTGATATGATTTCGGCTGATTTTTCAGTAAAATACAACGCCTTGGTAGATCGTCATAAGGCGATTTTGGATGTATATAAATTTGAGTATGATTTAGCTGCTGCTGAGAAAGAGTTTTTTGAAGCCGTTGCTTTTATGAAGGAATTCCATTTGGTGGATTCTGAATATACAGTAAATCATGCGATTCAAGCTGGTAAGACAATTTTGGCAGAAGGTGCGCAAGGATCTTTGTTGGACGTTGACTTTGGATCTTATCCTTTTGTAACTTCTTCCAATACCATCACGGCGGGTGCTTGCACCGGTCTTGGGGTTGCACCAAAGAACATCGGTGAGGTCTTTGGAATTTTTAAAGCTTATGCCACGCGTGTGGGATCGGGTCCATTCCCGACGGAATTGGAAGATGAGGTGGGTGAGCGTATGCGTCAGGAAGGTCGTGAATTTGGCTCAACGACTGGTCGGCCGCGTCGTTGCGGTTGGATCGATTTGCCAGCTTTAAAATATGCGATGATGATTAATGGGGTAACTCAATTAATTATGATGAAGGCGGATGTCTTGAATATTTTTGAAGAAATTTTGGTCTGTACGGGTTATGAGATGCCAGATGGGACGGTGACGGATCAAATTCCATTTGAGATCACGGATATCAAAGTGAAGCCCGTCTATGCAACCTTGAAGGGTTGGAATTGTTCATTGGAAGGCATGCGTCGTTTTGAGGAATTACCTGCTGAGCTTTCGACTTATATTAAATTTTTAGAGCAACATTTAGATTTACCGATCAATTTTATTTCGACAGGCCCAGATCGTGAGGCGTGTGTGTTGCGCGGTTCATTAGCATAAACATGGATCAGGGAGTAGATTTGGCGGCCTTGTATGTAGATGATGTCATCTATTGGGTTCCTGCCGACCGCCCTGCGGGTCAGGTTGCGGAGGCTCCGGTGGAAGAGGCAGCTGCTGCTTACATACCAGAAGTGTCTACTCCTTGGCTGATTGTTGGCGAAATTTCTGATCTCGAAAAATCTCGTTTAGCCTTAATTTTCTCCGCACCGCCTATGGTGCTTCCCGCAACGAATTGGTCAGTGTTAGATCCTACGGAAATTCAGGTTCCACTTGCTGAATTTGTTGAAAAAACGCGTGCTACGCGCTATATATTTTTAGGGAAGCATAGCATTTCTGGCTTACAGGCGCAAGAAGTTGTGGCTATAGGAGATAGTAAAATATATTATTTTCCGCGCTTTATTTCCACGTTGACGGATGATGAGAAGCCATTGAAAATGGCGTTTTGGAATGCGTTAAAATCGTTCGTGTAGAGACGCTTTGCGTAAAGCCCCAGGTTAAAACCTGGGGTTAATAACCGAATACTTTAGTCTGAAGATTATCCCCACACGAAGAATCGGCTCGAAAGCGCCTCAAGCCTTGGCAATCCTGACAGGTTTGCCCAGGCGTTTACAGACTGTACCGTGCTAAAGGCGCGACGTCTTGATCCGTAAATTCTCCTGCTTCATATTTGAAATGTCCCGCCATCGCAATCATGCCGGCGTTATCTGTACAATATTGAAAGGCGGGAATGAATACTTCCCAACCCAACTCGGCACCCAATTCTTGTAATCGGCTACGTAATCCAGAGTTAGCCGAAACGCCTCCCGCAATGGCTATTTGATTACATTGCTTCTCTTTCATCGCTTTTTTGACTTTTCGCAATAGCATGTCGATGAGTGTTTTTTGCACGGATGCACAAATATCGGCCTTGTTTTCTTCAATGAAATTCGGATTTTTTTGTGTCTCTTTTTGCAGGAAATAGAGAATGGCAGTCTTAATTCCGGAAAATGAAAAATTCAAACCAGGCATTTCACCCAAGGAGAATGGAAATTTATCTGGATTACCTTCTTTGGCTAGCTTGTCGATGAGCGGTCCACCCGGATACGGTAGACCGATTAACTTGGCGGTTTTATCGAAGGCTTCACCCACGGCATCGTCTTGCGTTTCGCCAATCACCTCCATTTGCAGCGGGGAAGTCACCCAGACTAATTGGGTGTGTCCACCACTGACCGTGAGGCAAAGAAAAGGGAAAGTAGGTTTTGGATCCTCAATGAAATGTGCCAAAACATGCGCTTGCATGTGGTTTACCTCAATGAGGGGAATGTTTAAACTGAGCGCTAATGCTTTTGCAAAAGAAGTACCTACGAGTAGTGCGCCCAACAAACCTGGCCCACGTGTAAATGCAATGGCATTCAGGTCATTTTTGTTTATATTTGCTTTTTGCAGCGCCTCTTGAACGACAGGAATGATCGCTTTTTGATGCTCTCTACTCGCTAATTCGGGAACAACTCCGCCCCATACGGTATGAATTAATTGGGTGGAAATAATATTTGACTTCAATTCTCCGTTGACCATTACGGCAGCAGAGGTTTCGTCACACGAAGATTCAATTGCGAGTAGGACCATTGGACTGCAAAAATAGGGCAAAAATAGTAAACATGGTAAAATACCTAAAGATCCTCGCTAAAACGGTCCTATATGGATTGTTGGGATTCTTTTTGCTCGTTTTCACATGCATTCTTCTGCTCCGTGCCCCGGCCAATCAAACCCTGTTAGCTCAGTATTTTAGTCCTAAAATCGAGAAAGCCATCGGGTATCCGCTCACTTTACAAGGTATTCAGATTAAGTTTTTTGATGAACTCAGCTTAAAAGGCCTGCGAGTGAAAGACCCTTGGGGCAAAGAAATGATCTACATTGAGAAGCTGGATATTAATTTTAGCATCGCTGATTTGTTTTTGCAGACAGGTAGGCCAACCATGGATTATGCTCGTTTATATCAACCTAGGGTACATTTAATTCTAGAAAAGAAGCAAGGAACGGTTAATCTTAATCATTTTATTGATCAAATTATTGCCTGGGTAAATCGAAATAGTACGGGCCCACAAACAGGTTCCAGCGTCTTTGTGATCAAAGAAGCAGAGGTAGTAGATGGGACCTTTATCTTGGATGATGAGCAAGTTGAAAACACAGCCACGCCGCAGCATTTCGACCTTTCGCATTTTGAAATCGCGCACATAAACTCCGTCGTTCATCAGTTTTATTCCAAAGGCGATACGATTGGTTTACAAACGATTGGATTTAACGCGATTGCCCCACAGACTAATTTGCGGATTAAGCGCTTGGACACCCAGTTCATGATTTCCGACAAGCAAATGCGGTTTGACCAGTTGGGCTTGCGCATCAATGATTCATGGATTAGTGATCGCTTTGTGGTCAACTACAAGAAAATCGATGATTTAACGCAGTGGATTACGCGTGCCAATATGCAAGCTCGCTTGGTCAACTCGCGGTTGTCGAGTGACGATGTTAGCAAGTTTATTGCATCCATGGCCCCTTACAAAGGGATGTACCAGCTGAATGGCTTGTTGGCCGGCACCGTAGACAACCTCCATTTGCGTCAGTTCGCCCTTGGTTTTGGTCAAAAAAGTATCTTGCGGGGTGACTTTGATTTTGTGGGCTTACCCAATATTGATCGTACGCAGATGGACTTCAATATGAAGCAATCGGTATTTCTACCGGAGGATTTAGCGGTATTTATTTCGAGATCTGCTGCTGATAAAATGCGCATTTTGGGGGCGGTTTCGTTTGGTGGGAAATTCAAGGGTACCCATGTAGATTTTCAAACATCTGGGCAGTTAAATACCGGATTAGGGTATATGGAAGGTGATGTGCGGATGCATTTGAAAGATTCGATGGCGCTCTCTGGATATGATGGTTTTGTCAAATTGCGCAAGTTTAAATTAGGTCGATTATTAAGTCTAGAGGATTATGTAGGAACGATTGATTTAGAAGCGAAATTGAAAGGAACTGGCTTTTCAAACCAGTCGGCAAATGTCGATTTTGATGGCCAAATTTCGGAGATATTTTTCAATCGATATGGTTACAAACGCGTAGCCTTGAAAGGTAATTTGCAGAAGCAATTATTTAAGGGGACAGTGGCGGTGAAAGATTCACATTTAGTCGCTTCGATGACAGGCGAAATTAACTTGCGTCAAGCGAAGCCGAGGTATCAATTGGAAGGCGTTGTGGACCGTGCCGACTTATCAAATTTACACCTAGTTGCTGAGCCGATGCGTGTTAAGTCGCGCTTTGATTTGGATATGACCTTGCAAGATATCGACGATATTGAAGGGCGTGCTGTGTTTCAGGATGTCTTATGGCAAGTGCCGAAAAAGCCTGATTTAGCGATGGATTTGGTGACATTTTTGGCTGATACGCAGGGGGCTAAAAAGAAATATCAATTGCGCTCGCCCTTTGTTTCGGTCGAGATGGCGGGTGATTTTGTGCCAACAAAAATGCAAATGGAATTAGCCCAATTGTGGGATGAATACAAATTGTATTTTGCGAAAAATGAGATGGAGCGGAATCGCTATTATGCCACTAAAGTTCATGCTGTTGATCAGAAATATTCCGCGGATTTTACGGTGATCTGCCATCACATCGGTCCGTTAATGGAGCGATTTTTCCCGTCCGTTGACGTGGGTCGGAATACCGTATTTTCTGGAAACATAACCAAAGGGCGTAGTTTTTCGCTTAGTTTAGAGGCCTATCCGGACACCTTGGTTTTAGGAGGATATAAATTTTATCAGTCCGTGTTTTCATTTCAGAGCTCTAAATTTCTTGGTGGGCCAGAGGTGTCATCTAGTTTAATTTTTCAATCCCGAAAGCAGCAGTTAAACTTTTTAACGCCTACGGAGAATTTGAAATTAGACGCCTTGTGGGATCAGGATCGTATCAATTTTGGGTTGGATTTCAAACAGCAAGGGGAGGAAAATTTGGCCCATTTTGGCGGGATATGGAAGTTCGAAAAAGATGGACTGTCCTTGCGATTTAAGGATTCTTATGTCCGCATTTTGGGGCAAGATTGGTCGATTGATCCGGAGAACCGTGTGTACATTCAGGGGCAATCGTTGAAGGCGGAACATGTATTAATATCGAATCAAAAACAGTCTATTGCGTTACAAGGAAGTATTTCTACTGATTCAACGCAGGCCATAAAATTACGCGTCCGGAAGTTTCAGTTGGGGACATTGAATCCTTTGTTTGCGACCAAAGCTCAGGGTGTGATGAATGCGGAAGTTAGTTTACAGAATTGGTATCAAAATACCCGTTTAGATTCGTGGTTGTCGGTCGATTCCTTACGATTGAATAAATTTTACATGGGTAATTTTCAGGGCGTTGGGACGTATCAAGCGGACCAGCAACTTATGGATCTGAACTACCATTTAAACCGATTGGGGGAATCGGTATTGTCGGTGAGTGGTACCTACAAACCCTTTGGTGAAGAAGATAAACTTAATGTTCAGGTCGAATTGAACAAGACCAATTTGCAAATTTTGGAACCATTTACCACGGGCATATTCTCGGGTTTGTTGGGTGAGGCTTCCGGTAATTTACATGTGGGGGGAGGGATTACTGATCCTGTTTTTGCGGGTAAAATTACGGTTCAGGGAGGAAGGACAACCTTTGATTATTTAAAGACGCAGCTCCTTTTTTCAGATACGGTACAATTTCAATCGCGTCAAATCAAAGGAGTTAATTGGTTGTTAAAGGATCCTGAAGGTAATACAGCGCGCTTAAACGCTACGTTAAACTTCCCGAAAGACAAGCCATTTGAACTGAATTTGTCAGCAGATTTGAATCGATTTAAGTTGCTGAATACAGTACGGGATTCGAAGTCTTATTACTATGGAACTGGATTTGCCTCTGGACCGATGCGTATTTCCGGTACTTTAGATGACTTATTAATTTATGCCAATTTAAAAAGTGAACGTGGTACGCGTTTATTTATTCCGTTGGATCGAGAAATGGAGGTCAAGGAAGAGGATAGTTATGAGTTGTTGAGTGAGTCTATTAACACAGAGCTGGCCAATAATCAAAAACGAACGACTGAGGAATTGAAGGATGATGGGATTACTATGGATTTAAATTTGAATTTAACGCCGGAGGCTTATGGCGAGGTTCAGTTTGATCAGAAGAAGGGTGATATCATGCGGGTGTATGGGAATGGCGCTTTGAGTATGACCCTAGATAAAAAGGGTGATTTTAGAATGAATGGAGATTATTCCATTGACCAAGGGGATTACACATTTACCCTGCAAAATTTGATCAATAAGAAGTTTGCGATTCAGCGAGGCTCTAAGATTTCTTGGACGGGCGACCCAATGGAGGGCAAAGTCAACATCAAAGCGGTTTATACACAGTATGCTTCTTTGTTTCCTATTTTACTTGATACGACAAACAAGAGTAATTTGCCTGAGTTTAAGCGTCGGTATCCCGTAGATGTTACGATTAATTTGAAAGATCGATTACTATCTCCAGCTGTTTCATTTGATATTGGTGTTCGAGATTACCCTCAAGACGTACATTTGAATGGGGCTGTGACCGCATTTACAAATCGTATCAAAACCGATGAGCAGGAGTTGACCCGTCAGGTAAGTAACGTCTTGTTGTTTGGCCAGCTGGTCTCTCCTTACGGGGGAACAGGCGTTGCGATTGGAAATTTGATGGGTAATGTAACAGAAATGTTGTCAAATCAATTAAGTGGTTTGGCTAATAAAATCAATAAAGATTTGAATGTAGACGTGTTTTTAGGTGGGGGGTTATTGACCCAGGATATTCTATCCAACCTGCAGTTGCGCGCTTCCTATAATATGAATGATCGGCTACGGATCACCCGAAGTGGAGGATTTACGGATGCACGAAATCAAACAAGCCCATCGATTTTATTGGGTGATTGGGCCTTGGAGTGGTTCGTTAAACGGGATGGATCTTTACGCTTAAAAACGTATAATCGAAATGTGCAAACCTCGCTGGCGGGGTCATTAAACTCCTATCAAATCAATCAAACAGTAGGGGCTAGTTTGCTCTTTTCTAAGAGCTTTTCGAAGTGGTGGTGGGAGAAATAAGAGAGAGGTAAGAGTTAAGAGGTAAGAGGTAAGAGGTAAGAGGTAAGAGGTAAGAGGTAAGAGGTGAATTAAAAAAAGAGGTAAGAAGTAAGAGTTTAATGCTTTATGCAAATGCTCTTACTTCTTACCTCTTACTTCTTACTTCATACTTACTTCTTATTTGACCTCAAACGCTCCTTTACCCACCACAAATCCTTCTGAAATCAATTCAACTTCATATTTACCTG
>CAZUAZ010000005.1:0-16204 GCA_964618445.1 uncultured Aquirufa sp. | reverse complement strand
GCTCCTTTACCCACCACAAATCCTTCTGAAATCAATTCAACTTCATATTTACCTGGTTTGTAAGTTACTCCTCCGCGTGGGTAGATAACACTTACTTCTTGATTGTCGTTTGTATACGTAATCACTTGCTTTGTCGTGTATGGCGTATCCTTTCCATTCAAGTTGATTTTGCCAGAACCAATTGATTCATCTGAAAGTGTTGCTCCATCACCGTCTAATATGCGAACAAAAATTGTTTTGTTTTCCAATTTGGTGATTGGGTTTGTAGCTAAAGAGAATACAACTTTTAACTTGTCAATTTTCTTTCCGTTCAAACGTGAACGCTCGGTCTCTTTACCTTTCGCATTAACGGCAAGAACACGAATGTTCTGAGCTTTCAATGCCGCAGCGATACTTACCTTACGAGCTAATTCTTTGTTCTTTGCAGCAACGTCTGAAAGTGTGTCTGCCAACGATTTGTTTTGGTTTTTCAACCCAGAATTCTCCGTATTCAATGTCGAATTTTGCGTTGTTAATACTTGGTTGTTTTCCGTTAGAATTCCATTTTGCTTTTTTAATTCAACGATTTCGCCGTCTTTTTGCGTTAACACCAAATTGTATTCTTTGATTTTTGATTCATACGATGCGATTGCCGCATGATTTGAGCTTTTCAAGGAAGCTTTGTCTTGCTCTAATTGAACTTTCAAGGCTTCTAGGTCAGCTACTTGACCACCCAAAGCTTTAATTTCAGCGATTTTGCTATCCAATTGAGTCGAGATTGAATCCAATTGTGTGCGCGTATTCGCTAATTCAGTTGCTTTTTCTTCGATTGTTGTTGCTTGCTCGTTCGATAATTGATTTGAACGAAAATATAATACACCTAGGATTGCCGTTAAAACGGCCAAGACGATAATTGCGATTTTCGACGAATTGTTATTTGATTCCATTGAGTTATAAATTGATTGTTAAGGGTTTACCGTTTATTTGTCGGCAAAAGTACAATAAATAATCTACATTTCATTTCTACGGCAGTTTTTGGTTACTTTGTAGAATTAATGAGCGCTTATGCCTACGTATGATTTTATAGTAATTGGTTCTGGAATTGCGGGTTTATCCTTCACGGTAAAAGTCGCCCAGCATTTTGAGAATTTACAGATTCCCATGAAGATTGCGCTCATTACCAAAACCGTTGCAGAAGAAACAAATACCAAATATGCCCAAGGCGGAATCGCTGCCGTTTGGGATTCCGAAGATTCATTTGATAAGCACATTCATGATACGTTAGTCGCGGGGGATTTTGTTTCAGATCCTGAAGTTGTCGAAATGGTTGTTCGTGAAGCGCCCGAACGTCTCAAAGAATTAATCGCTTATGGGACGGCTTTTGACCGGAAATCGGATGGAACTTTTGATTTGGTGAAAGAAGGCGGGCACTCGGATAAACGCATTCTACATTATAAGGACTCCACAGGAAACGAAATTGAGCGCGCACTTTTAGCCAAGATTAAGTCCTTTACCTCTGTTGATTTCTTTACCCATTATTTTGCTGTCGACTTAATTACCCAACATCATTTAGGGGAGAAAGTAACCAAGGATACGCCCAATAAACAATGTTATGGTGTTTACGTATTGAATAAAAAAACGAAGAAAGTAGAAACCTTTTTAGGGAAAACGACACTACTAGCCACGGGAGGAATTGGTCAAGTGTATCAATCCACAACGAATCCCACCATTGCTACCGGAGATGGTATTGCCATGGCTTACCGTGCGAAAGGTTTTGTTCAAGGCATGGAATTTATTCAGTTTCATCCCACAGCATTATACAATCCAGGCCACAAGCCTTCCTTTTTGATTTCGGAAGCGGTACGTGGCCATGGTGGAATCTTGAAGAATCAGGATGGTTCGACGTTCATGGAACGCTACGATGAGCGTCTATCTTTAGCGCCTCGCGATGTAGTCGCACGTGCGATTGATTCTGAAATGAAGATCAACGGAACGGATCATGTGTATTTAGATACGCGACATATTCCGAAAGAAGAAATACTCCAGCATTTCCCTATGATTTACACCCATTGTCTACAAGAACTTGGGATTGATATGGCTACGGAAATGATCCCTGTGGTGCCGGCCCAGCATTATTTATGTGGAGGAATTATTGTCGATCATTATGGTCAAACCAACATTGAGAATTTATTCGCAGCTGGGGAATGTTCCTATACCGGTTTGCATGGTGCGAACCGTCTTGCTTCGAATTCACTATTGGAAGCCATCGTTTATGCGCACAATGCGTTTGAGAAATCAGTTAGTCAATTCGGTACACAAAAAATTCCTGCAGGTATTCCAGACTGGAATGATGAAGGAACGCGGCACCCTGAAGAATTAGTGTTAGTAACCGAAATGGCACGTGAATTAGAATCCATTATGTCTAATTACGTAGGTATCGTTCGAACGGACCGTCGTTTGAAACGGGCCTATGACCGTTTGGAATTAATCTACCTCGAACATGAGGAATTATACAAACAATCACGCATCACCGTTCCTCTGTGTGAATTGCGGAATATGATCAATGTGGCTTATTTAATCATCAAACACGCACGCGCACAGCGGGCCAATAAAGGACTACATTATAATGTAGATTTAAAATAGTACGAATTATTTCATTTCCGTTTGATAATCCCCTGACTGATTGGTCATTTAAATTTTCTATTCAGGATAAAAATGACTTAATTCGCTGTACGAAAATTAACTAGATTTACTTTTCGATTACCTAGTTCTAAGATACATGATTAATCTATTCCTCAGGGGATGGACCATTTGCTGCGTTCGTCGTGTGGTGGTTCTCCTGCTGTTCGTCCCTTTTTATTCCATTCAAGCTCAAGCTTGGAAGTGGGCCATCGGTTCCAATATCACACAATATCAATTTACGAATTCAGCAGGTAAGCCTGTTGACCTATTAAAACGGCAATCTGGTTTACATCTGGAGATTGCCCATGAACATGTCTTGATAGACACCGTTCGTTTGATTTCCAAATTTTCAAAATCAGCCATTTACTTTAGTCAGCGTCCTAAAATATCCAAGTTTCTAAATCTATTTCACTATGATTTGGGGCTGAATTACAATCAATTTAATGCAATTGGAGATGTCCAACAGATTGCCTTTTCGTACCAAACAGATTATGTGGGGGTATCAGCTGGTTTTGGGCCTAGAATTCCGTTGATCAAAGGCTGGTCTATTCAGGTAACCGGAAGGGTGATGGGGCAGTATTTGGTGGCGGGCCAACAGCTCGTTGATGCACGATATTTTGACCTTTTGTCGGAACCACAATTTAAAGGGCTTCGCCTATTTAGTGGTGTACAAGTTGAAGTGAATAAACGCGTGAATGCACAAGTGAGCGCGTTTGCACACGTTGCATCTTATCAAACTCATGATGCAAAAGTAACGCCAACGGGCACATTGGATATGGCGCCCATGACGCTTGCGATGGGAATTAGGTTGCACCAATAAGCTAGACCGTATGTATAAAAATCTACTCATTTTACTCTTGGTGTTTACATCTTGGGTGGCGTATGGCCAACAAAATGGCTTGAATTACCAAGCGGTCATATTGGACCCGAATCCGATTGAGATACCGGGTCAAGTGATTTCTGGTCAGCCATTGGCGAATGGAAATGTTTGGCTGCGATTCACGTTAGTTTCCAAGGAAGGAATCGATTATGAGGAAATTCACGCGGCAAAAACAGATGCCTTTGGCTTGGTTAATTTAGTCATTGGAAAAGGTATACCTGCTTGGAATATAGGCTCAAATGCAGCTTCTGGTGAATCAAAGTATAAGCAATTTGATTCCATCATTTGGGATGAGAACCTCAAAAAACTGAATGTAAGTGTGAATTTCAATGGGTCATCTACATTTACGGAAGTCAGTAATCAACTCTTAACTTTTACGCCTTATGCGCTCTATGCGGCCTCGGTAGATTATAAAAATGTACGCGATTCTCCCACGAAACTAAGTCAATTTTCAAATGATGTAGGGTATTTAGTACCCAAAGATTTAGATCCGCTTAAGCAAAGTGTATTAGTAAATACCATTGCGATTCAGGAGAGTTCGGCTAAAATTGAGGCGAACCAACTAGCCAACAAAATTCGATTTATCGTGATCGATCAGTCGGTCAGTGATTTGAGCTTTCGACTTGATAGTACCCAAACGCAACTGGTTGCTGTGAATGTATCGCTTAATTCGATACGTTCCACCTTGAGTGAGCATGATGAGCGGATAAAAAATACATCGAATGCGTCATCTATTTTATCGAGCCAACTCGTCAATTTACAAAATCAGACAAGTCAGATGGCGAATAGTTTTGAGATGCTGTCGAATAAGTCGACAGCACTGGACTTAGGCAATTCGCGTCCAAGTAATTCCTTATATCCATCGCAGTTGGCCGTAAAATCCTATGTCGACAATGCCATGTCCAATGTCATTACCACTGGTACGCCGGATGCGACTACCCTGGCAACGGGTAAATTGCAATTGGCAGGTGATTTATCGGGGACGGCGACGAATCCAACCGTTCCTGGGCTGGCATTAAAAGAAAGTTTAGTGAATAAGTCGACGGATGTCATGGCGGATGCGGCTAGTCATCTAAAATACCCCTCGGTGAAAGCCGTAAAGGATTATGTGGATATTGCGACAACTGGGGTGGCGTTTCAGGCGGCTTTGGATGCGAAAGCAAATTTGAATTCACCTGTATTTACGGGTACGCCCGTTTTGCCTGCTACGACCACAGGGGTAACACAATCTGCAGGAAATAATTCAAGTTTGTTGGCCACTACTGGCTTTGTTCAAGCAGCCATGGTGAATGCCAATGTGGTGGATGCGGATGCCACGACAAAAGGTAAAGTGCAGTTGGCCGGCGACCTAGGAGGTACCGCTTCCTCACCGACGATCGCTCGTTTGCAAGGAGCAACATTAAGTTCTTCCACGCCGACCACCGGACAAGTATTGAAATATAATGGAACCGCGTGGGTGCCGGATGCGGTGGTTTTGGCAGAGGCTCAAACCTTATCCTTGACGGGTACAACGGTTACGCTTTCGGGAACGAATAGTTCAGTTACGCTACCGGTTGCTTCGAATGCAACGATTACCTCAAATGGGCTAGCACGATTAGCAGGGGATTTAGGAGGAACTGGAACGACAGCTGAAGCTCCGGTGATAAGTAATAGTGCAATTATTTCAGTTAAAATTGCGGATGGTGCCGTGACGGATTCGAAGTTTTCAGGAAACTTGAGTGTAGGTAAAGGTGGAACTGGCAGTTCGACACTTTCTGGTATTTTGAAGGGAAATGGAACGAATGCTTTTACGCAAGCATTGATTAATTCGGATTATAGTTTGGTCCGTATGTTCTCCGATGAGTATTCCGTAAGCACAGCTGGCCAAACGATATTTACACTTTCTCAGACCCCTAATATAAATTCAAATTGGACACTCTTTGTCAATGGGGTTCGAATTTCTAAAACGGCAGTCTCTGTTTCGGGCAAGTCGATGTCCTATATTCCGGCTAGTAATGGGGCGGCAAGTTTGGTGTTGGGGGATCGTATTCAATTTGATTATTACTATTGATCAAAATGGTAAAATACATAACGGGTGCATTGTTTTGGCTTTTGAGTTTTGCAGCGATTGCTCAGCAAAGCGATGTTCGAATTACGAGCGCATCTTCGAGTAGTAATGGTTCCTGGGCTTATAGCTCAAATGGGGCATATACGTTTTCGCCAACAGCAGATAATGCGATATTAAGTGCAACGGATTTACAAAATAAATTAGGAGCATACACCACTGTAGAGATTAATACAGCTAGGGTTGAAGGTACGCAATCTGGGAATGTGAATGTTGACGCTGCTGTAAGCCAACTGAATTTTTACTATTATTCGAAATCAAGCGTTTTTCGAATTACCTGTGCGGGGGAACTTCAGATCAACGCCAATATGGCGATTCGTACTACTGGAGGGCCAAGTAGTGTCTTATTTAATGTGGGGGGTGATGTGCATGTCAATGCGGTCTTGGATTTAAGTGGCGGAAATGTTTTTAGTACCACCAGTCCTGTTCGTCCAGCGAATTTAACAATGACAATTTTAGGGAATTTAATTGTAGGGGCAAGTGGAAAGATATGGACTAAAGGTTGGCGTAACGACACTGGTGCATTTTCTGGATTTAATGGAGGTAGTGGAGCCAATCAAACTTATACTGTTAGCGGTTCGGTGAGTTTAGCGGCGGGGAGTTACCTAGACGCTACCGGCGGAGGTGCAGTCATGCCTACGTATAATAATAATGGGGGGACGGGCGGTTCAATTACCCTAAATGCTGTGAATTCGATCATTTTGCGTGGATCTGTTTTAACCTTAGGGGGAAATGGGAATAATGGTGGAACAGGCGGTGCGTTGAGCATAATAAGTACAACAGGGTCCTTAGATTACAGCGGAGTTTTGAGTTCGGAAGGAGGCAGTGATTACGGTTGGGCTATAGGCGGGAACGGGGGTAACATTACGTTAAGTGCTTTGGGTGGATTAAGCTTACAAAATAATGTCAATGCGGGTTTGGGTAGGGGAACAAGTTATACAGGTGGTGGCATTGTAACTTTATCCACGGGGAATACGCTATGGACTACGGGTGGAGGAGTTAACGATGGTTTAGTGGGAGGAGCGATTATTCGAGGCTCAAATTTTATCAAATCGGGCGTCGGTGTTCTACGATTAGATGGAGTCAGTATTTATTCAGGAACAACTAGCTTGAATGCTGGAAGTTTATATTTATCCGCAGCAGGCGCATTGCCATCGGGCACTGCTTTGAGTTCCAATTTGGGGACGGTCATTGATTTAGTGGGTAATTCGTTGACTTTAGGTAGTTTGGCTGGAGGCACAAATATCACTAGTAGTTCAAGTGGTATTATGACGCTGACAACTGGCTCAAAAAATTTAACCACCAGTCATACGGGGGTGATTGAGGATGGTATGGGTCAATTAAGTTTGGTGAAAAATGGAACCGGAACGATGACGGTGACGGGAGCAAATACGTATTCCGGTAGTACCACGGTTAATGCAGGTATTTTGAGTATTGGTCATTCGACTGGCTTAGGTACTGTGGTGGGTGGGACTTCGGTGAGTTCAGGAGGGTGTTTGCAGTTTTTTGGTGGAATCAATGTTGGCGCTGAGTCATTGAGTCTGGTCGGTGTAGGACCTAACAGTCGGGGTGCATTTTATAATTTAAATGGAGATAATAGCTTTGCAGGAGAGATATCGGTGGTGCCAGGAGTTCGTGTGACAGCTTTTATTGGTACGTTAAATTTGATTGCTTCAAATGTTCTTACCGGGACAAATGCCAGCTTATTATTTGGAGGATATGGGATTTTACGTGTGGGCGGGATTATAAATTTAGGTACGGGCGGAATTACTTATGATGGAGGAGGCAGTATGTATTTATTAGCAGATAATATGTATAGTGGTTTGACGCAGGTGACGGCGCGAAATGGTGTGTTACGGATAGGGTCCAGTGGTGCACTTGGTGCTACATCAAGTGGCGTAGTTGTTTCGAATTTAGCCGCTTTGGAGTTGGTAGGAGGCATATCTGTTCTGGGGGAATCTCTGACGTTATCGGGATTGGGTGTTGGAAGTGTCGGTGGGTCATTTCGAAATGTCAGTGGGGATAATGTATGGAGTGGGACGATTACGATGGGTGGAACCTTGGGAATTGGGATCGGGAGCGCTTCGGGTAAATTGAGTTTGACGGGAAGCCCAGCCATCGCGGTCAGTACGTATGGGTTAAAAATTTATGGTACAGTGGGGGGAGTCGTCGAGTTAGTCGGTGAAACCTTGTTTACCGGAGAATTGGAGCTATTGGGGGGCTCTTTGCTACTAGGTGGAAATGAGCGAATTGCAGATGTCTGTGCGGTTAAATTTAATGGGGGAGATTTCTCCACAGGTGCTTATTCGGAAATGCTTGGCCCGTTATTTATCAGCAATAATTCAATACTAGAATTCGGTACAGGTACGCATGCAATTAATTTTGCGTCAGCCGGCACATTTACTACGGGAAAAATCTTAACTGTACGTGGTTGGGATGGCGTGTATAGTATTTCAGGAAGTGTTACTTTGCCCAGCTTAGATAATATGGGGATGTTGAAGGCGACTTCAACCCGCTTTGTGTCATCGAATGGTGTGTTGCATTCAACAGGTGTGATGAATCAATATGGGCAAATTAAGGTTTCAGGTCAAAGTGGTACTGCCGGAACCTTATTTATTGGCTCCTTAGTGAGTGCTGCGAGTCTAGAGCAAATCAAGTTTTTTAATGCTTCTGCGGGAACTACGCACTTTTCGGTGCAGCTGGGCAGTAATGAAATTGTACCGGATTATACGCGGTAGGCCAGGTCTCCTACCGGCCGCGTAAAAAGTGAACAATCACTTCTAGGCCTTTTTCGAAATGATCGTTGTTTGGAATAACGATATCACATGAGCGTTTGTGTGGTCGAATATATTGCTCGTACGTAGGTTTGACATGGTATTTCCAGCGGTACATCACATCTTGCAAATCATAGCCACGCTCCTCATTATCACGTTTGATCCGACGCTCAAGTTTGATTTTATCTTTAGCGTCAATGAAGATTTTAAGATCTAATAAGCGTGCCACATCCGGGAAATGAAACACAAAAATACCCTCTACAACTAATATTTTGCGGGGGTAAAAATGTAACATGTCGGGAACTTTCGTAGAGTTATTGAAGGTGTATTCCGCGCGCGAAACGACCTCGCCTGCACGTAATTTCTCAATATCTGCAGCAAATGCCTCATCATCAATGGCCCCAGGTAAATCGAAATTCTCGATACCATTGTGGTCTTTAGTCTGATGCTCTATCGGCCGATAATAATTATCCTGTGATAATAAGCAGATGTCATCATCCGGAAATTGCTCCATCAGGCGCTTTAAAAATAGCGTTTTCCCTGAAGCACTTCCTCCGGTAATTCCAATAATATAAGGTTTGTCGATGCTGCTCATGAAGCTACAAATTTGCGAAAACCATCGCTAGGAATCAAGCCTCATCGGCCGAATTTTATGTAGTCGGCCTCTTCATCTTTAGACCCTTCATACACAACATGTAAGTCATGCGAAGCAAATAGGCCGACGATTTCCGAACGTGTAAACAAACGTTTTCCGCATCCATCATGCATGCCTCCCGACAGGATTTCTTCCACAATCACGCAGCCATCTGTCTTTAAAACACGATCTATTTCGGCTAAAACAGCTTCCAAGTTATCCAGTTCATGCAAGGAATTTAATAGCCAAATTTGATCAGCAGTCTCATCAGAGAGGGGAATTTGGGCTGCATCCGCATGGAAAATAGATGTAGGGGTCGTGGCTTTTTTTCCGTACTGTTCTTCAAAATAGGCGATGGCCTCATCCAAATCAGGCCAATTCAAAACGTCTTTATTGGTATCTAATAGAAGTAATTCCCCCGCTTCTTGTTCCATGGTTTGCTTGATTTCCCACCATGCGGCCCCGCAACCTAAAGATAAAATGCAATCGGTGGGGGACCAGTTGCCAACTTCATATAACGTTTTCTTCATGTAGCAAATTATCAAAATGGTTTATCTTTGGCAAAAAAAGAAACGGATGGCTATTTTTATTGCACCTACAGCGAGCGTCATGGGACGCGTGATTATCGGAAAAGATGTGTCCATTTGGTACGGTGCGGTCATCCGGGGAGATGTTGAGGAAATACATTTGGGTGACGGCTGCAACATTCAAGATAATGCCGTTTTACATGCAGATGAAGGCGATAAAACCATCATAGGCGCCCGTGTAACCGTTGGCCATTCCGCCATTGTTCATGGGGCTGAAATCGGCGAAGGCTCCTTAATAGGTATGCACGCTACCGTATTGAATCGTGCCAAAGTGGGCAAATGCTGCCTCATCGGCGCCCACGCTTTAGTCACGGCTGGAATGGAAATTCCGGATTATTCCTTGGTACTTGGTTCGCCTGCGAAGGTGGTAAAAACCTTGTCTGAGTCGCAGATCGAATCGTTAAAACACGGTGCTGACCACTACATCAAGATGGGTGCCAAACATGCCGCAGGTGAATTTCCATTAATCAAATCATGATCGAATTAATTCTCATTCGTCATGCCCATGCAGGACCATATACGAGTCCCGATGAAGCTCGGAAACTTTCCGGTCAGGGAATTGACGAAGCCAACGCGTTAGCGCAAAAGCTTAAAAATGCAGGCATGCCTAACGGAATCTGGTTAGTTTCGGATGCTGTTCGTACGCGTGAAACGTTTGAGGTACTCTCGGATGAAAAAGGGGTGTTTTCGGCCTTTTGGTACCATGCGACAGGTCCTCAGTATATCCAGGAGTTAATTAAACTAGCAAGTCCTGTCATTTACTTGGTCGCTCATAATCCTTCGATTTCCTATGTCGCCTCCTATTTTTTAGGCGAAACTCGAAACATGGAAACCGCAAATTGTGTTCATTTGCAGTGGCCGAATTTACACGCTTGGGACGAAGTTACCCAAGGCAGTGCTACTTTACATTTTGAAGCTTAATTAGAACAGATGAAAAACCAAAAAATATTCCGTTGGGTTATTATTTTATTTACCCTTTTGATGATCGGTTTGGCCATCGATATGGCTAGGAATACTACGGCACCGTGGAACAAGAAGAAAGTCATCAGTCGCTAGTCGTCAGTCCGGAGTAAACATAAGGTCTAGCGTCTAATGTCCAACGTCTAGTGTCTAGATGACCGATTGAATATGCTTCAAATGATGCACGCAGTGCCAGGCATAAATCCCCAAAACTTTATCTAGTCGATAGGTAATCCCACGCTCTGGATGAAAATAGGTGCGGGACCAGTCCGATTCATTCATCGTTTCCATTAAGAAAACCCAGCGCAAGTGAATGTATTTGATGCCTTCAATCGACCAAGCGATCGGAGCTTCATTGCCATCTGGCATCACCGCCCACGTGTTTTCGTCGTATGGTTTGATCGTTGGGTTTTCCTCCGTCAACGCCATTTTGAAACGGATGTAACTATTGATGTGGCTGTCGTATAAGTGATGAATCACTTTACGTGCTGACCACCCGCCTTCTCGATAAGGTTTTTCTAATAAGGTTTCATCTACTCCGTCCAATAAAGCGGCTAGTTGGCCAGGTAATTCAGCAATGGTTTGAATCCATTCCTGACGCAATGCCGGCGTGATGATTTCAGGAGCGGCAAACTTGCCGATCGGATATTGTAACGGATTTAATTCCATATTAGTGTGTATAAAAAGCAGTGATTTCAGCACCTGCCTGACGCGTATGCGCAATCAGTGGGTGAACGCCTGCATGAATACTTTCAAAAAATTCTTTACCACTTTCTTTGGCTAATTGCGCCACATGAACAGGATAATCAACGGTCCCTTCCTCCATTTCGACCGGCATGACCACTTGATATGCCACATTTCCTTGCGCAGCTAATGACGCGGCCTGAGCACGTGCCGACTCAAAACTTCCTTCCAAATCCTCCGAATCAATCACAATCTTCACTGGAGTCTGCAAAGCTTTTTCAGCTAAAACATTTTTAATTTCAGCATCTAAACCCTCCAATAATTTCCGGAACGTGTGGTAATTTTTTCCGGTACGTAAACGCTCCCGAATGGATTGGCGAATGAAATAAGTGATAGAATCTGTCACCGTAAGGCCTATTTCAGCCATTTGTTTGAAGATCAATGAAGCAGGCGACATCCCCGGAATTGTGTTGGGATCATGTAATACAATTACGCCATCCGCACGTAAAAAACCATCGATGCGTGTACAAACACCAAATCCCAAATCATCAAACGCCTGCTTCACTTGCTCCTGAATAAGTTGCAAATGACTCAGCGAAGCATCCATTGGGATGCGCTTACGCGTCAGTTTTGATTTGTATTTGGCATTGAAATCAAATACTTCAACCGATTCGTCGATGACAATTTCAGTAGGAGGAAGTGCAACAGCCTCACCGCGAGGTGTTTGAATCACTCCACAACTGAATTCATTTCCATTCACAAAGGCCTCTAACAAGACCGCATCTTCCGAATGAATCGAATGGATGCTGGCTTTCGTTACCGTATGCGTAAAGTATTCGCGTAAAGCTGTCAACAAGGCGGATGGATGCGCATATATTTGGTGATTAAATCGAACAGGGAATCCAATCCCCTCATCCAAATTCACCATTTTTTGTAGCAAAGCAACTTGGTCATCCTCCGAATAAGTCAACCAATCCGTCCGTTGAATCTCTTGTATAAATAGACATTTTTTGATCGCTTGATCAAAATCATCTAAGGAATCTTGTTTCACAAATGCCAACCCAATCGATGATCCTTGATGCGGTGCTTTCGCCACAAATGGAATGCCAATGGCTTTTTTGACTTGCTCAAACAACGTCTCCCGGCCATAAGATTCATAGTCGGCGCGCTGCAACACAAAATACTTTTTTTCTAAACCGACACTCTTTTCTAACCAAAGATTTTGTTTGGCTTTATCGATTCCAATCGCCGAACCAAGTACACTCGGTCCTGAATAAGGGATGTTATACCATTCCAATAATCCTTGAATGCTACCATCCTCCGCACCCGGTCCATGCATCGCAATAAAGGCAAAATCAAATTGCGCCGAAAACTCAGCTGGGCTAATCTTCGTGCCAATCGATGCAATCATGGCATCATAATCACTCAAATCAGTCAATGATTCTGTGTAAACCGAAAATGGGGCCGTTTGGTATTTGGCGGGAGGGAAGAAGTTCCGAATTGATTCTTGATAAATCAACTCCTCTTTAATTAATATAAAATTTCCTAAACCGTCTACAAAGACCGGAACAGGCGTAAATAAAGCTTTATTGATGTGTGCCATCGCCGTCTTTCCACCCGCAAAACTTATTTCGCGTTCACGTGCTTGGCCTCCAAAAAAAATTCCAATCCGCATCATAGGTCTTTAATTTCTTCCACGGAAACGATTTCAGGAACTTCGCGCTTGATGGCTTCTTCGATTCCCGCGCGAAAGGTCATGGCCGACATATTGCATGATTGGCAATTGCCTACTAAAGCCAGTTTTAACACATTGTCTTCTGAAATTTCAACAATCTCGACATTGCCTCCATCGGCCACTAAATAGGGACGAATGCTATCGAGTGCACCTTGAACTTTCGCGTATAAAGGATGATTTTCCATGTTGTTATTGTGCGTTAGTTATCGCGATTTGTTGGGCCAAACTCGCGGCAATAGACGTAAATGCATCTGCACTTGGACTATTATCTGCGGCGATCGGTTTTCCAGAATCACCTGCTTCACGAATCGCCTGTACTAAAGGCACTTCACCTAAGAAAGGTACATTGTATTTCGCAGCAAGCGCTTTCCCTCCGTCTTGGCCAAACAAGTAATACTTATTTTGCGGCAATTCAGCCGGTGTGAAATAAGCCATATTTTCTACCAATCCCAAAATTGGCACATTAATTCCTGCTTGCTTGAAAAATTGTAAACCTTTGGTCGCATCGGATAAGGCAACTTTTTGAGGTGTAGTGACGATAACCGCACCGGTCAACTTAATCAATTGGACCAATGTCAAATGTATATCCGAAGTTCCTGGAGGTAAATCGATGAGTAAATAATCTAAATCTTCCCAGTTGGTATCGCCAAAAAACTGACGTAACGCTTGCGTCATCATCGGCCCGCGCCAAGGTACTGGACTCTCGGTAGGCGCCAAAAACCCCATCGAAATGAGTTTGATGCCGTATTGGTTAATCGGCTGAATGCGATTTTTTCCATTCACTTCTTGCACCAAGGGTTGCATGTCTTCTGCGCCAAACATGACAGGAATAGATGGACCGGAGATATCGGCATCCAAAATACCTACTTTGGCACCAGCCTTTTTAAGGGCCATGGCTAGATTAGCAGTAACTGTTGATTTCCCTACGCCACCTTTTCCAGATGCCACGGCAATCACATTCTTAACACCTGGAATCAAGGGGTCTTGTTGCTGGAGTGTTGTCACTTCCGCAGTCATATGGATGACCACTTTTAAATCTGGATGGACCAATTTATGAATGGCATCCTCACAATCTTTTCGGATTTTTTCTTTTAAAGGACAGGCTGGTGTGGTTAATACAACGGTGAATCGAACTTCGCCGACGCCCAATTCCACATCTTTAATCATATTCAAGGTCACCAAATCCTTTTTTAAATCTGGCTCTTGTACCGTGCTCAAGGCACCGATGATAATCTCTTTCGTAACACTCAATTCACCCATATAACTTGCTTTCCTTTGAAACGCCAAATATACGTCATTCTATCAAGATAAGGCCAATAATTGCTGGTCTATTTTCGCGTAAAGCTTGGACTTATCCAGACCTGATTGATCCATTTCAATTTCCTTTCTGAGTCGTCTTAAAATTTCACAATGTTGAGGATATTGCAAAAGATGCGGCCGATGTTGAATCGTAGCGATCATTTCTTGCCACCTTTTCGCTATTTCTATCAGGCCATCTTCGAAATGTGTTTGTTTGAAGCGCTTGTAAATATATTCAATTGCTTGATCTGTCGGATGAATCATATCGGTTTGATAAAAACGATAATCACGTAATTCATCGAGCATAATTTCATACGCGGGAAAATACATTACTTGGTCAGGAAATTTGCTCACTAAGATATCTGCAGCTAATCTAAGGGTTGCTTTCGAAACGGCATTTTCCGGCATTCCATCACGTGTATGTCGTACAGGCGACACGCTGATGATAATTTTGAGATGTGGATTTTTTAGTATGAAATTTTTGTAAGCCAAACAGATTTCATCCACGGTACTTAGCTTTTTGACGAATCGGTTAGCAGGCTGTTTATGGCAGTTGGCTATCGCCCTACCCAGCACCTGATCTTCATAATAAAAGGCAGTGCCCCAGGTGATAATCAGGTATTGACTTGATGCTAAAAATGCCAAGGTCTTTTCTTTGATTTCGGTCAATGTTGCAATAAACTCCTCCGGATTTTCACCCATGAATTGCGAATGGAAATCGGGATGGACATATAAGTGACCTTGTTTATACAAATCCGCATATTGCAGGGTTTGTGGACTCAAGCCTCTTAGAATATTCAAGGGATGAAATAGCGTTCCTAAAGCTTGATTCGAAACTTCTAAAGGTAAATCAGCTAGACGTTGTCCCATGTTTTCGGCAAAACAGGATCCGATACAAAGAATTCGGCTGTTGGGCCGAATCAAATAGGGCGAACGGGGGATGGTAAATGTTGTGGTTAGATTGATCATAGGTAAATCCCCAGGCTAAAGCCTGGGGTTATCAAGTGGTTGTTTTTGGATTTTATTAATAACCTCAGGCTGAAGCCTTGGGTTGTAAATTTTTAACCCCAGGTTTTAACCTGGGGTATGGGAAATGGCTACAAACCTTTGGCCCAACGGGTCATCTTGTTTTCCATCACATCCAATGGCATGTTGCCATCTTTCAAGATTTCATCATGGAAATCAGACAATTTGAATTTCGGTCCTAATTCCTTGCTCAAACGTTCACGAATCTCGCGAATTTTCAATGCGCCAATTTTATAGGAAAGGGCTTGCGCTGGGATTGCCATGTAACGCTCAATCTCTGCAATGGTGCCTTCTTCGCTCAGTGGCTCATTATCCATCATGTACTTGATGGCTTCTTCGCGGGTCATATTTTTGGAGTGCATTCCTGCGTCTACGACTAGACGAATCGCCCGGTGCATTTCATCACCCAAAGCCCCCATGTATTGGTATGGATCGGTATAAAGCCCTAATTCCTTGCCTAAACTTTCGGTATACAATGCCCATCCTTCGGCATACGCCGAATTACCTCCAAACCGACGGAATTTCGGCAAATCGCCATTTTCTTGCTGTAAACTAATTTGATAATGGTGACCTGGAATGGCTTCATGTAGAAATAAACTTTCCATGCCTGATGTCGTATTGAATTTGGTCGCATCTAAAATAGGTACATAGAAAATGCCGGGTCTTTTACCATCTTCAGATCCTTGGAAATATTCGGCAGATGCTGATGCCGCACGGAATGCCTCGGTTTGCCGAATCTCAAATGGAGTCTTAGGTACACGTCCAAACATCGTTTTCAATGACGGTTCCATCTTTTTGTGAATGGCATGAAAAGCGGCTAAAACCTCTGCCGGCGTTTTGTATGGATAAAAGCTAGGATC
>CAZUAZ010000004.1:16769-83037 GCA_964618445.1 uncultured Aquirufa sp. | reverse complement strand
ATACAGACTAACACAACTATTGTGCCTATTAATACAATGAGATAGGGATTCATAAGTAATGCATTTAGATCGTTAGGTGTTTATTTTAAAATCAAACATGATTATTCCACAGTAACACTTTTTGCCAAATTTCTTGGTTTATCTACATCCAATCCACGCTCCACCCCAATGTAATACGATAAAAGTTGGGTTGGTAAGACGCTAATCAATGGGGCCAAAAGTTCATCCACTTCAGGTACAACCATCACATGATCTGCCATGCTACGGATGAGGGTATCGCCTTCGGATATTACTGCGATCACTTTGCCTTTTCGAGCTTTAATTTCTTGGATATTGGAGACAATTTTTTCGTAGTACGCATCTTTAGTTGCGATGAATAAAACGGGTAAATTCTCGTCTACCAAGGCAATGGGACCATGTTTCATTTCGGCAGCAGGGTAGCCCTCTGCGTGGATGTATGAAATTTCTTTCAATTTCAAGGCACCTTCCAAGGCTACTGGAAAATTGTATCCACGTCCTAGGAATAAGAAATCACGCGCATCCGCGTAGTGTTTGGCGACTTCCTTGATTGCCTCATGCGTTGCTAATGTTGTTTTGACTTTTTCCGGAATTAAGGCCAATTCTCCCAACAAGCGATTGTATTCAGCTTCAGCCAATGTCCCTTTTGCCTTACCTATTTTCATGGCCATCATGGCGAGAACGGTCAATTGGGCCGTAAATGCTTTAGTCGAAGCTACGCCAATTTCCGGTCCGGCATGCGTATAGGCACCCGCGTGCGACAAGCGTGCGATGGAGGAACCTACCGCGTTAACCACACCAAAAATAAAGGCTCCCTGTTCTTTTGCCCGTTCAATGGCAACTAACGTATCAGCCGTTTCGCCACTTTGTGAGATGGCTAAAATGATGTCTCCTGGTCCGATAACCGGATTTCGGTAGCGGAATTCGGATGCGTATTCCACTTCGACGGGGATCCGACAAAGCGTTTCAATCATGTATTCGGCGACGAGGCCGGCGTGCCAACTGGTTCCGCAGGCCACGATTACGATGCGTTTGGCTTGTGCAAAAACAGATAAATGTTGCTCTACACCCGCTAAGGTCAACGTCATGTTTTCACTATCCAAACGTCCACGTAAACAATCCGTCAAACTGGCTGGTTGGTCGAAAATCTCCTTTAACATAAAATGGTCATAACCTCCTTTTTCAATTTGGGCTAATTCCATGTCGAGCTGCTGGATATAAGGAGTGATCGGCTCATTACCCAGGTTTTTCAGGATGATTTCATCCGGGGAAATAATGGCCAATTCATAGTCATTGACATAAATTACTTGCTTCGTATACTCGATAATAGGCGAGGCGTCCGACGCCAGAAAATGTTCGCCTTCCCCGACACCGATCACGAGTGGACTCCCTTTACGTGCCGCAATCAAGCGATTAGGATAGCCCTCTTCGATGACGATGATCACGTATGCCCCCACCACGCGTTTAAGCGCGATGCGCATGGCTTCCTCGAGTGATGACTGATTGTTTTTTTGAATTTCCTCAATGAAATTAACGAGTACTTCGGTGTCTGTTTCGCTTTCGAAGGTGTATCCTTTTTGGATTAATTCTTGCTTCAATGAGGCATAATTTTCGATAATCCCATTATGGACTAAGGTCAATTTCCCCGAATTCGATTTGTGTGGATGGGCGTTTGCATCCGATGGTTCACCGTGTGTGGCCCAGCGTGTATGGCCGATGCCCACAGTAGCCGTTTGTGTCATTGGATCTGTCCAAGCCTCCAATTCCGCTACCCGACCTTTTCGCTTAAAACTCGTTACCTGATCTCCATAAAGTGCGATTCCGGAACTGTCATATCCGCGGTATTCCAAACGTTTTAATCCCTTCAGGATAATTGAGTAAGCGGCTTGGTGGCCGATGTAAGCGACAATTCCACACATATAGATTGATTTTTTAGGGCGAATTTTAAAAGTACAAATATCTTGAAATATCGGCTTAAATGCAAGAAACCGGTAAACGCTGCTGAGGTCTGAAGCCCCCGGCAGCGTTACGTAAAGAAGTACTATTTCGCCAGCTTAACTACCCAAAACCTGATTATTTTTACATTTTTAGCCCTTTTTAGACACTTTTTTGAGCTATTTAACCTAATTTTAAGTCACAGGTTTGTGGGGTTCTGACCCCGACAACCTGAACAAAACCCTTTAGAATCATGAAGAAACTTATATTATTCCTATTCGTGTCATTAAGCCTTCAAACCGCTCTCGCACAAGACTTACGTATCGAACCCCTGAATTGGTGGGTAGGCATGAAAAACAGCCAGTTGCAACTAATGATCCACGGAAAGGATATAAAAGGGAGCGTGGTAATTGCTAAAAAGCCAGGTTTAAAGATTGTGAAAGTGCATTCGGCCGACAGCCCGAATTACCTTTTTATCGACTGTGAAATCTCGAAAAACACCCCGGCAGGGAAGTATCCCATTGACCTAATAAAAGGTGGTAAAATTATACATCACATCGATTATTCCTTACAAGCACGCGATAAAAATTCCGCAAATCGCCCTTCATTCGGTACCAAAGACGTCATCTACCTAATTACACCAGATCGTTTCGCTAACGGGGACCCATCCAATGATGCAGCACCTGGATTCCGCGAGCCCAATCCCGCACGCAATGAAATGTATGGACGTCACGGTGGAGATATCAAAGGAATAGCAGACCGGTTAGATTACATTCATGACATGGGCTTCACCGCGATTTGGAGCATGCCGGTTCAAACCAATGACCAAGCGAAGGAAAGCTACCACGGGTACGCCATTACAGATCATTATGCGATTGACCCGCGTTTTGGCACCAACGAAGATTATAAAAATTTAGCTGTAAAAGCTGGCCAAAAAGGTATCAAGATCATCATGGATGTCGTGTTAAATCACTGCGGAGATGGCCACTGGTGGATGAAAGATTTTCCATTCAAGGATTGGATAAATTTCGATGGAAAGTTTGTCTCAACTACACATCGCAGAGAAACGGTGCAAGATCCACACGTGTCTAAATTCGACGCGAAGATGCAAACAGAAGGTTGGTTCGTGCCCGCCATGCCTGATTTGAATCAAAAAAATCCGTTCATGGCCAAATATTTGATTCAAAATACGATTTGGTGGATTGAATATGCCCATTTAGGCGGCATTCGAATTGATACCTATCCATATTCTGAGAAGCTATTTGCGGCGCAATGGTCAGATGCCGTTTTGGCGGAATACCCTAACCTCAATCTGGTAGGAGAGGAATGGTCATCGAATCCAATCATCACGTCCTATTGGCAAAAAGGAAAAGTGAATCGCGACGGATTTAAATCGTCCTTGCCGGCATTAATGGACTTCCCGTTGCAGAACGCATTGACAGAATCCATGAACGAGAATGATCAAGATTGGGGAAAAGGGCTGAATAAACTCTACAATGTCTTGTCAAATGATTTGATTTATGCCAATCCTGATAATTTGGTGGTCTTCGGCGACAACCATGACATGTCTCGTTTTTATACCCAAGTGAAGCATGACCAAGCATTATTTCGCATGGGCATCACGTTTTTAATGACCACGCGCGGCATTCCACAGATCTTTTACGGTACCGAGAATTTGATGTCGAACCCTAAAAGCAGCGAGCATGGCGAAATTCGTGGTGATTTTTATGGCGGCTGGCCAGGCGATTCAAAAGATGCAGTGAGCCAAAAAGGGTTTACGGCCGACGAGAAAAGCACCCAGGATTTCTTTAAAAAATTATTGAATTGGCGGAAAAATAACTCTGTGATTCATGAGGGCAAATTGCTTCATTTTGGGCCAGAAAATGGCGTTTATGTATATTTTAGATATACGAACACAGGAAAAGTGATGGTGGTTCTGAATAAAAATGCGCAAGAAAAAGTTATTGATCTCGTCAAATTTGCAGAAATTATTCAACCCGGCATGGCCGTTAAAGAGGTTATGACGGATAAACAATTTACCTTAGGATCCAACCTGAGCGTTGCCGGAAAAACGGCCATGATTTTAGAAGTGCATTAAACGCGTAAAAAAATAAAACCCGAAAGGGCCTAGTTCTAATCAAATTATACATGTTTCGTAAAATCGCCTACGGTTTTTTCGTACTGCTGCTGCATGCACTTTGGTGTAGTATCCCAGCACAGGCCGTAGCTGATAGCTATCATCCCCGCAAGTTTTCAAATCATGCCCAATACGCTGATTTTAACGCCATGTGGCAAGATTGGGATCAAAAGTATCGATCAGATGAAGGCTATTTTTCATTTGCCAATGTAGCCGACCTTGAGGCCATTCTGATTGGACATTTACAAAAAGCACGAAAAGAGAAAGACCTGCCCAAGGTAGTCCGTGTGTTCTTGCCATTGTCCATGGTCTACCACAATCAAGCTAAATTTGACCAAGGCCTTCCCTTGTTTGAATGGCTTTTTCAACACCTCCCCCTTGTTCCCAAACATTACCACCGCGATGTATACATTAAGTTGGAAGAGGAATATCGAGGAAAAAATCTACTAGAGAAGGCCATCGTCATTCGGCAGAAGCGAATCGAAAAGGGCTACATTAAAACATTTTGGGAAATTTACCGCGATTGCGGCTTATACGAAGATGCCATCAAAGATTATCGGGCCAATCAGCCTTTCCCCGCTAAATTGGAACTCAGGCGCGTTTATTACTATGATCGCCTAGGCAACTTATATCTATTGAATGGCCAAATCGACGCAGCTATTCAGCAATATACCAAGGGCGCTGAACAAATTCAGTTATTGATACAATGGAATAGAAAATCAAAACAATACTTGCCGCGCGAGTTGAATTTTTGGCGAGGTGATTTTAAGGGTAAGTTGGTCATTTGCCGTATCAAAAAAGGGATTTATACCCATGCAATCCAGACATTAAAAGAAGATTTGGCCTTGACAAAGGACGATATCGATCATCAAATACAAAGTATGATTGTGTTAAGTCAATGTTTCATTCATGCCAAACAATACCCCGTTGCCAAAATATACCTGGATTCAGCCAATCGTTACATGCGGGGAAAAGTGATTCGACCCTTAAAAATTGAGTTGCTAGCGACCTATGCCGCGTATCATAAGTCGGTCAGTCAATCAGATTCTGCCTTTTACTTTTTGAAAGCACAATACCATTATCAAGATAGTTTGAATGAGACCATGAATCGTAATAAGTCGGTGTTGTTATTGGGCCAACTCGAAGTGACGAAACGGCGTGCAGAGCTATTGGCCTCTAAAAATGACCTGTTGAAATTAACTAAGATTTCAGAGGTCCAACAAGTTCAAGTCCGTAGTTTAATCTTGTTGGTGATCATCATGCTGGTCTCAGTCCTTGTTTCCATCATTATCATACGCCAAAAATACCTGCTAAAAGTTCGTGCAGAGCAAATCGTTTTGCAGAATAGTCGGAATGAAATTTTACTCAAAGAATTACATCATCGCGTTAAGAATAATTTGCAAGTGATTTACAGTCTATTGAATTTACAAAAGCGACGCGTCCGAAATAAAGAATCGAATGAGCTGATTCGCTCCATGCAAAATCGGATTCAAACCTTTGCCCTCGTGCATTCAAACCTACATAACACCCAGGAATTTGAATTTGTGAATGTCAATGAGTACATCAAGACCTTAGTTGCGCATTTGATTTTAGTTTTCCAACATGAGGAGGATATTCCTGTGACCATTCAGTATGATATCGATACCGAGCTCCAGTTAAGTTTGGAGAAAATCACCTCGTTTGGTTTAATCCTAAATGAAATCATTTCGAATGCATTTAAATATGCATTTACACATGTAAAGAATGGCATTTTGACGATTCGCGTGCAGCGTCAAGGGGATACGATTAGTATCGTCATTTCGGACAATGGGCCAGGGAAGGAGGCTGATTTGACAGATTCGGGCCAATTAGGCATGAAACTAATCACACTCATGTGTAAGCAAATGGATGCAACGCACGAAATGCGGGCAGACGGTGGAATCATTCACCAAATAACGTTTAACTATATCTAGATGGGGAATAATCGAATTTTGGTTTTGGAGGATGAGGTAATTGTAGCGATGGATCTTCAAGAAATTTTGGAGAAATCTGGCTTTGAGGTGATTATAGCCCATAATTATATGGAAGCTTTTACGATTCTAGTCGACTGGAAACCACAGTTGGCCATCTGCGACATAGACCTGGGGCAAGGTAAAACGGGCATTGAATTTGCCTTGGATGCCAAAAGTCGGGTGCCTTCACTGGAAGTTATCTTTTTGACGGCCTTTGGCGATCGGAATCATTTAGATCAAACCAATGAGTCGAGTCCAATAAACTACCTTGTTAAACCATGGAATGAAAGTCAAATCAGCATTTCAGTTGAAATGGCTTTTCAAGCTATCCATAAGAAATCGGGCGAGGGGCATGACTTTACGCCAGCCGAAAAGCGAATTTTGGAATTAATTGCGGCGCAAAAGAAGACCAAGGAAATTGCCGAACTACTCTTCATATCGGAGAAAACGGTAAAAAACCACCGCTATCATATTTCGAAGAAATTAGGCTTGTCGAATGAAAATAACAGCCTACTATCCTGGGCACTGAAAAACATGTAAAAATGAGGCCTAGGGCCTATTGTGGTTTTCTAGAGAAGGTCGTTCCTTTGAATAAGTAATATTCCTAGTTCTAATTCTATACGCGATTACCTAACCCTAATATCTTAAATTTATACAAAGCCTCTGCTAGGGATAGCGGGGGCTTTATTTTTGGGTATCCACAGAGGTTACTGGCTTTAAACACATTTCAAAATGTATAACAGGGTATGATATGACCAATAAATAATTAATTTTAGGCTTGCCGAGGAAGCACTATGACAAAATCCACTGTTGACTTTTTTTAATCCCCTTTTCACCGTCATGAAAAAAATTATCTTCTTAGTACTATTCAGCTACGTAGCCGTTGGCCAAACAAAATCTGACATACAAGGCGCTTCCCGCCTGTTTGATTTAACCTTCACTTCTCAAGAAATAGACACGCTGTATTCAGATGTGTTGGATAACGTGGCGAATTATAAGGCGATGCATGGATTAAGTTTGGGTAATGAGGTGCCTTTAAGTCTATGGCAAAATCCAAGATTGCCTGGAATGAAGTTTGATGAAACGCAGCGTGCGGTGGTTTGGCCTACAGTGAAGGCTTCAATGCCTGTGAATAAAGCAGAGTTGGCGTTTTATTCCATTGATCAGCTCGCGTATTTGATTAAGACGAAACAAATTACATCTGTAGCATTAACTCAATTTTTCATTGAGCGCATCAAGACCTATGGGGCTAGCTTACAATGTGTGGTCAGTCTGCAGGAGGACATTGCTTTGGCGCAGGCGCGTCAAGCGGATCGAGAAATTGCTGCCGGAAAATACCGGGGCTTGTTGCATGGAATTCCGTATGGCTTGAAAGATTTGTTTGCGGTGAAAGGAACCAAAACGACTTGGGGGGCGGCACCTTATCAAGATCAAGTGATTGAGGAGGATGCGTATGTATATGCTAAACTCAAAGAATCTGGGGCTGTTTTGGTGGCGAAATTCACCTTGGGTGCGCTAGCCATGGGTGATTATTGGTTTGGTGGGAGAACAAAGAATCCGTGGAATTTGAATGTGGGTTCATCGGGGTCATCTGCTGGATCAGCCTCAGCAACAGTTGCTGGACTTGTTCCATTTGCTATTGGAACGGAGACTTGGGGCAGTATTGTTTCGCCAGCAACGACGTGTGGAGCGACGGGATTACGTCCTACTTTCGGAAGTATTAGTCGGTCAGGAGCCATGGCACTAAGTTATTCGTTGGATAAAGTGGGCCCGATATGCCGGTCGGCAAACGACGCGGCCATCGTTTTTTATTACCTACATGGTACGGATGGGAAGGATTTGGCAGCGGTCAATATGCCATTTAATTATCAGGCAAATCGTTCATTGAAAGGAATGAAGATTGCGTATGCCAAAAACTATTTTGACAAGATTAAGGATACGACGCGGAATGAATGGCGCGCCTTGGCTGCATTGAGGCAACAAGGGGTGACGTTGATTCCGGTGGAATTTCCAGATGAAAAAGTATATACGATCAATATCATGGACGTGATTATTGGGGCAGAATGTGCGGCGCAATTTGACGAGATGACGCGAAAAAATATCGATGATCAGTTGACCCGTCAAACGAAAAATGACTGGCCAAATCAATTCAGAACTTCCCGATTTATTCCCGCAGTAGAATACATCAATGCCCAGCGGCACCGGTATACCTTGATGCAACAGGTTAATGAGGTTATCACGCAATACGATGCGATTATTTGTCCATCCCGGGGAGGAGGCAATCAATCGGCCATCACGAATTTGACGGGTCATCCCGTGGTTTGCGTTCCTACGGGATTGGATGCAAAAAATAAGCTACCTACGGGAATTTCATTTGTAGGCAAATTGTATGATGAGGGCAATTTATTGCGGATTGCACAATTTTACCAGGGTCACACGAAGCATGAAGAAATTCATCCAGAATTGTTTTCTGTGAGATGAAAAAGGTCCTAATGCAAAACCGTTAGAATTTAAGAAATCAGATTGTCATCACAATTTCCAAAATTCTAACGGTCTGGTAGGTTTTGTTAATAAAAATTAATCCGTTGGAACATCTTTTGTTGGAAGTTTTGGAATAAAAAATCCACCAAAGTAAATCCAACCAATAAAAAATAATGAGGCCATTAAAAATCCTACAAGAACTAATCCAAGCTGAATTCCAAATTTAAGTGCAATTCCGCCACATACACCTAGTATAATTTTTTGGTCCGAACTTCTGTAAAATCCGCTGTATTCTCCTCCCATAGTGGAGGTAGAAAAAGCATTCGGTTTAGCTTGTTATTTACCTAAACCTATTCCGCATTTTACGCATATAATTTGCTTTTCGTTGGTTTCAGAGCCACAATTAGGGCAATATTTGGTTTCAGCTGAGGGGTCTTATTAGCATTTGATGCATGCAATACTTTTCTCGTCTAATTCGTTGTTACAATTTCTATAAAAAATAATTTTAATCATTTAGGGTTTTACCGCAATATCAAATGATAAGACATTGAAATAAAAACTTATAGTATTACCTGTGAAGTGGTTGAGGTGAGATTAATCAAATGTCAATACTTGCACATGTTGCTAATTTTAAACACATGCCCTAAAAAATCACCTTAGTAAAGTAATAATCAATAATATATCGAATTGAAAGTTGTCATGAATATTACCAAAACAGTTATAAATAAAATATTCTTAAATTGATATTTATATTTATTATACGGTCGTTTTGGGAGTATGTAAAAACATGAAACAAAGTATGGAATTAGCTTTGGAATGGAAGGCTAGGTAGGTATGCCGACATGTATTTGTTTTTCGAAATTCTTATTTTTGAGCTTTAAAATAGTAGTAGATATTGCTAAATGTATGGATGTAGAACCTGATGAAATTTACACATTACCTTTAAAATACGATCACTATTTTATGACCGAATAATAAACATTGCTTTTTGTAAAATATATATTTTTCTATATTGGGAATTACAAAAATACTTTTTCAAATAATATTTTTAACCCCCAAAGTGATGAAAAGAATAATTTATTTTGTAGTTTTTTCAATTTTGATGTCCTCCTGTTCGTCCTTATTTTATTCGAACAGAAGAGAAAATAATACCTTTTCTATTAATTCAAATGTCCAAAATTTTGATGTAAGATTTCCGAATGCAAGAAATGAAACTTACAGAGCGACCGGTGGTAGATTTAGTTATACCTTACCCAAATTAAACAGTAAATATACAACGGTAGAAGTTGTTAGTAAGGACTATGAAGCTCAAACAATTAACTTAAAGAAAACAGTTAGAATCGGGCCACTTTTATTAGATTTAGTATCTTTTCCACTGACGTTTGGTATTCCTGTTATAGTTGATATTTTTAGAAGTGATTTTTATAAAATCAGCGAGGAATCTAAATCAAATACAGTCACATTAGTCTATACGCAGTCATTTATGACTAACCAGTTCAATAAGATCAAGGGAACTAAAAACCCTGAAGTTTTTGATCGTTTTATTGCCGATTATCCGAGTTTTGCGAAAAATGATTTAGCGATCAATTTAAGGGACTCATTGGAATTCAGGTATGCTTTAGATTCTTATAGCGAGCAAAATATTACGAAATTTATTCAAAAAAGACCTACATCTACTTTTATTCCTCGTGCGACTAAAATTGAATCCGATTTCATAAAAAGTAGAGTAGAATTTTCAAATGTTAAATCTAAAAATGCGGTTGAAGCATTCGAAAATTTCATCAAAGACTACCCAGATGCCATTCAGTTCGCGGAAGCTCATAAATTATTGGTTGAAGCAGCCGAAAAGGAGGCAATGAATAATGCGGGTAGTTCAAAAAAGATTATATTTCTAAATAATTATTTAATACCCAATAAGAAGTACATCAACAATACAGATTATTTAACAAAAAAATCTGCTGCTGTATCCAAGATTTTGGGAGCACTTGAGACAGAGTTTGCAAACAAAGATTACAGTAGTTTCAAAACAGTATATGCCAATTTTAATCTGATTAACAAGGAGAAAATTGAATTAGCTGATTTAAGTTCGTTTTTGAATGTTATACAAAAACAGTTGTCAGAAACACTTTTTCTTGACTTATTAAAAATCAAATCAGTTCAGGATCAATTAGCTTTTGAGAATAAAATTAACAGCGACTTCCCTAACTTATTTGGAGGTTCTAATATAGTTTTAAATGTTTTGGAAAAAGCGAACGAGAAAAAAGGTAAGGTCGAAATATATAACTCAGATTATTTGAGTTTGGAATTTAATAGCAAAAATTCTGTCAGCAAATACAAGAATAAGCCTTCAATTTCATTTGATTACAAAGGCCAACCAATAAAATTAAATAGCCAGCCAACAAAACAGGTTTTAAATTTCAGTCAAAATGTTTTAAATGGTGGCCAAGAGTCATATTTAGCTAATGATCTACAATTTAAGTTTACGATTAAAGAGTTAATGGTTAATGGTGAAGAATTGTATGCCAAGACCAAACTTATTGGCACGAATTATTTTGATAACTCAGGCGGTTTTTTATACAAATATGAATATGAAAATGGCGTTAATTTAACCCTTTCAAATTTAGATGAAGAGATTAAAAAGAATGACAATTTGGTTTCATATAATAGTCTTGAAGAAGCTCAAGCTGGATATCAGAATCTTTTAAATAATAAGTACCCGAAAGATTTAAAGCAAAACTTATTGTTGTCTAAGAAATTAGAGAGCTGCAATAAGTTATTAGAGAAAAAGCAATTAGAAGAAAATAGAATTAGAATCGCAGAAGAAAAGAGACAAGAAAAGATAAGATTAGCCGAAGAAAAGAGGCTAGAAAGTCTCAGAATTGCAGAAGAGCGAAATTTTGAAAAAACGAGAGCTGAGGGTAAAGTATTAAATATTAAAAATGCTAGTAAGCAACTTGTTATGAAGGCAATTGCAGGAGAATATGAAAAATCCGGATATCGGGACAGATCTTCAATCGTATTTGATAAAAATGGGGGATTTAAAATGTTATATACATATAATAAGCCTGATGAATATAGTAAACTTATTGGTGCTACTATACCAGGCTTATATTATAAAAGAATTGTTAATGGGTCTTATACCCTTTATGAGGTAAATGAGGAGCGCTTTAACAATATCGGAAATGTGCAGCCAACAAATAAATATGGAGAGCCTGTAAAAGATGTTTTATTTACAAAGTATAAAATTGTTTTAAGGGGGCAAGACGATCGGGGTCAATATCATACAATGTGTGGCTCTATTTCTCAGAAATTTGATGATAAATTTATGTATGGTTGGACAATTTCTTACACAAGTGAGGTTAGTGGTTGTGATTGTAGTTGTGAGACTGGCAATGCAAAAAATCGCGAAATTACTATCCCTTATATTGAATTAAGATAATAATTCTATTCAGTTAGTATTTTTAGTTTTTGACTCTGAAAGTTAGTATTAATTAAATTCGAATTCTTAAGATGATTTAAATTTTTTCCGACTCGTCAAAAGATGAAACTTATGCTCAACTTATTTTAGGACGCGACAAAATAAACAAAAAGGACATTTCGTAAGAAATGTCCTTTTTTAATGGTGTAGCCCCAGAAGGAAAAGAGTCGGACGCGACCCTTGCTTCATCTTAGGTACCGGAAACCTACCTTACACAAAAGGTATTATTCATTCAAATACTTTTTGAAGAAACTTATTGTTCTACTCCAAGCTAAATCGGCCGGTTCTTTCTGATAGCGCGCTGGGGATGAGTCATTATTAAAGGCATGCTGGGCCCCTTCGTAAATAAACAATTGATAGTCAATTTGATTGCTTTTCAAGGCATTTTCGTAGGCTGGAATACCTCCATTGATACGTTCGTCTAAACCAGCATAATGAAGCATTAATTTGGCTTTTATTTTAGGTACGAGTGCAGCGTCGATTTGCCGACCGTAATATGGCACGCCTAACGTTAACGCAGGATCCGCAGCGGCCAAATCGTTCACGACACCTCCACCCCAACAGAATCCAATGCAAGCCGTTTTTTGATTACTATTTTTCAAGGATCTCAGGTAGCTCAGGCCGCTTAACATATTTTCTATGTTTTGCTTTGCATCTAATTTTCCAATCAGCGTTCGTCCCTCATCTTCATTGGTAGGTGTTCCGCCAAACTGACTTAAGCCATCGATCCCTAATGCAATAAATCCCTCCTTGGCGATTCGCCTCGTTACATCCTTAATGTGCGGAGTTAATCCTCTGTTTTCATGTATCACCAAAACAGCGCCCATGCGCTTTTTCCCCTGCTTCGGTTGCGCTAAATAGCCTTTGATTATCCCATTAGGGGACGGGAACTCCGCCGTTGAAATGAGTAAGTTGCTATCATCCTCGGCAACTTGTGCACTTGCCGCATAACTACCCTCCAAAGCTGGCAAAATCGTGCTTAATGCAGCTGTACCGCCGATTAATTTGGTTAATCGATTTAAAAAGACCTCTCTAGTTAGAGGCTTGTGTGTATATTCATCAAATAGTTGGATGATTTCTTGATTTAACTTCATCGGTTATTTTATTTTAAATGTTATTTTTCAGGAATGATTGGCAATATAAAATTTTATTGGCGGGGTTTATATGTTTGTGCCAACTAGCACAAAATTTTTCAATTCCATAACATGGGCACACATGAAAAAATTAGTTTTTGCATTGTTTATTGTTTTGTTCGCGA
Source organism: uncultured Aquirufa sp. (assembly GCA_964618445.1). GTDB lineage: Bacteria > Bacteroidota > Bacteroidia > Cytophagales > Spirosomataceae > Aquirufa. The sequence goes on along the minus strand of CAZUAZ010000004.1, from coordinate 69,739 downwards.
ATGCTTTTTCGAGTCAAGCGCAACTTGTTGACTTTTCAAATGCGCACATACATGTGACGAAAGAATTAAAATCTCCTTATCGAGAAACCTATATTAGGCTAATTCAAGAAGAAATTAAAAAGCGGACCGAGCTAAATTTGCGTGTGCAAGAGCAATCGGATGCGATGCCGATGATTGCTTTGGCGTTTGCAACAGATCAAAATTTACATGGCATTCCGTTGCCTCAATTGCCTAAAAATTCGCCTGCTTTTGCCAAAGAGGGATATGCTTTCTCCGTCGACATACGTACGAAAAGGCCTATTTTATGGCTGATAGGTGGGGATGAAAGGGGTATTTTATATTCCTTAGGTGAGTTTTTTCGAAAAGCCCAGTTATCAAAGAATAAAATTGTCGTGGACAAAAGATATGAGGTGGCTGTTTCACCGCTGCATACGATTCGCGGCCACCAGTTGGGTTACCGAAACACAGCGAATTCATGGGATGCTTGGGATCCGAAGCAGTATGAACAATACATTCGAGATTTAGCGCTTTTTGGAACGAATGCGATTGAAAATATTCCCATGGAGGACAGTCCGCTAGGGCCTCACATGAAATTATCGCGGGAGGAAATGAATGTTAAATTAAGCCAAATCTGCCAGAATTATGGGCTCGATTACTGGGTTTGGACACCTGCCGTTGTGGACTTAGCGGATGAAGCTAAGTTTAAGCAGGAGGTACTCAAACATGTTGAGTTTTACAAAAGAACGCCCAAGATCGATGGTGTTTTTTTCCCCGGGGGTGATCCAGGAAGTAATCATCCAAAATATGTGTTGCCATTCTTAAAAGCAATTGCAGTAGAATTGAAATTATCACATCCTGCAGCGGGAATGTGGGTTTCTTTGCAAGGATTTAGTGATGAGGAGGTTAATTATTTTTACGAATACTTGGAAAAGTATCAGCCTAATTGGCTAGTAGGCGTTGTTACAGGTCCCAGCAGCCCTGATCTGGCTAGTACGCGTTTTAGATTGCCCAAGCAATACAAGCACCGCCATTACCCAGATATCACCCATACGGTGCGATGCCAATATCCCACGGAGAATTGGGATCAAGCATTTGCCCTCACCGAGGGGCGCGAGGTTTCGAATCCCCAGCCGGTATACTATGCGAAAATACATCAGCGATTTGCACATTTAACAGATGGATCAATTGCTTATTCAGATGGTGTGCATGATGATGTCAACAAAGTTGTTTGGAGCCAAAAATCGGTAGACCCTTCAAAAGATGTGCGTGAGGTGTTAGTTGATTATGCCCGATTCTTTTTTGGCCATGATATATCCGAGAAAGTAGCTGATGGAATTTTGGCTTTGGAGCGTAATTGGGTGGGCACGGTAGAGGAAAATGGCGGTATAGAGACAACGTGTGCTTACTGGACTACTTTAGAATCGCAACATCCAATGTTGAAGAATAATTGGCGTTGGCAACAGCTATTATTACGCGCCTATTACGATACCTATGTAAAACGACGCAAAATACGTGAGCAAAAATTGGAGCAACAAGCGAATTTAATCTTAGTCAAAGCGAGTGAAATAGGTGTGCTGCAAGCGATGGACATGGCGCTAGCAAAGGTTAATGAGGCAGATAATGCATCTGAAAATTCAGAAATTCGTCAAAAAATCATCACGTATTGCGACGCATTATTTACCTCCATCGGTTTGCAAACGAGTGTGGAGAAGTATCGGGCTAGTGGCGCAGAACGTGGGGCCATATTGGATTTTATTGATTATCCACTGAATAACCGGTGGTGGTTAGCTGATGAGTTCGAAAAAATTAAAAAAATGGCCAAAGTAGAAGATCAGTTGGCGCGTATCGCGGTGATTGCCAACTGGGAGAATCCGGGGGTTGGTAGTTTTTACGATAACGTATCTGATGTCGCGAAAGGTCCTCGCGTGACGACTCGAACGGATGATGGAACGGATGTGCTTTGGGAGGAAAATGGTAAAAGTAGACGCCGACTATCCTCTCAGTTGTATCAAAATTTTCCCAAACTAACGTATGTGGATTTAGATCCCAACGCGAAATATACCATTCGGATTTCAGGTTATGGAGAGGCCTTATTACGCGTAGATGGGGTTCGCATTGCGCCGACGCTCTACCAAAAAGGTATGGGGGAGTTCAAGGAATTTCAGCTAAGTCCACAATATGTGCGCGATGGTAAAATTGACATATCTTTTGATGAACCCGAGGAGTCTCATTTAAATTGGCGCCAACATTCCAAAGTTTTTGATGTGTGGTTGTTGAAAAATTAGTGGGCTTGAATAAGTATGTGTTGATAAGTAAATGGGCGATTTACCTACTTATAGATATACAATATTGTAATCCAATTCGTCAAGTTTTTCGCATTGAAAAGTGAGTGAATTAGGGGAAAGATCGGTAGTGTTAAAATAAATACGGCTTCCTGGTTACAGAAAGCCGTATTATTTACTTTAATAGTAGCCCCGGAAGGAATCGAACCTTCATCTTAGGTACCGGAAACCTACATTCTATCCATTGAACTACGGAGCCAGGGCTGCAAATTTACGAAAACTTCTCCAACTGTTTGGTCAATACATTAAAATCTTTCGGGTAAGGAGCCTCTACCGTAATCGGATTTCCATCCATTAATTTAAAACTCAAACTGTGCGCATGAAGAGCTACTCGTCGCATTAAAGGACGTTCTTCCGTTTCCTTTTTCAGATGAAAATTGCGCTTTAAATCAGACAGGTAAACATCTTTTCCTCCATACATTTCGTCGGCGACAATCGGGGCATGCAGGCAGGTGAGGTGAATGCGGATTTGATGCATCCGGCCTGTTATGGGCATACATTCCACGAGGGTATACCCCTTGTATACTTTCAGCGTCCGGAACCAAGTCTCCGCATGTTTACCATTTGATCGTGCGATAATGACTTTGCCATCTTTGAGGGGGAGGATGGGTAAATTCACCAACATGCCATCCCAGTCGTGCATGCCTTCCACAACTGCGTGGTAGCGTTTCGCCGTTTCCCGATGCTCAAATTGCATGGAAATATGTCGGTATGCTTCCGGGTTTTTAGCAATAACCAAAGCCCCCGTCGTTTCCTTATCCAAGCGGTGTCCCACTTGCGCGTCTTCCCAATAAACTTTGGCCATTCGTAAAATACTAGGCGCATATTCATCCTTCCGCTCATCCAAGGTCGCAATCCCAGATGGTTTATTGATGACAATGAAATCGTCATTTTCAAAAAGAATGTAATCTTGTAATTTGTATTTCATATATCAGTTGACAGTAGTCAGTAATCAGTGGTCAGTTGCCAGTCTTTAGTCCATAGTTTTACCTCTCACCTCTTACCTCTTACCTCTTACCTCTTAATTCTAATTCGGTAAACTTATCTTGCCCATCGTCATCCAGGGCGAATCACCCAGTCGGCGATCAGGTGCCGGGTTGGGATCCATCAAGGCTTCATTGGCCAATAAGCCAAACAAAACTGCTTCTTTTGCCGCTGATTCAATTCCCAAAACAGCGGAATCCTGAATCGTAAATCCAGGCATTAAGTTTTTCAAATGCTCCATCATCAACGGGTTCCGCGCACCACCACCACTGACATAAATATGCGCCTGATGTAATCCTGTATAATGTTGAATGGCCAAAGCGATACTTTCCGCCGTAAAGCGCGTTAAGGTCGCCAAGAAATCAGCTGGGTTTAGATCCGCAGGAGCTAGTTCTTTGATGCGCTCCAAATTAAAATATTCAGGTCCCGTGCTTTTGGGAAAGGCTTCTTCGAAAAAAGGAAGGCTCAATAAATTTTGTAAGAATCCAGCGTGTATTGTTCCTGAGCGGGCAATTTGGGCATCTTTGTCAAAATTCATCCCAGCAAAATGTTGTCTGATATACGCATCGAGCAACGTATTTCCTGGTCCCGTGTCACTAACAAGTATCTTGGTAGCATCTTGATCAGCCGGCAAGTAGGTAAAATTACCGATGCCACCAATGTTCAATAATATGCGAGCTTCACCTGCTTGGCTGAATAAAAAATAATCACCAAACATGGCTAAAGGAGCACCTTCACCTCCAGCCGCAATATGCTTTTGTCTAAAATCCGACAGGGTAATGATACCCGTTATATGTGCCAAATGGTCCCCATCCCCAATTTGTAACGTTGAATGAGGTAATTTCCCCGTGCGGTCCGGCCGGTGCATCACCGTTTGTCCATGCGAAGCAATCAGATCCACTTCCTTCGGTTTTACCTGCCACGACTCCAGCGTTTGGAGAATTATCTTCGCGTGCGTTCGCGCAATTTGGGCGTTTAGGGTACTCAGACTCGGGAAATGTATGTTTTCTTGTGCAAATACGGCACGAATCGAAGTTTTAAAGCTTTCGTCAAAGGAAACCGAATCGAAATGTAGTAGTTCGCATTGTGTAGCAGGGCCTTGGCCGGTAAACCGACAAAGCGCCATGTCTAATCCATCCATGGAGGTACCCGACATCAATCCTAGAATCACGCGACTAGGTTGCTGAGCGATGCGGTATAATTTTTCGAGTTGTGGATTCAATGCTTTGTGCTTAACCCCTCAGCTTCGCCAATCCTTTGAGGTTTGGCGAAGCTAAAAAAGAGGGAGCACAAAGCTACAAAAAAAACAGCCAAGCGAGGTTGAAATTTAAGCAAGTACTTGATAATTAATTGATAATTCCGTCGCAGGAATTCGTATCTTTGAGGCTTATTTATTTTACCTATCCACCTTATGGCATTAGATGTAATCATCGTCGGCGGAGGCATTGTGGGCCTCGCGACAGCACACCGACTGTTAGAATCAAAACCAAGCTTGAAAATTGCGCTTTTTGAAAAAGAAGCCACCGTTTCCATGCATCAAACGGGAAATAATTCAGGCGTAATCCATTCCGGACTTTATTATAAGCCAGGCTCATTAAAAGCCAAAAATTGCATTGAAGGCTACCATCAATTAATCGAGTATTGCCAAAAAGAAGATATTCCTTTCGAATTAACGGGAAAAGTGGTGGTTGCCAGTACCCAAGAACAGCGCCCACAATTAGATACGTTGTTTCAGCGCGGTCAAGAAAATGGCCTTGGGGGATTGAAAAAATTGTCATTAGCCGAAATGCGTGAATATGAGCCTCACGTGACCGGCGTTGAGGGTCTGTTTGTACCTCAAACAGGTATTGTCGACTACCGTGCAGTTGCCGTTAAATTAGCGCAAGGGGTTCAAGCCAACGGATGTGAGATGCATTTAGGGGAAAAAGTAACCAATATCACCAAAGGGCTTACCTATTCCATCGTAGAAACCGAAAAGTCAGTCTACGAAGCAAAACTCATCATCAATTGTGCCGGACTATACTCCGATCAAGTGGCGCAATGGACCCAAAAAGAACCACTCGATGTGCGCATCGTTCCTTTCCGAGGCGAATATTTTAAGCTTAGAAAAGACAAAGAGTACCTCGTTAAAAATTTGATTTATCCAGTTCCCGATCCCAACTTCCCTTTCCTAGGTGTACACTTTACACGGATGATGCGCGGTGGCGTGGAGGCAGGACCTAACGCGGTTTTGGCCTTTAAAAAAGAAGGCTACAAAAAATTAGGCATTAATGTCAAAGAACTTTGGGACACGCTCACGTGGCCAGGTTTCCAGAAAGTTGCTGTTAAATATTGGGAAACAGGCCTCGGTGAAATGTATCGAAGTTTCTCCAAAGAGGCTTTCACCAAAGCCCTACAGGTACTTATCCCCGAAATTCAAATCGACGATTTAGTAGCAGGAGGAGCCGGTGTTCGTGCACAAGCATGTGACCGCACAGGAGGTTTGTTGGATGATTTCTCAATCGTTCAAGATGAGAAAGTTATCAACATTTTAAATGCCCCAAGCCCTGCGGCGACTTCCTCTTTGGCAATCGGCAAGACAGTAGCCGAAATGGCGCTTGTGCGGTTTGAGTAAATAACATTTCGGAATCCCCAGACTGAAGTCTGAGGTTATATTAAACCAAGGCTTTAGCCTAGGGGCCCGACCGCAAGCTTGGAAACGAAAATTAATAACATGAAATTATTACTTAATTACCTTTCTCATTACCGCTGGCGTTTCATGGCCGCACTAGGTTTAGCTGCGACCAACCAGATTTTCTCGTTGATGGACCCCTACATCTTTCGAAAAATCATTGACGATGTAGCGGCTATTTACCGGGCTGACACGCATACGATGAGCCAGTTTGTAGATGCCATTTGGCCTTTAGCTTTGGCATCTGTCGGTGTGGCGTTCGTGAGTCGGGTAGCGAAAAACTTTCAAGACTATATGATTAATACGGTCACCCAAAAGGTGGGGGCTAATCTTTATTCCGATGGAATCCGCCATTCTTTGGAATTGCCGTATGAAACCTTTGAAGATCAGCGCTCTGGGGAGACTTTAGGTAAGTTGCAAAAGGTACGTACCGATGTAGAAAAATTGATCACCTTGGGTATCAACATCCTTTTTCAATCCGTGATTGCCCTCGTGTTCATCTCGATTTATGCATTTTCCGTGCATTGGATGGTCATGCCCTTGTTTTTAGTGACAGGCCCATTGATTGCCTGGGTATCTTCCGTTTTAAGTAAAAAAATCAAGGTTATTCAAATTGAAATTGTCAAAGAATCCACCGGTTTGGCTGGTTCCACGACGGAATCTTTACGTAACATCGAACTAGTAAAATCACTAGGTTTGGCCGAGCAAGAAATTGCTCACTTAAATGCAACAACAGAGAAAATTCTAAAGCTTGAATTGAAGAAAGTGCGTTATGTGCGCTCGATGGCCTTTGTTCAGGGAACCTGCGTGAATTTACTGCGCATGCTCATGGTCGTAGTTTTGATCTATTTAATCTATCAAGGTAAAATTACCATAGGGCAATTTTACTCATTGAACATCTATTCATTCTTCCTGTTTAACCCGTTACAGGAGATAGGAAATGTAGTCAACACCTTCCGCGAGGCCGAGGTGTCATTGCAGAATTTCGAACAGATTTTGGCTATTCCTGGAGAACAAAAACCAGCGAACCCGAAACCCATCACGCACATTGAGGACTTGACATTTGATCACGTTTCGTTCCAGCATCAATCCGCGACCCAAGAAGCGCTTTCTGATATTTCCTTCCAGGTCAAAGGCGGGGAAACCATCGCGTTTGTTGGCCCATCCGGTGCCGGCAAATCGACGTTGGTCAAACTATTAGTTGGTCTATACAGACCCAAAAAAGGGCAGGTTTTCTACAATGGGGAGGCTGGTGATGCGATTGATTTTGACCAGCTCCGTAAAAAGATAGGTTTTGTGACACAGGATACGCAATTGTTTTCCGGATCCATTCGAGAGAATCTTTTGTTCGTAAACCCTTACGCGACTGACGCGCAATGTTTAGAAGTGTTAGAAAAAGCAGCTTGTCAGAGTTTATTGGCGCGTGCCGACAAGGGTTTAGACTCACTCATTGGCGAAGGTGGCGTAAAAGTATCTGGAGGAGAAAAGCAACGCTTAAGTATTGCTCGGGCCTTATTGCGGAATCCAAACTTGTTGGTTTTCGACGAAGCAACTTCTGCGCTAGATTCTTTAACGGAAGAGGAAATTTCGGAAACGATTCGTGCGGTTTCGCAGGATGCGGAGCATTTGACAATTTTGATTGCCCACCGTTTATCTACCATCATGCATGCCACGCGCATTTATGTGTTAGAAAAAGGAAAAGTGGTCGAATCAGGGAATCACGATAGTTTGTTGGCCGACAAAGGTTTGTACTATGCCATGTGGCGCCAACAAGTAGGGGAAAACAAATAATTTATTTTGTATTTCCTTGATTGACCATATATTGTTTGGCAATCCTTTGGCTTGAACAAATCGGATTGCGTATATTTGTTGTTTGAAAAAATTTATTCATATGTCGTTAAACAAATTCTCTAGAACGTTAACACAAGAAGTGACAAATCCTGCGGCGAAAGCGATGCTTTATGGCATTGGACTTACTCCGGAGGATATGGATAAGGCGCAGATAGGTATTGCAAGTACTGGTTACGAAGGTAATCCGTGCAATATGCACTTGAATGGTTTGTCTGTTCATGTGAAAAAAGGAATTCAAGAAAATGGGATGGTGGGTTTGATCTTTCACACGATCGGAGTGTCGGATGGAATGACCAATGGAAATGAGGGGATGAGCTATTCGTTGCCTTCCCGCGATATTATTGCTGATTCAATCGAAAATGTAGTAGGTGCACAATGGTATGATGGCGTGATTGCTATTGTAGGTTGTGATAAAAATATGCCGGGAGCGATGATTGCGCTTGCGCGATTGAACCGCCCGGGGATGCTGGTTTACGGAGGAACGATTCGTTCTGGATCTTACAAAGGAGAAAAATTGGATATCGTTTCGGCTTTTGAAGCTTTAGGTAAAAAATATGCCGGAACTATTTCAGATGAAGATTATGAGGGAGTGATTCGGAATTCTATTCCGGGTGCAGGAGCTTGTGGAGGTATGTATACGGCGAATACCATGGCTTCTTCGATGGAAGCGATGGGCTTAGTTTTGCCAAATTCCTCGTCTTATCCAGCGACACACGAAGGTAAAAAAGCGGAGTGTTTGGCGATCGGTGCTGCGATGAAGGTATTGTTGGAGAAAAATATTTGTCCACGCGACATCATGACGCGTCATGCATTTGAGAATGCGATGACTGTAGTGATGGCTTTGGGTGGAAGTACGAATGCCGTGTTGCATTATTTAGCTATTGCGCATTCCGCGGGGGTAGAATTTACCTTGAAAGATATTCAAGACATTTCGGATCGTACGCCATTAATGGCTGATTTGAAGCCTTCAGGAAAATATTATATGGAGGATGTTTTGGCGATCGGCGGCATGCCAGCGATTTTAAAATATTTGTTGAAAGAAGGTTATTTGCATGGCGAATGTTTGACGGTAACCGGAAAAACAATGGCTGAGAATTTGGCGGATGCGCCAGATTTGGATTTTGATACACAAAAAATCATTTTCCCTAAATCAAAGGCATTGAAATCTTCAGGTCACATCCAGGTATTGTATGGAAATTTAGCGACTGAGGGTGCCATTGCGAAAATTACAGGAAAAGAAGGGGAGCGTTTTGAGGGGCTGGCGAAAGTATGCGATTGCGAGGAGGAGGTGATGGAATTCTTGTCTAAAGGAGAAATTAAAGCAGGGCATGTCGTGGTTATTCGAAATGAAGGACCGAAAGGTGGACCCGGAATGCCTGAAATGTTAAAGCCTACGTCCGCACTGATGGGCGCTGGTTTAGGTAATTCAGTGGCTATGATTACGGACGGACGTTTCTCTGGAGGAACGCACGGGTTTGTGGTAGGTCACGTAACGCCTGAAGCGCAAGAAGGTGGAAACATCGCTTTGGTGAAAGACGGAGACAAGATTACGATCGATGCAGTGGATAATAAAATCATCCTGCACGTATCAGACGAGGAATTAGCTGAACGCCGTAAACTGTGGAAACCAAAAGTTTCTCCACATACTTCAGGTGTGTTACGGAAGTACATAAAAAACGTTGCCTCAGCCAGCCTAGGTTGTGTGACGGATTTGTAAAAAAAGAAAATTACCTTTTTTACTAGCATGGGATAGCTTAAATTAGCCTTTCCTTGAAAGTTGAGAATAAATAAATGAATACCATGGGACAAACCCAAACGCAGACTGCAGATTCGAATCAGGCCGACCAGAAAAAATTCTTGACTGGTGCGCAAGCCATTATGGAATCATTGGTTGCGCAAGGGGTGACAACTATTTTTGGTTATCCAGGTGGTGCGATTATGCCTACCTACGATGCATTATTTGATTATCAAGATCGCTTAAAGCATATTTTAGTTCGCCACGAACAAGGTGCTGGTCACGCTGCACAAGGGTACGCACGTATGCTGAATAAAGCGGGCGTGTGTATGGTGACTTCAGGTCCTGGTGCCACCAACTTGATTACACCGATCGCCGATGCGATGTTGGATTCAACGCCGCTCGTTTGCCTCGTAGGCCAGGTAAAAGGAAATTTGTTAGGTACGGATGCTTTCCAAGAGTGTGATTTAATGGGTATTTCCATGCCTGTAACGAAATGGAATTACCAAGTAGTAGATCCCAACGAAATTCCGGAGATCATTGCCAAAGCATTTTACATTGCAGAAACAGGCCGTCCAGGTCCAGTTTTAATTGATATCACGCGTACAGCTCAGTCAGAAATGATGACCGAGCCATTTAAATATACACCGTGTACGTCCATTATTTCTTATAAACCACGTATTGAGCCGAAGCGCGAGCATTTAGAAGCCGCTGCTAAGCTGATTAATGGTGCCAAAAAGCCTTACATTCTGGCCGGTCACGGAATTATTATTTCCGGTGCTGAAAAAGAATTAAATGAGTTGGTCGACAAAGCTGGCATTCCAGTAGCCACGACGCTATTAGGCATGTCCTCGATGGATGCAGATCACCCCATGTATGTGGGTTGGCCAGGCATGCATGGTAACTACGGAGCGAATGTCTTGACAAATTCATGTGATGTTTTGATTGCGATTGGTATGCGTTTTGACGACCGGATTACCGGAGATTTGTCAACGTATGCGAAGCAGGCCAAAGTGGTTCATATTGAGATTGATCCGGCGGAAGTGGACAAAAATGTCAAAGCAGATGCGCCTGTTGTGGGGGATGCCAAGGCCGCATTACGTGCCTTATTACCGTTGATCAAACCGGCTGAACACCTTGCTTGGCGTGCGGAGTTTGACGCATACGACAAAGAAGAATATACCAAGATTACCTTGAAGGATGTATTCCATGATGGGGATCAGATTAAAATGGGCGAGGCTATTGCCATGATGTCTGAAAAGACGAAAGGGGAGGCCGTTATCGTTACGGATGTAGGACAGCACCAAATGGTGACCAATCGCTACTACCGATTTAAGAAACAGAATTCGATTGTGACTTCAGGTGGAGCGGGAACCATGGGTTTTGCTTTGCCGGCGGCATTCGGCGCGAAAGTTGCCGTTCCTGAGCGTGAAGTTGTTGCGGTGATTGGTGATGGAGGATTTCAAATGACTTTGCAAGAATTGGGAACAATTGCCCAAAGCAAGTTGCCAGTGAAGATCATTATTTTGAATAATAACTTTTTGGGGATGGTTCGTCAGTGGCAAGAATTATTCCACGCGCGTCGTTACTCATTTGTTGAATTGGAAAATCCTGATTTCATAACGATTGCCAAAGGCTTTGGTATACCTGGTCATACGGTATCAGATCGTAGTTTATTAAGTGAGTCTTTGGATACTTTGTTGAATTCAGAAACACCTTATTTGTTAGAAATTGTTTGTGAAAAGGAGGGGAATGTATTCCCAATGGTGCCTGCGGGCAGTACCGTAACTAACGTTAGGCTAGAGTAATATGTTGACAAATTATACACTTTCAGTTTTTACAACCAATACGGTCGGTTTATTAAATCGGATTACCATCATTTTCACGCGTCGCCGTTTGAATATTGAAAGTTTGACGGTTTCTGAAACGGAGCGTCGTGGTGTTTCACGCTTTACGATTGTCATCCGAAACGATAATCGGGAAGTCGTAGAGAAGTTGGTCCGCCAAATTCGTAAGGTAACCGATGTCTTAGCTGTTTACGGATACCTGGATGATGAGATAATTTTCAATGAGGTAGCTTTATTTAAATTGGCAACTCCGCTGGGTGGTGAGCCCATCGATGTGAAAACTATCAATTTAGATTGGAATGCCAAAGTGGTTCATTGGGGACTCGACTATGTGGTGGTGGAAAAAAATGGGACCGAAGCTGAGTTGAACGAATTTTATGCCTATTTGAAAAAGTGGGAAATATTAGAATATGTTAAATCTGGTCGTATTGCGGTAGGTAAAACGGAAAAAGGATTGGTTGAGTTTCTTCCTGAAGGTAATTGGGAAATAGTATAATCGAAATAGTATATAAATTAAAAGAAAAAAAAATGGCAAAGATTAATTTCGGTGGAGTTGTTGAAGACATCGTAACAAGAGAAGAGTTCCCGTTAGAGAAAGCTAGACAAGTATTAGCTGATCAAACAATCGCAGTAATTGGTTACGGCGTTCAAGGTCCAGGTCAAGCGTTAAACATGAAAGACAATGGTCTAAATGTAATTGTAGGTCAGCGTAAAGGTAAAACATACGATAAGGCAGTTGCCGATGGTTGGGTTCCAGGCGTGACTTTATTTGAAATCGAAGAGGCATTGGAAAAAGGAACGATCATTTGTTACCTACTTTCAGATGCGGCTCAAATCGAATTATGGCCAACAGTGAAGAAATATTTAACGGCTGGTAAGTCGCTTTATTTCTCTCATGGATTTGGAATTACATACAAAGAAAAAACAGGTATCGTACCTCCAGCAGATGTTGACGTATTCTTAGCAGCACCTAAAGGTTCAGGTACTTCGTTACGCCGTTTGTTCGTAGCTGGTAAAGGTTTGAACTCTTCATTCGCCGTATATCAAGACGCAACAGGTAAAGCACGTGAAAAATGTATCGCGATGGCGATTGGTGTTGGTTCTGGATATTTATTCGAAACTGATTTCTATAAAGAAGTTACATCTGACTTAACAGGTGAGCGTGGAACTTTAATGGGTGCTATCCAAGGTATTTTCGCTGCTCAATACGAGGTGTTACGTGAAAATGGTCATTCACCTTCAGAAGCTTTCAACGAAACAGTTGAGGAATTGACTCAATCATTAATGCCATTAGTGGCTGAGAATGGAATGGATTGGATGTATGCCAACTGCTCTACAACGGCGCAACGTGGTGCTTTGGATTGGTGGAAGCCTTTCCGTGATGCTTCGAAGCCAGTTTTCGAGAAACTTTATAACTCAGTAAAAACACAAGCGGAGGCAGCTCGTTCCATTGATTTGAACTCACAGCCTGACTACCGCGTGAAATTAGAAGCTGAATTGCAAGAAATGCGTGATTCAGAAATGTGGAGAGCGGGAGCTGCAGTACGTAGCTTACGTCCTGAAAACAACTAATTTTATACACATACGTAAAGTCGCCCGGGCATACCTGGCGACTTTTTTTTTGTGCGGACTTTCACGAGTGTGCAGTTTTACCGCTTAATACATGCACAAGCTTTAGATCTAAGGAATTAATAAAATGGATAAAAAGAATAATTTCTTTGGCTATTTTCATTCCAATTCACTGAGCAACATTAGATTATTAATCTAAATTAGATTGATAATTAGATATTCAGTCTTTATTTGATTCAATTTATCGAAATATATAGGTTTTTAGTCTAAATAGGGACGCTAGCGATTTTTGCTTCCTAGTATAAATTAATTTAGTTTTACGTCCTAATTAGCATACAAACCCCATGAGTAATCGCATTCAGATTTTTGATACTACACTTCGTGATGGAGAACAAGTACCCGGTTGTCAATTAAACCGAGAGGAAAAAGTAGAAGTGGCTAAAGAACTTGAAAAGTTGGGTGTGGACATCATTGAAGCGGGTTTCCCCATTTCATCTCCTGGTGATTTTGCCTCGGTAAAAGCTATCGCAGAGTCTGTTATTGAGCCTACAGTATGTGCCTTGACACGTGCCAAAAAAGAAGATATTGATGCGGCTGTGGAGGCACTTAAGTCTGCCCGTAGACCTCGTATTCATACGGGAATAGGTGCTTCAGATGTGCACATTAAGCATAAATTTAATTCAACTCGAGAAGAAATTATTGAACGTGGGGTATGGGCTGTAAAGTATGCCAAATCCTTCGTGGAAGATGTTGAATTTTTTGCGGAAGATGCCGGTCGGGCCGATTTACCTTTCCTGGCTAAATTAACCTCAGAAGTCATTAAGGCGGGAGCCACTGTGGTAAATTTGCCTGATACCACGGGTTATTTGTTGCCCAATCAGATGTATGATCGCATCACCTATTTATATGAACATGTGGATAATATTGATCAGGCTACGATCTCTATGCACAATCACAATGACTTAGGATTAGCGACTGCAAATACCATTGCGGGTATTCAGGCAGGTGCTCGTCAAGTCGAAGTGACTATCAACGGGATTGGTGAACGTGCAGGAAATACCTCCCTTGAGGAAGTTGCCATGATTTTAAATGTCCATAAAGATTTAGGATTTAGTACCGGGATTAACCCGAAGTATTTATACCCAACGAGTTGTTTGGTGTCGAATTTGATGGGCATGCCGGTGCAGGCCAATAAGGCCGTTGTGGGCGCTAATGCCTTCGCTCATTCATCAGGAATTCATCAAGATGGATTTTTGAAGCATGCGCAGAATTATGAAATCATGAATCCAGAAGATGTGGGTGTTCCCTCATCGGCGATTTTATTGACCTCTCGTTCCGGTCGGGCAGCTTTGCGCCACCGCCTCAATATATTAGGATTTGATTTTGAAAAACCTGAGTTGGATAAGATTTACACACGTTTCCTACTCATGGCTGACGCGCGCAAAATGATTCATGATGAAGATCTGAAAGAGTTAGTTGGTTAATCAACCATCCAAGGGACGCGCAAGTGTCCCTTTTTTATTTGACGCTACTGGCCAATTTGATTTGATTGGCTTCTAGAATTTGTAGAATACGTAAATTTATTTCTTGTTTCACTAGTTGGAATTTAGCAAAGTCTTTCGTTTGTACGAAGAAGGTTACGCTGATTTCCAGCGCGTACAAACCAAATCCCTCAAACACTACTTTGGGTGCTTTCTTTTTACAAAGTGAATCTTCCAGAATTGTTTTTTCAATGGCTGCGATGGCCGACTCGATCTGAGCAGTTTGCGTATTTAGGTCACAGGTTAAAGTATATTTGGCCCGGCGGAATTCGCGATCAGTCATGTTTTCCAAAGACTGCGAGGTTAGTAATCGGTTAGGGATCACGATTAAATTCCCATCCACTCCGCGTAACCGCGTGCTTCGGAAACCAATTTTTTCAATATCGCCTGAAATCGTCCCTACTTGGATGCTATCGCCCACCACGAAGGGGAGATCTAAGAATATCGTAAAGGAGGCAAATAAGTTTTCAAGAGTTTCCCGAGCTGCTAAAGCCAGCGCCAAACCTCCTAAGCCAAGTCCTGTAATTAAGGCTACAACATCTACTTCAAAGACACGTCCAAGCAAAACAAAGGTGGCCCCTGTCATAATAAAGACAAGTGAAAGGTCGTTTAAAAAGGGAATAAACTGTTGTTTTGCTTTCTCGCCTACCCCTTGCCATTTTTCCTGAGCGACCAAAATCCCCACTTTCATGAGGCGAATAATCACCCAGGTAATTGAAATAATCAAGATCGTTTCAAATACTTTTTGGAGGACAAATAATAGGCCAAAATTATCGATAGAGGCGATATGCCAAGATTGAGGTATGTGTAAATTTTGGGAAGCAAGATATAAGAAAACCCAGAAGAGTAACAATTCAAACGGCTTACGAAGCAACTGAATGCAATCTTGTATGGATACCGATTCCACCGGGATGAATCGATAGACAAATTTTGAAAATGAATTTGAAAAAAAACGGCGGAAAAGAATGCCTAAGGTCAAGACACTAAAAAATGCGATTAAATCAAACGCTGAATTTTCTAGCCAAACCCATTCGTGAAGTCTTTCCATAAATCTACAAACAAAATATGATTTCAAATATAGCTAATATCTTACTCGATTATGAAAAAAATTACGACCTTTGCAGACTTGAATTATATACTAGAGCCGATTTTTAACCGCATGATTTACAAGCAATTGATTTATACCCAGCAAACGCATAAGGCTCTTCGAGTATTTTTTTGTACCGTGATTTGTCTCTTATTGGGCATTTTTCAAGTAACCAAGGCGCAAACAATTGTTAATTCGCCGCTTTCCTACATTGGAATGGGAGAGATGTATACGTCAGAAACCCCGTCAAATTCCATGATGGGAGGTATCGGTATCTCAAATTCGAACGGAATTTATTCCAATCAGATGAATCCTGCACTCTTAGCGCGTAACCGCTATACGGTTTTGGAAGCTGGTATTAACTTTGAGTTGAAAAATATGCAGGATTATCGCCAGCGCCAACGAGTCTTGGGGGGTAATTATCAGTCTTTCAATTTAACCTTGCCCATGTCGAATCGCTGGACCATGTCTTTTGGGATTCGCCCACATTCTAATGTAAACTACGAGACTAAATCGTATCGTCGGCTAAATGTGTTGGGGGTAGATAGTTTAATTTATGGCTATAAAGGAACGGGGGGTGTGAGTAAATTGACCATGAGTCATGGTGTCCGCATTGCGAAGGAATTGTACGTCGGCATGGAGGCGGCCTACCTGTTTGGTTCAGTATCTCGTCAGGTATCCACACAAAATTTATCAGATGGACAATTTTATAAAATCCAACTAGAAAATGCGACACGATATTCTGACTTTTCATTCAAAGCCGGTGTGGCTTATCGCCAGCTAATAAAGAAGGATCTTTTCTTAAATGTGGGAGCTACACTTGATTTGACGAATCAATTAGGAGCTACGAATTTACGTCGGTTTGCCACCTTGGATTTAACTGGTATGAATGTGATTAATGCTGACACGCTAGAGAAGGAAACAAAATTTAAGCAAAACATTCCCGTATCTCAACGATTTGGAATTAGTTTAGAACGTCCTGCGTTTTGGATGGTGGGTATTGATTACTCACGTACCAATTGGACATCCATTGACAATAATTTAGGTCGCTCGTCTAAATTACCCACAACAACTACCGTTGCTTTTGGCGCGGAATATACGCCAGATTTTGAATCTATTTCAAGTTTTTTCAAGCGAACAACATATCGCATTGGTTACAGTTATTCGACTACACCCTATGATTTTGCGGGCAATGGCCGTTTCGCCAAAGACCAATTTGTCAGTGGTGGATTTGCCTTCCCATTGCGTAATTTTTTGAATTACATTAACGTTTCATATCAATTCGGACGTAGAGGTTTATTAGCCGATAACGCCTTGGAGGAACAATATCAACGGGTTGTTATTGGCTTAACGCTAGGGGATGCTTGGTTCCAAAAAATCAAATTAAACTAGTCTCGTTTCCATGCGCCAGCTTAGAATCATTTCTTTGTTCGGTTGGGCCTTTTTCTTACTGGCTTGCAGTGAAGAAAAAAAGGAACGCAATCTAGTATTCAAAGGACCAAAATCAGAGCTTTCGGGAATTGATATGATCTATTCGGATTCTGCTCGTGCCCTTGTTCGCATGGTTACAGAAAGTCAAATTACCACGCCTTCAGAAGATCGAATTTATCCGAAAGAAATGAAACTTTGGTTTTATGATAAACTAGGCAATGTTACCTCCTTGATTCGTGGAGATTCTGCGCACTTTTTTCGCCAAACGAATTCGTATCGATTAATGGGTCACGTCGTGATAAATAATCAGTTGAAAGGTGAATTGATTAAAACAGATGAGTTTACGTGGCTGCCTAGTGAGAAGCGTATTTTCACCACGAAGCCTGTATCTATCCAAACACGTACGGATATTATTCATGGGGTAGGCCTCGATGCAGCCCAAGATTTCTCGACCTATTCATTGCGTCAAGTAACTAATTCTGTACTTACGGTAGATGAATTGCCTGCTAATTAATTCCTTTTAAGACGATTCGGGTCGAATCAAACGTGAAGGTTTGTTCATTTTTCCCCCATTCATGCCGCATAAAAGTGATTATTTCGGCAATGTCGATGGCCTGTAATTTAGGGTTAGCCGGCATATAACCTGTGGCTGATTTGCGCCCTTGTTTGATAAGTTGAGCGAGTTCAGGAGCAGAAAGCGTGCTTTTTGAGATAGCTGGATACAAATTTCGCAGACCTTGGCCGTTGGATTGATGGCAATTCGCACAATTATTTTCGTATTGGATTCGGCCCTCAATAACATATTGATCATGTAGAATTTCTTCTTTGGACTGACAAGCAAATAAACTTAAAGCCAAAGCGGCTAGCAAAAATGACTTCATGTTAGTTTGTTTTTAGTAAGATTTCTAAATCTTCAATTAGGTGATTAACCTCTTCTTCTTTTGTACCATCATATATGCCACGAATATGGCGCTGTTTATCCACTAAGATAAAAGCTCCGCTGTGCACAAATCCGCCAACCTCATTTTTGTCCTCTTGGGCAGTTACCATGTAGCTTTTTTCGCCTAAGGTATAAATTGCTTGCTTGTCTCCCGTCACCATGTTCCAGCGAGGAGCTTTAACCTGCAGGCGATTCGCATATTGTTTCAAAACATGTGGTCTGTCAAATTCGGGATCGATGGAATGCGAAAGAATCCGAATTTGGTCATTGTCCGCATAGCGTTCATAAAGACGTACTAATTGCGTTTTCATTTTCGGGCAGATCGTCGGACAGGTGGTAAAAAAGAAATCAGCAATGTAAATTTTACCTGCCATGTCTTTTTCGCTCACCCAAACGGAATCCTGATTTAGAAATTTAAATGGAGGTACTTGGTGATACAACGTGTCTGTTTTACCGTCTACAACCCGGGTTTCATGCTTACCTAGGTAAGGGAGCTTTTTGTCCTGCGAGCAACCGAAAACAAGTAGTACGAAACTAACGAGATAAATAAGTTTGTGCGGCATGTAGACTGGAGTCTGTTGATGATTTTAGGTTGGTCAAAGCGGAATATTGTGATTGGAGATAAGAAATCTTATCACCAACGGCCATTTTCGAAAGGCTGTCTATTGAAAATTGATGCATCCAATCCATCATGGATTGGTCTGCTCTACCCAGGGCGTAAATTAATTGTTTCACATGAACAGAATCTTTTCCGCGCGAGAGGCTATCCAAAGAAGATTTCAAGGATACCAATTGTTCCGTCTTGGGCATCAAGGTATCGTGTAATTGGAGTACTTTTTCTTGCAATTCCGTACTTAATTTTTCTTCCGCAGTGGAACATGCAAAGCCTGTCACAAGGAGAAATAAAGTGCATATTTTTTTAGTCATGGTTAGCATGAATTAGTTTTCTAACGTTTTCTTTAAGTTCAAGATACCCTTTACTGCCACCAATCATTTTGGCGATTTCATCTACCCGTTCTTCTCCATGAAGCTCGCGTAGGCTCGACACAGTTTTTTCACCGGTATGATCTTTGTAAACAAACCAATGATGCGCGCCAGCAGCAGCGATTTGTGGGAGGTGGGTAATCGCGATGATTTGGTGCGAGCGACTCATTTGTATCAACATTTGACCAATTTTTATGGCAATTTCACCAGATACGCCGGTATCAATTTCATCAAGTATGAGTGTAGGCATGGCACGCTTTTCGGCCAATAAATGTTTGATCGAAAGCATGAGTCGGCTCATTTCACCACCCGATGCAATTTGTCTAAATGGCTTCGGAGCCAATCCTTTATTTGCTGAAAATAACAACTGTACTTTGTCAATACCTGATAGCTGTAATTCTTGTTCACGGATTTCCCAAGCTAATGTCGCGTTTGGAATTCCGAGTGCATGGAGTGATTCTGATAGTTTCTGTGTGATGGTATCGTAGACCTCTTGCCGACTAGTTTGCAATTTTGCAGCTTGATTTTCGGCGATTTTTAAACTCGAGGCTACTTCTTTTTCGGCCAAAGCAAGCGCTTCATCAACATTTGTGTGTCCTGAAATTTGTGCATCGATTGAGTCGCGTAACGCAATTAAGTCACTTATTTCACGCACATGATACTTTTGAAGTAGTCGATTTAGTAGGTCGAGTCGCTGTTGTGATTGGGCTAATTCATTCGGGTCGGATTGAAAATTTTCAGCCTCACGTTCAATCTCATTAGCGAGGTCTTTGGTTTCTAACCAAATTGACTCTAATCTATTTTTCCAATTCGCATAATCCTCACCATACTTACTTAGTGCATTGACTTGTTGCAACGCCGCACGCATTTGTTCTACGGTGGACATGTCTGTAGAACTCATCAAGTTCGCAAGCTGAGCTAATCTTTCATGAATAAGTTCTGCATTTTGTCCTTTCTCTACGTGTAAGCGTAATGATTCGTACTCGTTATCTTCTAGTTTGGCGTCAGTTAATTCTTGAAATTGGAATTGCAAAAAATCGAGTCCTTGATTTCCCTCTGCTGCTTTCTTTTGAAGCGAATGGAGATTTTTAATGGCTTGGGAGTAGGCGCGAAAGGCGCTTTGGTACGCTGTTTTTACCTCCTGATTTTGAGCAAAGCTATCGACTAATTCTAGCGTAAAATCTGCGTTGGCCAGCCACCAGGTATCTTGTTGGGAATGAATGTCAACCAACTCCTGACCAATTTTTTTGAGTGAATCTAAATTCACTGGACTGTCATTTATGAAGGTGCGTGATTTTCCTTGAGGGTTGATCTCTCGTCTAATCAGGCAAGGTTCCTCAAAATCGATTCCTTCCTCTTCAAAAATCTGCTGCAAGTGTGGGTAAGGTGCAACTGAAAAAGTACCTTCAATAACACATTTTTTAGCTGGATTGAAGAGTGATTTTCCGTCAGACCGAGCACCCATGAGCAGCGATATGGCACCCAGTAAAATGGACTTTCCAGCACCTGTTTCTCCTGTGATGACACTCAAACCATCAGATAGGCTCAAATCAATTGAGTCTATTAGGGCATAGTTCTGAATGTGCAGGTGTTTAAGCATGAAAAGGATTCCGAATTCGAATTTACACAAAAATAATCTGTTCGGATTTTTATTTCCAAGGTTAAAAGGTTTTTGATGAATTTTATCAATATTTTGTACCTTTGGAAAAATTTTTCGCCTACGTTTATTTAACCCCAACAAAATGAGTGTTTTAGTTAACAAGAATTCGAAAATTATAGTACAAGGATTTACCGGAACAGAAGGTACTTTTCATGCAGAGCAAATGATTGCATACGGTACGCAAGTTGTTGGAGGGGTTACCCCAGGAAAAGGTGGTGGTACACATTTAGAAAAACCGATTTTTAATACGGTAGCTGATGCAGTTAGCCAGACCGGAGCTGATACGTCAATCATTTTTGTTCCCCCAGCATTTGCTGCGGATGCCATTATGGAAGCTGCTGATGCCGGAATTAAAGTCATTATTTGTATTACAGAAGGAATTCCAACGAAAGATATGATCGTTGCGAAGGAGTATATCCAAAACCATGATTGCCGCTTAATTGGGCCAAACTGCCCTGGAGTTATGACAGCTGACGAGTGTAAAGTGGGTATTATGCCTGGCTTTATATTCCAAAAAGGTCGTGTGGGTATCGTTTCCAAATCAGGTACATTAACGTATGAAGCAGTAGACCAACTAACTAAAGCTGGTTTAGGCCAAACGACGGCGATCGGAATCGGTGGTGATCCAATCATCGGCACAACAACGAAAGAAGCGGTTGAATTATTGATGAATGATCCTGAAACAGAAGGTATCGTAATGATCGGCGAAATCGGAGGAGGCATGGAAGCTGAAGCAGCTCGTTGGATCAAAGCTGATGGCAATCGTAAGCCGGTTGTTGGCTTTATTGCAGGCCAAACAGCGCCGAAAGGACGTCGTATGGGTCACGCAGGTGCGATTATTGGTGGAGCTGATGATACAGCAGAAGCAAAAATGAAGATCATGAAAGAATGTGGTATTCACGTAGTTTACTCTCCTGCTGATATTGGTGAAACAATGATTAAAGCGTTAGCTGGAAAATAATAAATTCAAAAGGATGCATCCTTTATCTCAAAAATCTGCTTATCTGAACCGTATTGGCCAGGTTAGCAGATTTTTTTTATTTGTTTGGTTTTGCTTAGCTGTGTCATTCGCACATGCGCAATGGAAGCGTACACATACATTTGATAAGGAATGGATGGTTTATCAGCCTAGTGTCAAAGGCTTTTTGCCTTATATCGCAAACAAACATTTTAACTATAAATCAAAATCAATTGCCTTAAATCCAGCCGATTACCCCAAAGGATTTTTGCGAATTAAATCTGATGCGGATTATCATTTGTTTGTTCAGGGTACATTTCAGCGTTTTTTGCCCAAAGATGAATTGATGCGTTTATCGCTAGATAGTATGCAACAAAAATACCAAGGCGAGGAGCAACTGGTATTGACGATTTATAGCAATGAGTTAAAAGGGCTGCCAACTGAATTTAGTATTGAGCGGAAAATTCAAGTGAACTCTGATGCCATGGCCGACTTTTTATCCATCAAGCGACGAGGTTCATTTATTTTTTATCAATTTTTTGGATTTGCATTTATCATTTTGATGCTATGTATAGGCACGATGTTTGCCGCATTTCCACGTTATTTTCAAACGTATTATCGGTTTTCTGACTGGATTCATTGGGAAGTTAAAGAAGATGCCGTATTGAAGAGCCCATTCGCATTCCCTAATTTATGGGTCATTTTGACGCTTAGTTTGTTAACAGCGTTTATTTCTTTTTACAATCGGCTGATGGGCCAGTCCAATGAGGCAGTATTCGAATCCTTGGAAAACCTCCAATCTATTGGAGCATCTTTAGGTTTCATAGGCGTAAAGGTCTTAGTGGGATTTATCTTGTTTGTTTCGCGATACTTTATGTTTAAGCTATTTACGAATCTGTTTCGCTTATCTCAAGTCGCAGAAGCGCACTACTTTAAGTCTTTACAAACTAACCTACAGTTTTTTTCTTTATTGTTTCTTAGCATAAGCCTGTATTCACTTTATCAAGGACCTTTGATTTCCATTAACATGGCACACATATCTTTTGTGATTACTGGATATTTTATCATAAGATCCATTTATCTTTTTCAAGTCTTTAGAAAGTCATTTCAAGTAAACCAATTGTCGCTCATGGCTTATCTGATTTTGATGGAAGGCCAAGTCCTGGTCTTTGGTTTGCGCGAGCTTATTTTCCCGGAATACATGTAGGGGCAATAATTTTTTGATCAAAAAAAATCGTATATTTGCAGGTATTTTGAGAAATAGTGGTCTCAAGCACATTAATTGAATATTGTTCTTATGAGTGAAATTGCAAATGGAGTCCAGCAGGATGTCAGTCGATTAAAAAAAGTTAAGAGTATATTGGTTACCCAGGCGGCTCCTACGGATGCGAAATCCCCATATTTTGAGATTGAGCGTAAATATAATGTTAAGGTAGATTTTCGTCCTTTTATCGAGGTGCAAGGTATTGCCTTCAAAGAATTTCGTAAACAAAAAATTGATATTTTGGCACATACGGCTATTATATTTACGAGCCGTAATGCCATTGATCACTTTTTTCGTATTTGTAAGGAAGCGAAGATTGAGGTTCCTGCAGACATGAAATATTTCTGCATTACAGAGCAAACAGCCAATTACCTTCAAAAATATATTGTAATTCGTAAGCGTAAGGTATTTACAGGTACACGAACGGCATTGGATTTATTGGAAGTGATTAAGAAGCATAAGACAGAGAAGTTCTTATTTCCTTGTTCAAACAAGAGACAAAAAGATTTGCCAGATTACATGGGTACCAACGATTTTCAATTGACGGAGGCTGTTATGTATGAAACGGTGTCAGCAGATTTGTCAGATTTGGAAAATGTTTTTTATGATATCATTGCTTTTTACAGTCCTTCGGGAATCACATCTTTATTTTTAAATTTCCCAGACTTTAAGCAAAACAATACGCGTATAGCGGCTTTTGGACCTACTACGGCACAAGCTGTTACAGATGCAGGTTTGATTATTGATATTCAGGCCCCGATGCCAAACGCACCTTCCATGACTGGAGCGCTTGAATACTATATTAAACAAGTGAATAAATAAATCAGTTAAGCTCCCATCGGGAGCTTTTTTTTTCCTTAGATTTGTTAAGTCATCAACGGATTGAATTTATTCATGGGCTATTGTACACGTCTTTTCTTGTGGGTCATTTTGGGGATATGTTTTACTCCTGAAATTCGATTATATAGCCAGTTAGGTCCTAACCTAAGTTTATTTACTCAGAATCGCATCTATCTAAATCCTGCCTATTCGGGGGAAGGTGATCGTACCTTTATACAGTTACATGTACGTAATCAGTGGACGGGATATCAGACCACACAAGATGGGGGAGGTAGTTTAGGCACACGCCTATTAAGTGCCTCTTTGCCTGTAGGCACAACTGGACTGGGCATAGGATTGAATTATTTGTCTGATTTAACTCCTTCTGGTGTCGGCATGCAATTGGGAAATCTTCAACTTGCTTATCACTTGCCCATTGGAGAGGCACAAATTTCAGTTGGAGCTGGTGTAGGTCTACAAACCAAATCCTTAGATGGGGCAGCTTTTCGCGTGCGTGACTCAGGAGATCCCATCTTAAATGAATTTTTGGATAAACAAGTAAGTCAAGCTAAGCCTACTTTTCGTGGAGGAGCCCTTGTGAAGTGGAGGCAATTGCATGTGGGCATGAGTGCATTCATCTACCATCAAGCGCAAGATTTCACCCTACATGCAGAGCACACGATTCCAGTTGTTACGAGTGTAGAGCTTAATCCCTTTTTGCGCGTTCGATCCATCTCAGATGCGATTATAGTGGAGCCCGGTGTACGTGTTGTCTATCAAAATGCACTATGGATTGGTGGTAGTTTTAGATCAAATGACGCTGTTGTGGGTATGATAGGTGCTAATATTTGGAAGCAACGCATTGAGGCTGGTTACGCCATAGATTACACAACCGTTAATTTGCCGGTTAAGGCCCTGTTAACGCATGAAGTGTTTTGTCGATTTAATCTGCCTAGTTTCACATTCAAGACAGTGAATGCGCCGGTCAAAACTCCGCGTTTTCGACTAAATTAGGCACATTTAATCCGTTTAAAAAAAACAGGCTTTCAGTATTTTTTATCAGAAATATCCCTTAATTTTGAGGAATTTGAATTAATTCCGCAGCCTATTTATATGGCATACAATATTTGTTAATTCAAATCGTTTTATACAAAGATCTATTAATTCGTGTATATGAATTTTAAATTAGTTGGTAAGCAACTCGCCTTAAGTTTATCTGTTATTGCATTTGCTGTGGCTTTTTACAGTTGTGGTGGACCCAAAAATTCCCAATCTGGCGGAAAAACGTTAAGTAGCTCCAAAGGAGGTTCAAAAGGAAAAGGTTTATTGAGTTTTGGCAAGCAAGCAAAAGAAGCCCCAGGGGTTGAAAATGGAGAAATTGTTGCGGCGTCGCGTAAGGGCTGGAGTCAACCTACGCCGTATGGTATGGTTTTAGTTCCATCAGGTAGTTTTATGATGGGGCAAGCTGATGAAGATGCATCGCGCTCAGGTATAAGTTTCAACAAGCGAGTGACGGTTGCGGCCTTTTACATGGACGATACAGAGATCACAAATCACGAGTTTCGCCAGTTCACAAATGCCTTGTTGAAAGATTCTGTTTCCGTTTTAGGGGAGGATAAGATTTTCTCAGAATATTATCCGGATACAACGGTTTGGAATAGTGATTTCACCTATCATAATGGTGATCCAATGACCGAATATTACTTCTCAAGTCCAGCATTTGACCTTTATCCAGTCGTAGGAGTTAGTTGGGACGCATCCAAATACTTCTGCTTATGGCGTTCAAAAATGATGAATGACTACCGGAAGAAACAAGGTCAATATATGCTTCCACGTTTTGAACTTCCATCTGAATCTGAGTGGGAATGGGCGGCTCGTGGAGGTCGTGCAGCTGCTAAATATCCGTGGGGAAATCCATACGTTGCAAATTCAAAGGGTTGTTTACAAGCAAATTTCAAGCCGCATCGTGGAAACTATGATGCAGATGGTTATTCATACACATCTCCAGCGAATGCATTTGAGCCAAATGATTATGGTTTATATAACATGGCGGGTAATGTGGCTGAGTGGTGTGAAGATGCGTATGCTGATAATGCTTCTGCAGTAACTTGGGATTTGAATACGGTCAATAAGGATGCCGATGAACCAAGAAAAATTACGCGTGGGGGATCTTGGAAAGATATTGCTTACTATTTAGAGACAGGTACACGTGCCTACGAGTTGCAAAATAAAAAACGTTCATATATTGGTTTCCGCTCTATGATGCGTTATTTAGGAAGACCAGCAGTTAAATAACATTCATTTTACAACACATTAAATCGATTAATTCAATGGGATTAGAAAAATCAATCAACGTCGTAGCTAGTTTTGGTGCTGCAGTTGTTATTATCGGAGCTTTATTTAAGATTGTTCACTGGACTGGTGCTAACGAGATGTTGATGGTCGGCATGTTTACAGAAGCAGCTATTTTTATCCTCTTTGGCGTATTGTATTTGAAAGCAAAGCCAGAAAAGGAATACAATTGGGAAAATGTATATCCAGAATTAATGGGTGATAAGCCTGCTGCGCCGCGCTCTACAGCTTCAGGATTGGCTGATTTAGCTAATCAACCAGGCTTAGGTGCTGATGTAGTAGCGAACTTGACAAAAAGCTTACAAGGTTTGACGGCAACTGCAAACAGTTTGCAAGAAATCTCTAAAGCGACAGGTGCGACACAAGAATTTGTTCAGTCATTGACTACTTCATCTCAGTCCCTAGGTGCATTAAATAAGACGGTAGCTGATGCGACGACATCGTTAGGTTCTATTTCGATTTCATCTACAGAGGCTGCGAAATATGCGCAACAATATGCAAAAGCAGGTGATCAATTAGCCGCATTAAATGCAGTCTACGAAACAGAAATTCAAGAATCTTCTAAGCATTTAAAAGCAATCAACGGGTATTATTCGAATGTGACGGCGACGACTGAGCAGCTTGCTGCTTCTTCGAAAGACGCTGCTTTGTTCCAAGCGGAATTAGCGAAGTTAAACGCTAACATTCAAGCTTTGAATCAAGTATACGGAAGTATGTTAACAGCAATGAAAGGGTAATCACGTTTTTGTCACGTATCAGATACTATGGCTAGTTTAAAAGAAACACCCCGGCAGAAAATGATCGGGATGATGTATTTAGTGTTAACAGCTCTTCTTGCCCTGCAAGTGAGCGATGCACTATTACAAAAATTTACACTTCTAAATTCAAGTCTAGAGGTTGCTAATCAGTCAGCAGCTTCTAAGAATAAAGGAATGGTTCAAGGTATTGAGGAGCGAATCAAAGATTTGCCGAATCCTGCTGCTTATGCAGATATTTTGAAGCGTGCGAATGAAGTAAAGAAAGAAGCCGACGCATTAGTTGGACATTTAGAGTCGTTAAAGTCAAAGGTTTTAGAGACTGGTGGTGGTATTGATCCTGAAACAGGAAATATCAAAAATCCCAAAGAAGAAGAAAAAGTATATAGTTTGATGGTAGGTTCCAACAAATCAGGTGAAGCCTACAAGCTAGTAGGTCTTTTTGATGCCTATGTTAAGAAACTAGAAGGTTTAGCTGATCCTGGGACTAAATTCCCAAGTTTGGCGGCAGATGGTAAAACAGATCCAATTGCGAGTAAGGACCCTAATCAGGCCAACAAAGATTTTGCTGAATTGAATTTTGCTCAGACTCCAGTTCCTGCGGCCATGGCTACTATCAGTCAGAAACAAGCAGAAGTTAGACGTTATGAAAGTGATGTATTAGCACAATTAGCTGCTAAAGTAGGCGCCAAAGAAATTAAGTTCGATAAGGTGTTTGCTCAAGTTTCTGCAAACGCAAATACGGTTGTTGCTGGTATGGAATATCAAGCGGAGGTGTTTATTGCAGCGACATCTAGTGGATTTACCCCTCGAATGAGCTTTAATGGTGCTTCTATTCCTGTCGTAGATGGTCGTGGTCAAATTAAGTTTAAAACTTCTGGTGGCGGATATGATGCGAATGGGATGTCGAAAAAGACGTATACAGCATCCGTTTCATACATGAGCCCAGCAGGTCCCAAAACAGAAACAATCCAAAAGGAGTATTTTGTATTAAAGCCTACGTATAATATAGAAACAGCAACATTACCCGCACTATATTTAGGTTGTGCGAATCGTCTAAGTGTGGCTAGTCCGGGTTTAGGGGCATTGTGGAATCCATCATTTACTGCTGATGGAGGCGAAGCTATCGCAGGTCAAACGCGTGGAAAAGTAACAATTGTTCCTAATGCGGCAACCATCACATTAAATGTAGCAAATAGTGGTACCCTATTAGGGAAAGAAACATTCCGCGTTCGTCGTGTGCCAAGACCCGAAGTTAAGGTTTTTGGCAATGGTGGCGAGTTGGATGAAAAACGTGGAGCTAGTGCATCTGGTTTACGGAGCATCGATGCCCGTGCATTAGCTGATGAATCTTTTAAAACGACAAATCCAGAAGATGCAAATTTCCGAGTGTCAGAACTTTATGTTGCTTTAGCGCGAGGCCAACGAAAAATAGATGATGTGACTTTACCTGGTTCAGGTTCAATTGCCAAATTAGCTGCTCAAGCGCAAGCTGGTGACCGCTATTATATAGAAATTAAAGGAGTCCAACGGAAAAACTTTAAAGGTGCCGTTGAAACAATTCCTTTTACCATGGCGAAAAATATTCCGTTGAATTAATACGAAATACATGAAATTAGTATCGAAAATAATCTTGTTTAGTGCGTGTGTTGGCCTTGCTTTTCAGTCGTTTGCGCAAGAAAAGCCTATACCTGGCAACCAGAATTCAGTTCGCCCTATCGATGAATCTAGCATTCATTATAAGGCTCGTTTGTGGCGCCGTATGGACTTGAATGAAAAAATTAACCAGCCTTTCTTTTCGGTTAATAACGAGATTTCAAAATTTATTTTGGAGTGGGTAAAGGCTGGGGTGTTAACTCCATACACAAATGATTCTTTGATTACGAAGTTGACTGCCGACCAATTTCAAGAAAACTTAAAGATGGAAGAGCAGTCAGAAGATGCAGCGCTTTCAGATGCGGAAAAAGCGGCAGGTTTTGGTGCTGAAGGTGCAACTCCGAAAGCTACAGCAACTGATGATGGCTGGGGTGGAGGCACGAAGTCTTCTGCTGCACCTGCGAAAGATGCATTTGATGCAAAGCCTGCAGGAGCTGCTGTTTCGTATTATTTTCCGAAGGAATTATCAATTTTAGAAATTCGGGAAGATGCCGTAATCGATCGTCGGCGTTCACGTTTATATTTTGATATCCAATCCATTACATTAATTATTCCTGCTTCTAAAACGAAAGCCGGATTTGATAAAGCGATTGCTTCATTCCGTTATAAAGATTTGTATAAGTTGTTCCGTAGTAATCCAAATTGTATTTGGTACAATTCGGAAAATGAAATGCAACATAAAAACATGGCCGACGCTTTTGATTTACGTATGTTTCAGGCACGTATTATCAAAAAAGGTAATGTGGAGAATAAATTCTTGACTGATTTATATGGAGGAGAAAAAGAGGGTTTGATGATGTCTCAACTTCTTGAGTATAAGTTGTTAGAAATGGAGCATGATCTCTGGGAAAATTAAGATGTAATTAAGAAGGGAGCTATGTATGGCTCCCTTTTTTTATGTGTTTTCTGATTTTGGATTAATTTGATAAAAAATAAAACGTTAGTTCTGCATCGCGTTCCCATTCTCATTTTTTTCTAAAATATCAAGTGTATTATCTTGATTTAATTCCATTTTTTGCTGAGTAAAATGTAAATTGCAGAGTAAATTGACTAAATTAATCTATGTCGTATCAACGCAAAACAAAAATAGTTGCCACAGTAGGCCCAGCCTCTGAATCCAGAGAATCTTTAATCCAATTAGCAGAAGCAGGTGTAAATATCTTTCGTTTGAATTTCTCACATGGTACACATGCAGACCATTTAGAACGCTTAAAGACCATTCGTTCAATTAGTGAGGAGAAGGGTTTAAATTTGACAATTCTTCAAGATTTACAAGGACCAAAAATTCGTACGCAGTTAGTTGAAAATAATGGTGTCCCTTTAGAAGCTGGAAAGCAATTGATTTTTGCGATGGATGAAAATCTATTGGGAACATCGGAGAAGGTCGGAACAACATACACGTCTATGTATTTAGATGTGAATGTGGGCGAGCGTATTTTGATGGATGATGGCAATTTAGAAGTTAAGGTATTAGCGATTGATAAGGTTAAAAAAGAAGTTCTTACTGAGGTTGTTTATGGGGGGATTTTAAAGTCGAAGAAGGGCATTAATCTGCCAGGTACTAAAGTTTCCTTGCCGTGTTTAACGGAAAAAGATACTGAAGACTTATATTTTGGTTTAGATCATGGTGTGGATTGGATTGCCTTATCGTTTGTACGTAAAGCATCAGACATTTGGGATATTAAAGATAAAATTAAAGCATACGGCAAAACAGCTCGCGTGATTGCTAAGATTGAAAAGCCTGAGGCCATTGATAACTTAGATGAAATCATTGAAGCGACAGATGCCATCATGGTCGCACGTGGAGACCTGGGTGTTGAAATGGATGGAGCTGTTGTTCCATACCTACAAAAAGTGATGGTAGAGAAATGTACAGCTGCTGGAAAACCTGTGATTGTCGCTACTCAAATGTTAGAGTCGATGATAACCAATCCTGTACCTACGCGTGCTGAGACTTCTGATGTAGCCAATGCCGTATTGCAAGGAGCTTCAGCTACGATGCTTTCTGGTGAATCCGCTTCAGGTGCCTACCCAATCAAAGCTGTCGAAACCATGGCACATATCCATGAGGTTGTTGAACAACAGCAAAATGCAATCGAAATTATCAAGGGAGATGAGGCTGCAATTTATTTTAAAAATCACGCATTGGCCAATACCTCAAATGTTACCTTAACCGATCGCCTAATTTCAGGCGCATGTAGACTAGCACGTGATTCAAAAGCCAAAGCTATTCTTTGCATTACAAACTCGGGGCAGACTGCGTTTAAATTATCAGCTCACAGACCAAAAGCAGACTTGTTTGTATTTACCAATGACAAACAACTGATGTCCACGATGGGCTTGCTTTGGGGCGTGAAAGTATTCTATTATGAAGCTACCTCTGAAAGTGCAGAGAAAACGGTTCAAGGAATGGTAGATATGCTAAAGCAAGAAAAACTTTTGACGCCAGGTGATGTTTTTGTAACAACATTATCTATTCCAGCGCATACAACCAAGAAAACAAATACAGTTCAATTGGGTATCGTTGAGTAATGCGTTCATGAAAAAAAAGAATCCACATATTTCAAATCCGCTGATCGGTCTATACTCTGTATGGACCGGTTTTTGGTTTATTGGGTGGTTTTTAGCGCTTTATCCATTCATGTTTCTATTACTTCAAAATCGGAATACGAAACGCTATGCACATAAACTAGTCCGACTTTGGTCCAGTTTATTCTTTGCTTTTGGATTTGTGCGTTTTGAAATTCAGCGAAGTGATAAGATAGATCCCAAACAGGTTTATGTTTTCTGCTCCAATCACTTTTCCTATTTGGATATTCCTGCATTTGTGAAGATTTTACCGAATTATTTTTCTTTTGTAGGTAAATCGTCCATTAAAAAAGTTCCCCTTTTTGGCTATCTGTATAGTCGGCTGAATATTTTAGTTGACCGTAATGACCGTGCTTCACGTTCAGCTACATTGGCTAAATCCATTCGAGCACTGCAATCTAATCGTAGTATTATTATATTCCCTGAGGGGGGTATTGTCTCGAAGAATCTCCCCATTATGGCGAGTCCTTTGAAGGATGGAGCTTTTGTTATGGCTATCCAGCAGCAAGTACCCTTGCTCCCTGTCTCTTTTTTAAATAATCATCAGCTCATGGATGATGATTATTTTGCACTCAAGCCTGGAAAAATCAAAGTCATCATCCATGCGCCCGTTGAAACTAAAGGTTTGACGCAAGAGGATATGCCTGTATTAAGGGAGAAAGTTTTTGAAATCATCCAAAAGCCAATTTTGGATTTTCATGGAGTAGACCAACCTCGGTAATCATGCGCTATCTACTTTTTCTTTTGATTCTTTGGTCATGTCAGGTGAATACAGAGCAAACTAACTCCCTTCCTCGCCCCAAAGGATTTAACCGAATTGTTATGCCGCCCGCTGTTTTTCAGCCAGTAGAAAAAGGACATCCATACCGGTTTGAAATTTCTAAGTACGCCCAAGTAATACCTGATACTGCAGAAATTGGAAACAAAAATAAAATCTGGAAAGCAGAGCCACATTGGATTTATATTTATTACCCACGCTGGGACGCGTTCATTCAGATTACGTACAAGGCTTTAGGTGGTGATCGTAA
Organism: uncultured Aquirufa sp.; assembly: GCA_964618445.1. Classification (GTDB taxonomy): domain Bacteria; phylum Bacteroidota; class Bacteroidia; order Cytophagales; family Spirosomataceae; genus Aquirufa. The sequence goes on along the minus strand of CAZUAZ010000004.1, from coordinate 37,676 downwards.
TAAAATGAATGCACTCATTAATGATTCTTATGCATTGGCCTATAAACACCAAGGTAAAGCCTCAGGTATTCAAGATTATGTCATGACGACGACGGATGGTCGTAAAGCAGGACTTATTGAATTAAATGGTGAAGTCGCCACTTCTTTACAATTCTTCACGACAGATAGTTCTAAGCATTTTTTACGTGGTGCGGTTTATGTCAAAACCGCCACCCAAAATGATTCATTAGCGCCCATTATTCAATTTTTGAAACAAGATGCGATTCATCTAGTCCAAACACTTCGCTGGCAAGATTAGCTTGGCCGACTGCCAATCTTTGCGTTTATTTGTAGCTGACATGGGAGAATCAAATTTGCTTTTTGAATCAGAAGAATCGACGGTTTTCGTTGACGCACTTCTCCCTTTACCCATCCCACGTTTTTTTACCTACCGCGTTCCCCGCCAATGGGCACAGGTTGTTGAGTCAGGACTCCGAATCGTAGTTCCTTTTGGTAGTACCAAAGTCTTGACTGCGGTCATTGTATCCGTTCATCACCAACCGCCCAAGCAGTATCAAGCCAAATATCTGCTGGAGATTTTGGATGATGCACCGCTCGTAACCGCATCACAAATTGCCCTGTTTCAATGGGTGGCCAATTATTACATGTGCTATCCAGGTGAAGTTTTTCAAATAGCGTTACCTGCGGGTTTAAAAATCTCAAGTCAATCCAAAGTGCAAGTGCATCCTGAATTCGATCAATTCAATGAATTGACGGAAAAAGAGCATGTGATAGTCGAAGCTATTCAAGCGAAAGGGGCCTTAACCTACGATGAGGTCGCTCGTGTTGCTGAAGTTAAAAGTCCATACCATCACATAAAAGCATTAGTCGGCAAAGGTGCTGTCTTGATTTTTGACGAGCTTAAGGATCGCTACACCCCCAAAGTAATTCGGAAGATTCGATTGTGTAAAGCATGGGAGGATGTAGCCGCACTGACCGAATTGATCAAAAGTTTAGAGGATAAAACCAAGCAAATAAGTGTGTTACTTCATTATTTGCGCTATATACCTGTTTTGCGTGATCCATCAACGAATCAGAAAGGTTTAGAAAAGGCTAGTTTTTCGCAGGCAGAACTGTCTGAGAGTTCTTTACAGACATTGCTAAAAAATGGAATTTTTGAATCCTTTGAAGTGATTGTTTCGCGTTTTGGATCAGATCAAGATGACTTTATCCCAGCTACTTTTGATTTAAATGAACCACAAACAAAGGCTTATCAATCGATCCTAGATCAATTTCAAACGAAAGAGACCGTATTGTTACATGGTATCACTGGTAGCGGTAAGACGGAAATATATATTCGATTAATTCAAGAGGCACTAGAGAATGGCGACCAAGTCTTGTATTTGCTTCCTGAGATTGCGTTAACGACCCAAATCGTTTCGCGCTTGAAAAAGATTTTTGGTGAGCAAGTGGGGATTTATCATTCCAAATTTTCAGATAATGAGCGCGTTGAAGTGTGGAAATCAATCGTAGAAGGAAAATATCCATTTGTGGTGGGCGTTCGTTCTTCGGTGTTTTTACCTTTTTCACGCTTAGGTCTGATCATTATCGATGAGGAGCATGAATCTTCGTTTAAACAAACGGATCCTGCTCCAAGATACCATGCTCGGGATGTAGCGATGGTGCTGGCGAACCAGCAAGGTGCTAAGGTGCTATTGGGATCTGCGACTCCTTCTATAGAAACCTATTTTCAAGCGAAGCAAGGCAAATATGGATTAGTGACGTTGTCTGAGCGATTTGGTAAAGCGCAACTACCTGAACTACATGTGTTAGATACCAAATATGCAACGCGCATGAAGCAGATGAAGGGTGGTTTTTCGGTCGATCTCGTTGCTGTTTTGCAGTCAAATTTTGAACACGGAAAACAGAGTCTCTTGTTTCAAAACAGGAGAGGGTATTCGCCTTATATCCAATGTCAAGATTGTGATTGGATCGCTGAATGTAATCAATGTGATGTGAGTTTAACTTATCATGCCAAAGACCAAGAATTACGTTGTCATTACTGTGGGTACCGCGAAGGTTTATTGACGCGTTGTGGTGCTTGTGGAAGCACGCAATTGAAAACGATGGGCTATGGAACGGAGAAATTAGAGGAAGAATTGCAGCTGCTAATTCCGGATGCCCGAATTGGGAGGATGGACTTAGACACGACACGCTCGAAAACAGCATTTAACAGCCTTTTAAGCGAGATTCAATCGGGAAACATTGATATACTAGTTGGCACGCAAATGGTCGCCAAAGGCCTCGATTTTGAAGGCTTATCCACGGTTGCGATTTTTGATGCGGACCGGATCATAAATTTTCCAGATTTCCGGGCACATGAACGCGCGTTTCAATTAATTACCCAGGTGGCTGGTCGGGCAGGAAGACGAGACGAGCAAGGTCAAGTCTATATACAAACGAATCAACCGAGTCATCGACTATTTGATTTTATACAGCGTGGTGACTATGCTGCTTTATATGCGGATGAGATTGTGGAACGGGAAGGGTATCATTATCCCCCTTTCTCGCGTTTGATTAAATTAACGCTTCGGCACATGGAGGCACAAGCGGTGGATCAAGCAGCGAGGCATTTAGGAAGGATATTGAAGGAGCGGTTTGGGCATGGGAGGGTACTCGGACCTGAAAAACCCCTGATTGAGCGTATTCGGAATCAATATGCCATGGAAATCTTAATTAAACTGGAGAAGGGTGTTTCCTTGGGCAAGTTTAAAGAAAGTTTACGGGAATGCTTGGATGAACTTCCTTCCAATAAGCTATTTAAAGGAGTACAGGTTATCCCAGATGTAGATTGTCTCTAGCGTTTGAATACGACTTCCTCATAGGGAACTCGGTAGCGTTCACCCCAAATACCTTCATTGGTTCCTTTGCCCACAGAAATGATCATATTGATTTCTGCTCCGGAAGGTAAGCCTAATTCTTTTTTAACGCGTATCGCATCAAATCCTTCCATCGGGCAAGATTCAAATCCCTCCGCAGCGATGGATAGCATAAAGGTTTGTGCAGCTAAGGCACAGGATTTATGCGCCATAACACGCTGATCTGCTTTACCTCCAAAACGCATAAAAGGTTTGCGGATTCCCATGAAAAAACACATAGCCTTGCGAATGCCCGTAAAGAATCCAAACGGATCTTGACGGTAAAGTAATGGCATTAATTTGCCGTAGTATTGTAAGCCTCGCTTTTCTAATTTTCCTGGCTCCTTACCTTGAAGAGACTCTTTGATACGATCTAAGTTCCATTTGGCTCTTCTTTTCCATAAATCTTGTCGCGTCACAAACACCACGAGGTGTGCGGTGTTATTTGCAGCAGATTGTCCCAGACAGAGTGAATGAAATTTTGCTTTTTCTTCTGGACTTTGAATCCAATAGAATTCCCATAACTGCATATTGCTGCTATTCGGTGAGAGAATGGCACGTTTTAAACTGCGTTCAATAACTTCGTCCGCGACAGTAATTGCGGGATCAAAACGTCGATTAGATCTGCGGCGTTGAACAATCGTTTCAAAAGAATCAGCTAGCATAGGAATAAATTTTGTCAAATATACAGGAAATGTTGGTAGGTCTTTAAACAAAAAAAGTCAGAACATATTGTTCTGACTTTTTTTTAAAATTCAAGATAGATTAATATCCGTCATTTTGTTTCAATGTAGGCTTTCCACCCTTTTGAGAATTTAAGATCTCATCGATTGGTAGTGGGAAGACTCTGTTTTTAGCAGTAAATGATTTTCCAATCATATAACTTCTTTTATTGTAGGTTCTTCCTGTTAAGTCTCTACCTGGTGCACCTTCCTTAGGAATGTACATTTTGTTCAAGAAGTCTTCTGCAATTCCCCAACGAACTAAGTCGAAGAAACGGTGACCTTCCATTGCAAATTCCAATCGGTTTTCCATGTAAACTGCATTTAATGCAAAATCTTTACCGTTAGCTGCGAATGTCCCTACTGGATATGGATTAACAACATATCTAACGGATGGATCTTGAACTCTACTATTTTTTGCACGGTTACGAATTAAGTTTACGTATTCCTCTGCTTTCGCTAGGTTATTTTCCTCTGCTTCAATCTCAGCTAACCATAAAATAACCATTGATAACTTCAAAAGACGGTAGTTATTATTAACCGAACGACGGTTAGTCGAGTGTGTCGAACTTCCTTCATCAGCTAAATAATACATCCATTTTTTACCTGTGTATGGACCCGCATAGTTTTGGTCACGAATCCAAGAAAAACCTGGCATTTTACCCCAATCAAGGAAATTAACTCCGCGACGGCCAACTGTCCAATCCAAACGTGGATCTACTGGTTGAGAAACGTCTAAAACGAATGGAGCATTGGCTCCAACACCTTGATCGTTTGGTAAATCTACCTCATTGTAGGTATCCTGAAGACCTGCTTTGTTTTTTCCAATCATTGGAAGTCCGTCTGCTGTTGTTTTGAAAGAGTTCACCAAATTTTGAGATGGTTGGTAGAATCCACAACATCCACGACCTGGAGAATTGGCAGAGTAAGGCCAGTTCAAGTTATCTCCTTGGTTACCATTATTACCTGTTGAACCATCGTTTACAGAGAATTGAACTTCAAATAATGACTCAGCATTATTATTCGTTGTATTTCTGTAGTTGTCATGATAATCAACAAGTCTTTTTCCAGAGTTCTGTAAGATATCTAACAACAATGGCTTAGCTAAACTATACTTCTTTTGGAACATATATACTTTAGCAAGGTAAGCCATCGCAGCCCATTTAGTTGCTCTTCCTTTTTGAGCTTGATTAGCTGGTAAGGTAGCAGCTGCAAACTTGAAATCCTCTTCAATGTTTGGCCAAATATCTTTGTCATTTGGTACTTTAGTTGAGTTCGGATCATCACGCTTGTACGTATTTTCGTCAATGTATGGAATCATGTTCCACATTTTCTTTCCTTCGAAATGGTAATGACCACGTAAGAAGCGCGCTTCTGCAATGACTTGCGTTTTTTCTGCTTCAGTCATGTCCTTTACATCTGGACTTTTAGCAAGCAAGATAGCCTCATTCGCACGAGCTACGCCATCATAGGTATGTTGCCATTTACCCAAGAAATACGTGTTTTCCGCAAACCAAGTGAATTGCTCAATAAAACTTTGTTCTGGCTGGTCACCAGCATCTGTACCTTTAACGGCATCACCGGATGTAATTCCACCAAAAACATAGTTTGAAATGGTGGATGTACGTCCTGTATTTCCTGCACCTACTCCGTCTAGTAATGAATATGCGCCAATTAATAGTGCATTAACCCCACTTTTATTAGATAGAGATGTCAGAGAGGCAGCTCCTTGAGGTTGAACCTCTAGAAACGACTCTGAACAAGAAAAGTTTATTCCAACTGTCGCAAACAATGCGAATATGATTAACTTTTTCATTTTTTATCTGATTTATTTCTAATTATAATTAATTAAAATCCTACTCTTAATCCTACGTTGTAAGATTTAGCCACTGGGAACGCACCTTCATCAATACCCATGTGGATATCTTGATTGTCTGCTCCTGAGTTTCTAATGTTGATATCAGGATCTAAACCTTTGTACTTCGTGAACGTAAACAAGTTTTGTCCTTGTACGTATACTTGCATTGAGCTTAATTTAATTCGCTTCAACACCGTATTCGGTACATTGTATGTTAATTGGATATTCTTGATACGCATGTAAGAACCATCTTCTACGAAATACGTTGAAATTTGCTGGCTAAATGTATCACTAGCGTTTAGACGAGGTAATTGAGCCACATCTCCTTGTTTCTTCCAAGATTTGTACAACATATCTTTAGAACGGTTTCCTTGGAAGGTATTAAAGTCTGTCCAGTACTTCAAGTAGTTGAAGATTTCATTTCCTTGAACACCTTGAGCAAAGACAGTTAAATCCCAGTTTTTGTAACCTAAATTAACATTTAAACCATACGTAAAGTCTGGGTGTGGATTACCAATAACGGTTCTATCAGAAGCATTGATTCTTCCGTCGCCATTTACATCCTTGAATTTAAACACACCAGCGCGGGTATAACCAGGAATTTGTACCGCAGCAGCAGCTTCAGCATCATCTTTAAGTACACCTTCTACTACGTAACCGAAGAAGCTTGCGATAGGCAAACCTGCTTTCGTCAATGAAATAGCAGGCACACGTGTTACGAATCCAAAGATGGATGCATTCGGGTCGTCATTTAACTTAACCACATTGTTTTTGTACTGGCTAATCTGTCCCGAAATTGAATAACGTAATTGGCCAATTTGATCTCTATAAGATACGTTTAAGTCAATACCCGTGTTATTCACTTCTCCAATGTTTACAAACGGGATACTTCCTGTTCCAGATGTTCTTGGAATAGGTACTTGTGTTAACATATCAGATGTGGTACGCGTATACCAGTCAAAAGCGATATCCAATTTGTTGTTGAATAAACTAGCATCTAAACCGATGTTAGTCGATGTATTGGTTTCCCAACGGCCACTAGAATTACCAAACTGAGCAATATCAAATCCTGCTGCAATTGCATTACCTGCACCACCAATGTCATAGGCATTGTTGTTTGGATCTGGAGTAAACAATGTATAGGCATTGTATACGTTTGGAATCAACTGATTACCAGTTTTACCCCATCCTGCACGAACTTTTAAATCGTTAAGTGCAGTGATGTTCTTCAATAAAGCTAATTCTGAAAGACGTGCACCTACAGAGAACGCAGGGAAAATACCATAACGATAAGCTGGAGAGAAACGAGAAGATCCATCTCTACGCAATGTAAAGTCAGCTAAAAGAAAATCTTTGTATGAATAGTTAGCTTTTCCAAACTGAGAGAACAAAGCAGTGATTGTCGCTCCAGATCCTGCATTAGTCAAACCTGCAGCAGAACCATTGTTCAAATAACGATATGATAAATCGTCAAAGGCGAAATTACTACGCTGTGCTGAAAAACCAAATCCGTATGTAGATACAGCTTCTGTACCCACTAATACGTTAAAATCATGATCCCCAATCTTCTTTGAGTAGTTCAAGGTATTGTACCAAGTTACTGCACGGTCAAAGTTATTTGAAACTGTCAAACTGTTCGCATTACGTGCTTCTGCTGCCTCAATATCACGGTTAAAATAGGCAGATTGGTTGAAGTTGTTGTATTCAAAACCAAGGCTAGTACGCGCCTTTAAGTCTTTCATGATTTCAACTTCCGCAAAAACGTTACCAAAAATACGTGTTGATCTAACTGGGTTATCACGCTCTCTCCATTGACGAGCCAATGGGTTGGGAGCATTACCTAAGTTCGAACCACGTGGACCAGCAAAACCATTAAGCTCTGAAGTATTGGTACCTCCCAATGCTACCGGACCACCCGTGATATCAAATACCGGAATAATTGGCTGAATACGAATCGCAAACATGATTGGGTTTGATTCACTGTTATTTCCAGCAGGAATACCTACACGCTCATCGATGGAAACTGTTAAGTTTTCTCCAAAGGTAATTGCACCTTTTTTGAATTCAGTATTCGCACGTACAGAATAACGCTTATAGCCTGTATATCTTAATATACCCTCTTGATCAAAGTAACTAGCAGAAATAGCATACTTTCCATTTTTCGATCCACCTGTTGCACCTAACTGATAGTTAGAAATTTTAGCTGGTCCAAAAATTACATTTTGCCAATCTGTACCCTCTTTGTTTGCTTTTGTTATGTTAAAAGCTGTAACACCCAATCTTGGATCTGTGATATCATTGGTATAGGTGAAGTTGGCTGGCAATGCACCGTACACATTTGGATAAATATAATCTGCAATTGTTTGAGTTCCATCTGGCGCAAAACGGTATTGAGCTGATGGTGAAGTACCTGCTGGTCTTCCTGCACCAATTTGCGACTCATAGAAATATTGCCCCATTTCTTTGGTGTTCATTAAATCTAAAGTCTTACCCACTTGTTGGGTACCAGTATACATGTCAAAGCTGATTTTTGGTTCGCCCTCACCACCACGTTTCGTCGTAATGATGACAACACCATTCGCAGCACGCGCACCATAGATAGAAGCTGCAGATGCATCTTTCAATACCTGCATTGACTCAATATCATTTGGGTTGATTTGGTTTAGTGTTCCTTGGGTAGGCACACCGTCAATTACATATAAAGGTGAGTTGTTGTTCGTAGATCCAAAACCACGGACACGAACCATCGTTCCACCGCCCGGTGAGTTATCATTACCTACAGTCACACCTGAAGCACGTCCTTGTAACATTTGTGTAACGGATGCTGCTGGAACTGCAGTAAGTTCTTTCGCACTTACAACCGCTACCGCTCCTGTAATGTCTTTCTTACGTTGGGAGGTGTAACCAGTTACGACAACCTCGCTCAATTGACTTACATCCTCATCCAAGACGATGTTAATCGTTGAGCGATTAGCTACGGATGAAGTTTTTGAAACATAACCTACTGAACTAAAGACTAATTCAGCATTGTTTGATTTTACGGTAATGGAGTAAGCTCCATTTCCATCTGTTGTGGTACCTGTTGTTGTCCCTTTAACTGCAACAGATACACCGGGAATCCCGCCACCCTTGGCGTCTTGGACTGAACCCGTAATTTTTCGGTCTTGAGCTAACGCTGTCCAGGTTACGGATAACATTAACGCCATTAGAAAGACCACTCGGCTTACGTAGAAATTGTTTTTCATAGAATAAGTGTTTTTGAGTGTTTGCCGACCAATTAGCTAATTGTGCCGACGTTTAATGCGGTTAAATTAAGGAAATAAATTTTATCTGCTATGCTGTTTTTTAATTTTTTTAAGATTTTTTTAAATAATTATTATAAAAATAACACGAGCGTAATCTACATGTGTTCAATTTAATTTGAACATAGGTTAATCTGAATCCTTTGTTTACCTTTGTGGGTCTATTCATTTTTACGCTTTCAAAGGAATTTTCCGCGCATCTATTATGTTAAATTTAGTTTTATTCGGGCCTCCAGGGGCAGGCAAAGGAACTCAATCGGCCAAACTCATTGAAAAATACGGTTTAATACATCTATCTACAGGTGATTTATTGCGCGCAGAGATTTCTGCCGGCACCACATTGGGATTAGAGGCTAAAAAACTAATGGATCAAGGAATTTTGGTTCCTGACGCTGTTGTTATCGGCATGATCGAAAACAAGTTAAATGAAAATAAGTCCTCTTCCGGATTTATTTTTGACGGTTTTCCACGCACGGTTGCGCAGGCAGAAGCACTTGATGCACTTTTGGCTAGCCATTCGTTAAGCATCACGCAAATGATTGCGCTCGAAGTGGCTGAGGAAGAATTAACCCAAAGACTTTTAGAACGCGGTAAATCATCCGGGAGACCTGATGATCAAAACGAATCGTTGATTCGTAAACGCGTGCAAGAATATATGGAAAAGACAGCCCCGGTAGCTGGTTATTATGATAACCAAGGAAAATTTACGGGTATTAATGGAGTAGGAGAGATTGAATTTATTTTCAGTCAAATACTTTCCATTATTGAGAAGTAAGAGGTTAGAATTAAGAGATAAGAAGTAAGAGGTGAGTTTTTTAACCTTCGGACTCATTCCCTACGGACTATCTACTGATTACCGACCACTGATTACTAGCTACTGACCACTACTTACTGACTAACAACTAACTAATGACTTCAAATTTCATCGATTACGTCAAAATCAATCTGCGTTCTGGACGCGGAGGAAGTGGCTCATCCCATTTTCGTCGTGAAAAGCACGTACCTAAAGGTGGACCTGACGGAGGTGATGGAGGTCGTGGTGGACATGTGTACATCGTGGGTAATGCCCAGCATTGGACTTTGTTACACCTTAAATTCCAAAAGCACATCATTGCTGAAAATGGCAAAGGTGGCGAAGGTGGCCGTCGGTCCGGTTTAGAAGGAGAGGATGTATTTGTCGAAGTTCCCTTGGGAACCATCGTAAAAGATGCAGAAACGAATGAATTTTTAGCGGAAGTAACCGAAGAAGGCCAAAAAGTATTGTTAGTTCCTGGTGGACGTGGGGGTTTAGGAAATACACATTTTAAATCATCCACAAACCAATCACCTCGCCATGCGCAACCTGGTGAAGCTGGTTTAGACCGCTGGGTGATTATGGAATTGAAAGTATTAGCAGACGTAGGTTTAGTAGGTTTCCCTAATGCGGGTAAGTCAACGTTGCTTTCGGTGTTATCTGCTGCGAAGCCGGAAATTGCCGACTACCCATTTACAACCTTAGTGCCTAATTTGGGTGTAGTTGCTTACCGCGATTATAAATCATTTGTAGTTGCAGATATTCCCGGTATTATTGAAGGAGCGGCCGAAGGAAAAGGCCTTGGATTACGCTTTTTACGCCATATTGAGCGTAACTCTATCCTATGTTTTCTGATTCCCTCCGATGCAGAGAACTGGGGAAAAGAATACGACATTCTTGTTGGCGAATTAACTAAATTCAATCCCGAATTATTACATAAACGCCGCGTTTTAGTGGTATCCAAAATGGATTTATCTATCCCTGAAATGGAGCCTGAAATGCGCGAAAGTCTACCCAAGGATCTTCCTTTGGTCTTTATTTCCTCAATCACTCAATCTGGAATTCAGGAATTAAAAGATCTACTTTGGGAAACGCTTCAAGAAGAAAATAAAGAGGTGGCTACCCAAGTTCCGAGTAGCATCGAGTAATCTTTAATGAATTTGTTTGGCCATTAACGCAATACCTTCATCAAAGGTACGAGGTTGATACCCTAAGTCCCGTCGTGCTTTATCTAGGATAAATCCGGTACGAGGTGGACGTTTTGCTGGTTGCGAAAAGGTTGACGAATCTGCTTGTTTAATGAGTTCGACCGGTAAACCATAAAAATTTGCAGTTTTAATTGCCATCTCATACGGAGTTAAAAAGTCTGAACCCGAGATGTTGAAAATACCTTGCGCTTCTTTATGGGCAATGAGCCAGCATCCCATGGCGAGATCTTCTGCCAGGGTAGGTGTGCGAAATTGATCCGTCACCACATTAATTTGCTTTCCTTCTTCTAATGACTTTTTGACCCAAAGAATGATATTCGTCCGGCTCATATCTGAAACGATGCCGAAAACTAATACGGTACGGGCAATTGCCCAGCGGATAGAAGAAGCCTCGAGTAATTTTTCTGCACGTAATTTACTGGCACCATACACAGAGATTGGATTAGGTATGGCCTCTTCTGTATAGGGTCCATCAGTTCCATCGAAAATAAAGTCGGTGGATAAATGACATAAAAACGTGTCGTGCTTTTGACATGCCTCAATCAAATAGGCAACTGCCGTTACATTGAGTAACTCACATCCTATTTGGTCGGTTTCGCACGTATCCACATTGGTCATAGCCGCGGTATGGATTACCACATCCGGTTGATAGGTATCGAAAACCGTATTTACCTCTCCCGAATTTGTGATGTCCAAGGAAACATACCGATAGCCAACTGAATTTGGTAATCGATTTTCGCCTTTAGCTGTTGCGATTAAATCAACAGTAGATTGTTGAACTAATAGTTCAACAAGTTTCTGTCCCAATAGCCCATTGGCTCCAGTGATTAAAATCGTCTTTTTCATGATTGCGATGCTAATTGTACGCGTATTTCCTTTAATAATTGTTGGGCCCCTCGCTTGATTAATTCGGTTGCCACTTGATTTCCTAAAGATGTAGGATCAGTGCCTGTTCCACTATATTCGATTTTTTGATCGCCGGATAAACTAAGCACACCCGCATGTAATTGAATCTGACCCGCCACAAGTTTCGCATGTCCAAATACCGGCACGCTGCATCCGCCGTCAAGCATGGCCAACAAACTACGCTCTGCTACAATACAAGATTCAGATGCTGCATGATTGCAGGCTACTCGGATGGCTTCACGTATGTTAGAGTCAAGCCGACTTGAACACTGGATTGCCACACTGCCTTGCCCCACCGCTGGAACATAAGCTTGTAAATCTAAGTGTTCCACGATATAAGCTTCCATGTCCATGCGGTGGACGCCAGCAAAAGCGAGCAACATCGCATCACAATCTCCATTTTTTAATTTTTCTAATCGTGTTTGCAAATTTCCACGCATCTCTACCGCCACATGCTGTGGATACTGATGGGCCAAGAATGCCCGTCTACGCGTAGAGGAAGTTCCAATCCGTAATGGGGCTGATTGGCCTAATCGAATGGATGGGTTCAAACTCAGTACCACATCATGTGCTGCTTCACGTTCCGTGAATGCAATGAGTGGAAGATCATCAGCTAGGGTGGAAGGGAGGTCTTTGGCAGAATGTTGTGCAATGTCAATTTCCCCAGAACGCAACATCGTTTCTAGTTCTTCCGTAAATACTCCTTTTGCGCCAATTTTCGAAAGTGAACGATCAAGAATTTTATCTCCTATGGTATGGATAGCAACTAATTCATAGCTCATGCCGGCATCCTCTAACAGCCGACCGATATGATGGGCTTGCCATAGCGCTAACGCGGAATTTCGCGTGCCGATTCGTATATTATTTTTTTGCTGCATTCGCTATTCGAATAATTTGCAAAGATAAGTCGAGGTGGATCATTTTGGCACGACCATTCCGTTCCAAATGATAGTATGCAGTTGATAGTAATTCACTGATACGTTCAATGGACTCTCGATTCAATGTTTTTGAGAAATTAGTAATAAACCCACGTTCTTTTTCAAGTGCCTTGATTAAACTAGGGGCATCCGTAATTTGATATAGGCATTGTCTGAAAATATGTAGCGCATACTCAAGAAGTCCTTTTTGTTCTTCTTTTTGAAGTGCATCATATTGATCCGCAAGTGTGGCTAATTTGCTTAAATTCTTACTGTAAACTGCCCGCATCCAGTCGGCAAACCAGGTGGATGTACTCAGATTTTCTGTTTTTGCTTTTTCCAATGCCCACGCAATATTTCCTTCAGCACTATAGGCTAAATTTTGGGCTCGATCAAAATCGATTCCCTCTTTTTGTGTTAAAAAATTAGCTAAATTTGATTCGTCAACTGACTGAATAGCAATGCGTTGGGTACGCGAAAGAATCGTTGTTAATAATTTTTGTGCATCAGCACATACTAAAAAAAATAATGTAGATGTAGGTGGCTCTTCTAACGTTTTTAGTAACGCATTTCCAGACGATAAATTCAGTGATTCTGGATGCCAAATGAGAACAACTTTGAAGGGTGCCTCAAATGGTTTAAGACTTATTTTGGGGAGTAATTTTCGGGTTTCTTCAACGGGAATATTTCCTTGTTTGTTTCCTTCCGCTCCCATGGCTCCTAGCCATTCGGGTAAGGTTCGGTAGGGAGAATCCAATAGAAATTTTCGCCATTCAGGCAGGAAAACATCTGATTCGGCTTCTTTGACTTTTTTGGTTGTCACCGTAGGAAACATGAAGACAAGATCCGGATGGACACCTCGCTGGACTTTTTGGCAACTAGGACATTGCCCACATGAATCTTCCCCTTGTTTGTCGGTGCAAAATAAAAAGGAAGTAAACGCCAGTGCCATGGCTAATTGTGCGCCTCCGTTCGGGCCATGAAATAATTGCGCATGTGCGATGTGTTGAGATAACACCGCTTGGCTCAATTGTTTTTTGGTCGTATGAAGTCCGGGAATATCCTGAAAACGCATCCTCTAATTTCGGTCTTTTGCTTCCGCTTTCCAAATCGCTTGCATGTTCGATTCCAGATTTTCTGGAATTTCTTCATTTTTGACGTTTATCCATGCCTCAGCACTTCGCTTTGCTTCTTCGAATCGATAGGTGTGTACCTTGGGAAATTCGCCCCAGGTAAATGCAGGAATGTATTTAGGAAGAAAGTCAGTCCCACTTATATTACAATGGCAGCTCACCACTGTTCCGGTATTAAATTTTGTGCTGATACCGGTCGTGACAAAATCACCCATGAGCACACCAAAAGACTTGACTGCCGTTGGCCGCATATCTTTTTTCGTATAATCATATACGTTCACGTTTTGCAGATCATTGCGCACATTGGACGTGGTCGTCATTGCTCCCCAGTTGCAGAAGGAACCTAGTATGGAATTTCCTAAAAATCCATCATGCGATTTATTTGAATTAGGATACATGATGGATGCGCTGATTTCGCCGCCAACTTTACATTTTTCACCGATGGTGGTATTCGGGCGAATTTTGGCTCCAAGGTTGGTGGTACTTCCTGCTAAAAGAGCAGCCGGTCCTTGAATCAACGTACCTATTTGTATGTTTACATTCGCTCCAATATAAACGGGGCCTTGGCTTGCATCGATGATGCTGCCATGTATCGTGGCACTAGCATCAACAAAGCAGTTTTCTGCTGCGATGAAACTCGTACCACATTCAGCAAGAGCCGCTACATTAGGTTTATTGGGTTGTATCTCAGTCCGTAACGCCTGGTTATTTGCCACAATACAATCCTCGGGGTAGGCGACGAAAAGTGGCTGATTTACTAGTTGGCGAGCTTCAAGCTCACTCGGATGTTGTTGCGTAGTTGCGCGGTAAGCGATCCACTGATTTTGCCACATCAGGCAAGTGTGATTGTCTAGATTCGTCAATGCATCTACTAACTCAACGGTTGGAATACATGAACCCAATATATGGCAGTCGCTCGGTATGCGGTCTGCCATCGCTTCCCATTTTGTTTCGATGGTGCTGATGCCAATTAATAAGTCTTTCAACTCACGTGTGTACGTAAGTGGCAGCAATTGCTGGACGATTATTGGATCATTGATCAGTAGGCTTGAATTCCACATGGCGCAAATTAAACGAAAAAAGCCTCTACCAAAAAATGGGAGAGGCTTTTCTTTATGCTGTAAGCAGGATTAGTTCTTTGCGTAACGCTTGTTGAACTTGTCTACGCGACCAGTCGTGTCTAATAACACATTCTTTCCTGTGTAGAAAGGGTGTGATTGAGAAGAAACCTCTAGCTTGTAAACTGGATATGTTGCGCCTTCGAATTCAGTTGTTTCAGTTGTTGCAACGCATGAGCGGGTCAAAAACTTGTAATCAGCTGACAAATCGTGAAATACTACCTCTTTGTATTCTGGGTGGATGTCTTTTTTCATGTCTTTAATTGTAGACGATTCCCGGCCGTCTGTTTGTTTGTGCTGTAAGAGACTTACGGGATATAGTCTCATTTAATCGGGTTGCAAAATTATCATTTTTGATTTTAAAACCAAAATATTCTACTAAGTAATTTTTTGGACTTCGTTGGCCTTCCAGGAACAAAAAAATTATTTTAAAATATTTTTCTAGTACTTTTCCAAGATGCATGGGGCGTAATGATTTGACAGGTGGGCACTTATATATGGTAATTTAAATATGCCCTTTATTACTTTCGTTTTTAGCCAAAAAATAGTTTGCAAGCGGAGGTGATTTTTTCTAATTTTACACAAGTGCCCAAGCAGCCAAAAGTGCCTCAATTTTTGGTAATCTAAAAGCAAAAAAACAAAACCGCCAACAGGTCAAATTGAAGCAGTTCAAGCGACCAAAATTGAAAAGAAAAAAATTCTTAAGCGGTATTGTATTGTCTAAGATTAACTGGGTGCCAAACGAAGTATTAATTTATATTATTTTATAAGAAACACATGTACGTATTTAAAAGAGACGGTCGTCGCGAATCTGTCAAGTTTGACAAAATCACAGCCAGAATAGAAAAGCTTTGCTATAGCTTGGATCCCTTTTTTGTGCAGCCTTTAGAGGTGGCAAGAAAGGTTATCTCGGGTCTGTATGACGGGGTAAAAACGACCGAATTGGATAATTTAGCGGCTGAAACAGCGGCGTCTTTGACCACAAAGCACCCAGATTATGCCATTCTAGCCGCGCGTATTGCGATATCAAATCTGCACAAGAACACGTTAAAGTCGTTTTCTGCGACGATGAAACGTTTATTTACATACGTAGATCCAAAGACAGGGCAAAATGCAGCCTTGTTGTCTAAAGAGGTTTACGACATCATTAAAAAGAATGCGGTTGAGTTAGATGAGGCGATAATTTATGACCGGGATTTTGGTTATGATTATTTCGGTTTCAAAACCCTAGAGAAATCATACCTATTGAAACTTGACGGTGCAATTGCTGAGCGTCCTCAACACATGTTGATGCGTGTTGCCGTTGGTATCCACGGAACAGACATTGCAGCTGCCATTGAGACGTATAATTTATTATCGGAGCGTTGGTTTACACATGCTACGCCAACCTTGTTTAATGCAGGTACTCCGAAGCCTCAAATGTCTTCTTGTTTCTTGCTTGCTATGCAAGATGATTCCATCGAAGGAATCTATGATACCTTGAAGCAAACTGCGAAGATTTCACAGTCAGCTGGAGGTATCGGATTGAGCATTCATAATATCCGTGCGACGGGCTCTTATATCAAGGGAACGAATGGTACTTCTAATGGTATTATTCCTATGTTACGTGTATTTAATGACACAGCACGTTACGTAGACCAAGGTGGTGGAAAGCGTAAAGGGTCATTTGCGATTTACTTAGAGCCATGGCATGCGGATGTTTTCGAATTCCTTGAGCTGAAAAAGAATCACGGAAAAGAAGAAATGCGTGCGCGTGATTTGTTCTATGCACTTTGGATTCCAGATTTATTCATGAAGCGTGTTGAGAGCAACGAAGAGTGGTCTCTATTCTGCCCACATGAGTGTCCAGGTTTATCTGATGTATACGGTGATGAATTTGAAGCATTGTATACGAAGTATGAACTAGAAGGTAAAGCACGTTCCGTTGTGAAAGCGCAAGAACTTTGGTTCAAAGTATTGGAGTCGCAAACAGAGACAGGTACACCATACATGTTGTACAAAGATCATGCCAACAACAAGTCTAATCAAAAGAACCTAGGAACAATCAAGTCTTCGAACTTATGTACGGAGATTATGGAGTACACATCCAAAGATGAAGTAGCCGTATGTAACTTGGCATCCTTAGCCTTACCTAAATTCGTACGTACGACGGAGTCGGGTGCACCAGCATTTGATCACCAACGACTTTATGAGGTAACTAAAGTAGCTACACGCAACTTGAACAAAGTAATTGATGTCAATTATTACCCGGTACCCGAAGCACGTAATTCAAACCTACGTCATCGCCCAATCGGTTTAGGGGTTCAAGGTTTAGCTGATGTGTTCATCATGTTACGTATGCCTTTCGAGTCAGCAGAAGCGCAACAATTGAATAAGGATATCTTCGAAACAATATATTTCGCAGCGATGGAAACATCGATGGAATTAGCGAAAGTAGAAGGCCCATATTCAACTTGGGAAGGCTCACCAATCTCTAAAGGTATTTTCCAATTCGATATGTGGAACGTAACTCCATCATCAGGAAACTGGGATTGGGAAACTTTACGTCGCGATGTCGTAGAACACGGTGTACGTAACTCTTTGTTAGTCGCGCCAATGCCAACCGCATCAACTAGCCAAATTTTAGGAAACAACGAGTGTTTTGAACCATATACATCAAACATCTACGCACGTCGCGTATTGTCAGGTGAATTTGCGATTGTCAACAAACACTTATTGAAAGATTTGATCAAATTGAATCTTTGGAATGAGACTATGAAGAACAAATTGATCTCAGCCAATGGTTCTGTTCAAAGCATTCCTGAAATCCCACAAAATTTAAAAGAACTGTATAAAACAGTTTGGGAGATCAAGCAAAAGACAATCTTGGAAATGGCTGCAGACCGCGGCGCGTATATCTGCCAATCACAAAGTTTGAATATCCACATTCAAGATGTCAACTTTGGTAAATTAACATCCATGCACTTCCACGCTTGGAAGCTTGGTTTGAAGACGGGTATGTATTACCTACGTACGAAAGCTGCAGCAGATGCGATCAAGTTTACGATCGAAAAGCAGGCTGATGTGGCTATCGAGCAAACAAATGAAGTGAATGAGACTGAGTTGCAATATGCCTCTCACGCAGCGCAAGCAGCTGCATCATTTACGACTGATGAAGCGCAAAATAAGGCAGACATGACCTGTTCATTGGATAATCCAGAGGCATGTGAAGCATGCGGATCATAAATAAATTGAAAGCATAACTTGTCAAAAATCACTTAGCTATCCAGTTAAGTGATTTTTGTGTTTAACTAGCTAACCAAAACATGGGTAATAAAACGATTCTTGTTTCAGCATTTTTTGGTCTGATGATTCTCGGATTCGTTTTGCGGTTTTATCATATTGGGTCATTCAGCTTATTTGGAGACGAAAAGCAAAGCATGATGATCGCAGTCGGGAATACCAATATAGGTGGCATGTACGACCTGATGCAACCTGGGAAGACCTTTACGCCTGCCGATTTTTGGGAGCCGCGCGGAATTAAATCCTGGTTGGACTCAGATGCGCGTGGCGATGTGAGTGGTAATAGTCTTGTCCATGACATGCTACTCAAAATAGTGGCATTTATTTTTGGAAAGGGAGATGGTACTGTCCGGAGCATATCGGTGATCTTTAACATGTTGACCGTATGGCTCATGTTTTTTTGGTCACGTAAAATCTATCCCAAAATCACTTGGCAAATTGCGTTGCTAGCTTTTGCGGTGATTGAGCCGTTTTTTGTGGTGTATAGCCAACAAGCCCGCAATTATGCGACTTCGATGTTTTTCGCGACAGCATCCAACTTCTTTTATTGGAAAATGATCTACCCGAAATCTGAGCAAGGGATTAAATCTAAAGATTTATTGGGCTGGATATTGACGAGTATATTAGCACTCTTTTCTACCTATCTAACCGCCCTAGTGCTTGTTGGCCAAGGAATTTATGCCCTACTGAATTTGCGCTCAAAGGAAATTTGGACGCGTTTGAGTATTGGTGCAGTTATCATTATCACACCGTTTCTCGGTTGGATGACCTTGGGTCCAGGTCAATACTTTTTAGCGTATCAAGCAGATGCTGGAGCTCAGTATTTAGCTTACTTGAATGCAAATGGTCCGATTCCTGGCTGGATTGAAGCCGCTAATTTTAGTAATCTGCTTAAGCGTACCGTGATGATTTTGTCGGATCTATTCTTTTGGACAAATGATTTGTATGCCAAACAAGGTTATCGGTTCGGGGGTGTTGCATTGGTTTTATTTGGCTATGGAATATACACTTGGTTGAAGGATTTCAATCCTGAAAAACGTCGTTTTTATTTATTTGGATTGCTGCAGATTTTGCTCCCTATTTTGGTTTTGATCGCAACGGCCATCAATGCGGGAACAACGACTGGATATTTTATTCGTTACGCTGGGTTTGGGCTTCCTTTTGGAATTTTTATTTCGGTAGGCTTTATGGAATATGTTTTTCAAAAGCCCATTTGGATTCGTTTGGTCGCAGGCTTATTTGTGTTTATCCAAGCATATTTTTTGGTCTTCGCTTTTTTACCACTCTACCAAGATAAGCCTCAAAAGTATACCGCATCTACAGGTCGGATTAAAAATCCATACATTGATATTGCTGACAAATTACGCGCACAATATTCCGTTGGCGACACCATTTTGTATCCGTCGCATGTGAACAATTTCCTGAATTCGAAACATCTCGCTGGAGGTTCGTATAGCGTGGCAGATGCACAATTAGTGAATTTGTATTTATCGCCTTCAGATAAATTTATCCAGCGAATCGATACGCTGCGAAAAGATTCCGTAATTTTAAAGCGCAAAAATGGAACAGAAGTTCTAATTTTTGATTTTAAACAAGGTAAATACCGCTATTAATTTATGCCCAATTCGACGCCCCAAGTTTCATTTGTTATTCCTGTCTACAACGAAGAGAGCAATCTTCCAATGTTGGCCGACCGGTTAGTGAAAATCATGGACCAATCGCCCATTACCTTGGAGGCTGTGTTAATCGATGATGGCAGTCGGGATAATTCCCGTACCATGTTACAACAATTAGCCTTGAGTGATCCACGTTTCCATGTTGTTTTGTTGTCGCGTAATCATGGTCACCAACTGGCCCTGACGGCAGGACTTTCAGTTGCGCGCGGGTCTGAAGGTGTATTTGTGTTGGATGGCGATTTGCAGGATCCACCGGAGTTGTTAGATACGTTTTATGCCAAATTTAAAGAAGGTTATGACGTTGTCTATGCTGTGCGTGAGAAGCGTAAAGAGGTATTTTATAAGCGTTTTGCCTATTTTATTTTTTATCGAATTTTGAAGAAAATTGCCAACATAGACATTCCGTTGGACAGTGGCGATTTCTCTTTTATCAGTCGGCGCGTGGTCAACGTCCTCAATAAAATGCCGGAGGAGAGCCGTTTTATCCGTGGAATGCGTACGTGGATAGGATTTAAGCAAATTGGCATTGCGTATGATCGTCAGGAACGAGCATCTGGAGATTCAAAATATTCGTTTAGTAAATTGGTTCAGCTAGCGCTGAATGGAATCTATAATTTTAGTGAATTTCCCATCAAGTTTGTTACCTCGCTGGGTGGGTTTGCTATCGTTTCTTCGGTGATCTATTTGATTTCGGTTATTGTCAAGAAACTGTTTTTTGATCAAGTCATTGAAGGATTTACAGCCTTGTTGTTCGTGATGATTTTGTTTGGGGGGATACAATTAATGGCCATAGGTGTACTTGGGGAATATATTTTGCGTATCTTCTTCCAATCAAAGAATCGGCCAAATTTCATTATCGAAAAAGAAATTTGTGCAGGCAAATACCTAGATGAATAATATGCGGCTATCGGACTTGTGTTTACGCTTATTTTATGTGGATGCAGTCCTTGAACTCTTGGCACCATGGGTTTTTCCTGAAGCTCGTTATGTGACCAAACCCTTACTTATGCTACTCTTGGCTGGGTATGTGGGTCTAGAATCTAAATCATTATGGGTTGTTCTGTTTTTTGCCTGGTTGGGCGATGTTTTTTTGCT
>CAZUAZ010000004.1:0-16669 GCA_964618445.1 uncultured Aquirufa sp. | reverse complement strand
GCATTATTATTTGTTATTTCTGATAGCTTATTGGCTTTAGGCAAGTTTTATTATGCTATTCCGGGGAATTCATTCTGGGTTATGAGTACTTATATACTAGCACAATTGTTACTCATCAGTCGTTTACGTAAATTGCAGCTTACGAATTAATTCGGGGTTCTTATGATCAAGCAGGAAGTTGCATCTGTTTTAGCAGAATTATCAGAAAAATTACAAGGAAGTCTCTTTACAGATACCGTCATGCGGACCTTGTACGCAACGGATGCATCAGCTTATCGTGAAATGCCGCTTGGTGTTGCGATTCCTGAAACCCAAGCAGATATCCAAACCCTGATTTCGTTTGCGGATACACATCAAATTCCCTTGATTCCCCGTACGGCTGGTACGTCGTTAGCTGGTCAAGTTGTCGGTGCAGGATTAGTCGTAGACGTCTCAAAATTTTTCGATCGCATTCTGGAAGTAAACAAGGAGGAATCCTATGTTTGGGTAGAGCCCGGTGTTGTGCGCGATGTGTTGAATGTGGAATTGAAAAAGCATGGCTTATTTTTTGGTCCTGAAACATCTACCGCGAATCGCGCGATGATGGGAGGGATGTTAGGAAATAACTCCTGTGGATCTAATTCGGTCGTGTATGGATCTACCCGTGACCACGTACTCGCGGTGGAAGGTTATTTATCCGATGGTACTTTCGTGACTTTTGAGGCAGAAGATCCGTTTGAAACGGTCAAGCAATTACCAGAAGGGAGTCGTTTACATACGATATATTCGCAGACGCTAGCTGCGTTGAGTAACCCAACGAATCAACAAAATATCCAATCAGAATTTCCTAAGCCAAGTATTAAGCGCCGGAATACGGGGTATGCCGTGGATATGTTATTGAATTCCAATGCATTTATTGCCGATAAACCTGCGTTCAATTTTTGTAATTTGTTAGCTGGTTCTGAAGGTACGCTGTGTTTTGCAACGCGTATTAAGTTACATGTAGATCCGTTGCCTCCCGCACATTTGGGTTTGGTTTGCGCGCATTTTAATACGATTGATGAGGCGTTGCGGGCCAACTTGATAGCGTTGAAATTCAATCCGTCCGCTTCGGAGTTAATGGATCATTATATTTTAGAATGTACCAAGGCGAATGCTGAACAGAGTCAAAACCGGTTCTTCGTCGAGGGGGATCCCGGGGCAATATTAGTTGTTGAATTACGTGCAGATGACGCAGAGAGTTTAGCTAAACAAGCTCAAGAAGTTGAGCAAGCGATGCGCGCCGCTGATTTGGGATATCATTTCCCCTATGTTACGGGTGGTGATGTGAAGAAGGTGTGGGATTTGCGTAAGGCAGGTTTAGGATTGCTGTCTAATCTTCCAGGTGACGAAAAAGCGGTTGCTGTGATTGAAGATACGGCGGTCGATGTAAATGATTTGCCAGCATTTATCGCAGAATTTAATGAGATTTTAGCGGCCAATAATTTATACTGTGTGCACTATGCACATGCCGGTTCGGGTGAATTACACTTGCGCCCAATCATTAATTTAAAGACAGAAGAAGGCCATAAGCAGTTTCGCCATATTGCGGAGGAGATCGCGCGTTTGGTTAAAAAATATCAAGGTTCACTTTCAGGTGAACATGGAGATGGCCGTTTACGTGGAGAATTTATTCCGTGGATGGTGGGTGAGGCGAATTACCAATTAATGCGTGAGTTGAAATCGTGGTGGGATCCGAAAGGTATATTTAATCCCAACAAGATTGTGGATACGCCACCGATGGATACGTTTTTGCGGTATGAGGCGGGCAAACAAACCCCAGAGTTTAAAACTGCCTTTCGATATAAAGATCAAGATGTTTTGCAACATGCCGAGCAGTGTAATGGATCAGGTGACTGTCGGAAAACGCCTGTTTCTGGGGGTACGATGTGCCCTTCGTTCATGGCGACTCGAAATGAAAAGGAGACCACACGTGCACGGGCCAACATTCTTCGTGAATTTTTAACGCACTCTTCGCAGCCTAATCGCTTTAATCACCAAGAGATTAAAGAGGTGATGGATTTGTGTTTGGCGTGTAAGGGTTGCAAAGCGGAATGCCCATCGAATGTCGATGTGGCCAAGCTGAAAATGGAATTTCTCTACCAGTACCAAAAAGAAAATGGAACGCCTTTACGCAGCTGGTTAGTAGGTCACTTCGCGACCGTTTCTTCCTTAGCTTCGTATGTTCCTGCATTATATAATGCGGTGATGGGTACCCCATTTTTGCGTCGTATCTCGAATCGATTAGTGGGCTTCCATCCAGATCGCACCATGCCTTTATTGGCCAAGCAATCGCTTTGGTCTTGGCTGAAAGGGCGTAAGTCAATCGATGCTCAGAAAGCCGTTTATTTGTTTGTGGATGAGTTCACTAACTATAACGATGCTGAGGTGGGGCGGAAAGCTGTGTTGTTGCTAGAAGCTTTAGGCTATGAAGTTCGTACCATG
Organism: uncultured Aquirufa sp.; assembly: GCA_964618445.1. GTDB lineage: Bacteria > Bacteroidota > Bacteroidia > Cytophagales > Spirosomataceae > Aquirufa. Next base: position 14,206 of record CAZUAZ010000004.1, on the reverse strand, counting down.
GCGCATCCGATTTCGGGTAGATCATTCTTGTCGAAAGGTATGCTCGATGAGGCACGCAAATTAGCACAGGCAAATGTGGAGTTATGGTCGGCACTTGTGACGGCAGACATTCCATTAGTAGGCATTGAGCCATCAGCAATTTTAACTTTCCGAGATGAATATCCGGATTTAGTTTCCGATGCTTGGTTAGCCAAAGCCCAAGATTTAAGTAAAAATGTACTCTTGTTAGAAGAATTCATCGCGCGCGAAGCAGATGCGAAGCGGATTGATAAAACGTTATTTAAAGCAGATAAGCGCTTGTTGAAGTTGCATGGGCATTGCCAACAAAAATCCATGAGCTCCTTAGTGGCTGCTAAAAAAGCCTTGTCGTTGCCGGCAAATTTTGAGGTACAATTGATTCCTTCGGGATGTTGTGGAATGGCGGGTTCGTTTGGATACGAGAAAGAACACTATGATTTGTCGATGCAAATCGGGGAATTGGTGTTGTTCCCAACGGTGCGTGCGCAAGGGCCAGAGGTGGAAATTGTGGCTTCGGGGACAAGTTGCCGACATCAAATTCACGACGGTACGCAACGCCACGCGAAGCATACCGCCGAGATATTATTTGAGGCACTGGCCTAGTTAGAAGCGCCAGCGAACAAAAGCCTCCATGGCCTCGTATTCTGCGAGCCCCAATTTATTGTACAATTCAGCGGTGCCACGGTTACGTTCTTCGGCACGTTGCCAAAATTCCCGCGAGTCTTCCCCTTGGAAAACGACACCATCTTTTTGGGATTGGTGTTTGAATATACCCATACGTTTCTTGAAAACTTGGTCAGGTGACATCGGTACGGCCATTTCAATTTGGTCGATATCCCATTCTGCCCAAGCACCTTTGTACAACCAAACCCAGCAATTTTTCATGTATTCTCGGTGTTTCAAGCGCGTAATCGCCTCAAATATGGCATCTAGACACACTTTGTGTGTACCATGTGGGTCTGCCAAGTCGCCTGCGGCGTAAATTTGATGCGGCTGAATATCCTCGATGACATTCATAATTAGTTGAATATCAGGTTCAGTTAATGGTTTTTTACGAATGGTTCCGGTTTCATAGAAAGGCATATTTAAAAAATGTGCATTCTCTTTTTTGATGCCTACGAAGCGGCAGGTATTTTTAGCTTCCCCTTGACGAATGAGTCCTTTGATCTCGCGCACGGATTCAATGTCTACTTCAGAGTCACGTTTTCCTTTGAGAAACTTAACGGATTCCTTGTAGATCTTATTTGCTTTGGCATTGCTACTTTCAAATTTTTCGTTGAAATCAATGACAAATTCGGCAAATCTAAGTGCTTCATCGTCCGCGACTGCGATATTTCCTGATGTCTGATAAACGACATGCACATCGTGACCTTGGTCGTGCAAACGCTGAAAAGTTCCACCCATGGAGATGATGTCATCGTCCGGGTGGGGGCTAAAAATGATGACTTTTTTACGCGCAGGAAAAGCACGCTCCGGACGATGGGTATCGTCAGCATTCGGTTTGCCACCGGGCCAACCGGTAATGGTATGTTGGAGGTAATTGAAGACTTCAATATTGATGTCGTGTGATTGACCGTAAAGGGATAATAACTCCGACAAACCATGTTCGTTATAATCTTTGGTTGTCAGTTTGAGAACTGGCTTGCCTAGCGTTAATGATAGGTGAGTTACCGCTTTTTTAATCATGTTGCGATCCCACGTAACGGAATCTACCACCCATGGCGTTTTTATTCTAGTTAGTAGGGAAGCGGCCGTTTCATCTAAAATGAAGGTGGTGTTTGGATGTTGCTGCAAATAAGAAGCTGGTATTTCGGAGGTAACGGGTCCTTCAACAGCCCGAGCAACGCTTTCCGCTTTATGTTCACCCCACGCGAGCAAAACGATACGTTTTGCGTTCATGATTTTATCTATCCCTAACGTAATAGCTTTTTTGGGCACTTTTTCTAATCCACCAAAGTCAATCGCTGCATCGATTTTCGTTAGGATGTCGAGCGTCATTAAACGCGTTTTAGAAGTGATGATGGAGCCTGGTTCATTGAAACCAATATGTCCGTTGCGCCCAATACCTAATAAATAGAAGTCAAATCCGCCTAGTTTCTCGATTTTCTCCTCGTAGTCTCTACAAAACTCAGGAATTTTATCGTAAGCTAGTGTTCCATCAGGAATATGGTAATTTGTTACCGGTATATCCACATGATCGAACAATTGCTCTTTCATGAAGCGGGTATAGCTTTGCACGGAATCTGGTTCCATTGGGTAGTATTCGTCCAAATTAAAGGTATGAACATGCTTGAAACTTAAACCTTCTTCCTTGTGGAGGCGAATTAATTCCTGATAGACTTTCTTCGGAGATGAGCCAGTGGCTAATCCTAGTACCGTTGGTTTTTTATCCTGGTTGTGCTGTCTAATCAGTGCACCGATTTCATGTGCAACAGCCTTGGAGGCTTTTTCGGAGTCATCAAAGATGTGGGTGGGTACCCGTTCGAAACTAATGGCTTGTTCCATAATTTATTGATTTGCAGTTGTTTTGGCTGAAACGACGATGAAATCGAGTTCAAGTGTATCAAAAATGCGTAAGATTGTTTTAATGGCGGGGTTTCCTTTCCCGAGTTCGATGGAATGGATCGTTTTGATAGCTACGCCACTCTTTTCACTTAATTCTTCTTGCCTTAGATTGAGGTTGTTTCTTTTTTCGCGTATGATTTTTCCAAAAATTTTCAGGTCCATGCGTAGGTTTATTGGCTAGTGAAAGCAAATTACAAAAAAATCCAATTTAAAAAACATAACGGAATTATATTACCGATTGTCTTGAAAAATAGCCAAATAAAACAAAACTGTATTTTTGGCGTTATCTTTGTGGTTTATTTTTAATATGTATGTCGGCACGCCACTTTTTAATTTTCACCTTTTTGTTCTTCGGATTTACTTCTTTTGCTCAAAAGGCAACGTTAAGTGGTTATATCAAAGACGCCACGAGTGGAGAAGGGATTATTGGTGCTAGCATTTATATCAAAGAGTTAAAGACAGGTAACGTTACTAATACGTATGGTTTCTTTAGTTTATCGGTACAGCCGGGTGATTTCACATTAGTTTTTTCATCTTCTGGATATGTCAAGGAAGAGCGAAAAGTTACTTTTTCCTCCAAGAATCAAACCTTAAATATTGAACTAGCTCCTGCTTCAAACGAACTTGCAGAGGTTCGTGTATTAGCGAATGCCTTGGACGAAAATGTTAAGGGCATTGAAATGTCAGTCAATAAAATTGACATCAAGACCATTCGTAAAATTCCTGCTTTGTTAGGGGAGGTTGACCTAGTCCGCGCAATTCAACTACTTCCAGGCGTCTCGACCGTTGGCGAAGGTGCCTCCGGCTTCAACGTACGTGGTGGCGGTGTAGATCAGAATTTGGTTTTACTGGATGATGCGCCTGTGTACAATTCATCTCATTTATTTGGTTTTTTCTCGGTCTTTAATCCGGATGCAGTGAAGGATGTGAAGTTGTTCAAGGGAGGAATTCCTGCTCAGTATGGTGGTCGCGTTTCATCCATTTTGGATGTAAAAATGAAGGAGGGTAATGCCAAAAAACTCGAGGTAAATGGTGGAATTGGAGTTATTTTCTCGCGTATTTCCATTGAGGCTCCATTAATTAAAGACAAGGCTTCGTTTATCGTAGCTGCGCGTCGTTCCTACATCGATGTATTGGCAAAGCCGTTTTTAACGGGGAACAATGCAGATGCGGCTTTCAATTTTTACGACTTGACGGCCAAAGTGAATTATAATATCAATTCGAAGAATACCGTGTTTTTGTCTGGTTACTTTGGTCGGGATGTTTTTGGTACGGGCTTTGGATTTAATTGGGGAAATAGCACGATTTCGGCGCGTTGGAACCACGTCTTTTCGAATAAGTTGTTCTTGAATGCCACTGCTTTTTACAGTAATTATGATTATTTATTGGATTCAGATTTAAAAAATAAGCGTCCATCGGATGCATTTCGCTGGACATCCAATATCGAAAATTTAAGTTTTAAACCTGATTTCACGTATTACCTCACACCAGATAATACGTTAACGTTTGGCGCACAGGTTTTAACCTATCAATTTTCCCCGGGTAAAGCGGTTGCGTCATCTAATGGGGACAGACGTGAGTTTGGTCAGTCAAATAAAAGTGGTGTGGAGTTGTCAGCCTACGTAGGCGACGAATGGAAATTAAGTCCTCGTCTTTCCATTCAATATGGCATACGTTATTCTAATTATGATTACCGCAGTGATGATGGCGTTTATTATGAGCGTATCGCAGTGCCTGCAAGTATAGAGAATCCGACATCATTTACGTTGAAGCCTATTCAAATTGCACCTACTGCCTCGGTGGCGAATTATGGAAATTGGGAACCGCGTTTTGCGATGAACTTGAAAGTGGGGGAAAATTCCTCGTTCAAGGCTTCATATAATCGCTTAGCCCAATATGTTCATTTAATGTCTAACACGGCTGCATCTACACCATTGGATGTTTGGACGTCGTCTACCAATAACATCAAACCACAAATTGCGGATCAAGTAGCCTTAGGCTTGTTTAAGAATTTGGGAGAAAGTGGCAATGATTATGAGACTTCTGTGGAGGTATACTATAAGGAAATGCAGAATCAGATTGACTATGCAGATCGGGCAAATTTGTTTTTGAATCCCTTGTTCGAAAAGGATTTGCTTTTTGGCAAAGGTCGCGCGTATGGTGCTGAATTTTATGTGAAAAAGAATGTAGGAAAGTTAACCGGCTGGGTAAGTTATACCTTGGCTAGATCGGAGCGATTAATTGAAGGGTTAAACAATAATAATTGGTACGTGAATCGGTTTGATCGCACGCATACCTTGAATGTGGTAGGCCAATATGCGTTGTCAGCCAAATGGTCATTTGGGGCTAATTTTGCTTACATAACGGGCGTGCCTTATTCTATTCCTTCACAGAAATATGTTTTTGAGGGAATTGCTTATCCGCAAACACTACCGGGAACGCGCGGTAACATTCGGGTTCCAGATTACCACCGCTTAGATTTTTCAGCAACCAAGAAAAATAAAAAGGCTTTATTTGGTAAGGGTTCTTCCGAGTGGGTTTTCTCTGTTTACAATGTATATAATCGAAGAAATCCTTTTTCAATTTACACGCAGCCTAATGAAACGAATACATTGAAAACAGAGGCTGTTCAATTGTCTATCATTGGTTCGTTTGTTCCGGCTGTCACCTATAATTTTACGTTTTAAGATGCGCTACCTAATTCTATTGTTATCCTTGTTTTTATTCTCTTGTGAGGATATTGTGACTTTAGAAAGTCCTGAGTCTGATCGTTTTTTGGTTGTCGAAGCAACTTTGACGAATCTACCGGGAGCTCAGAAAATTATCATAACACGGTCCCAAGATTTTTTTGATAATGGACCTGTACCTGCCATTCGAGCTGCTGAGGTTGTCGTAAAAGATGATGCGGCGAATGAATATCGTTTTGTAGAAAGTACACAAACTCCGGGTCATTACATTTGGTCGCCTGCTGATTCGACGAGACGATTAGGCCAGGTGGGTCGAACATATCAGTTGACAGTCAAGACAGGAACCGATACGTTTATTGCTTCGGCTAAAATGAATCCAGTACCACCAATTGACTCCATTGCCTACAAGAAAGCCACTGCCAATCCGGGACAGTCTGGTGAGGGAAAACCCAAAGAGGGTTTTGAAGCTCGTTTTTTTGGAACTGATTTGAAAGGGGAGGGGAATTGTTACCGCTTGAAGTTCTATAAAAATGGTAAATTCTTTAACGGAACCTCAGATTTGTTGGTTTTTTATGATTCAGCTTTGCAAAAGGTTTCGGGAACAGACGGCTTAATGTTTAATCTACCTATCCGTCGGGCAATCAACCCTGAGTTATATGTGGCAAATGACAAGCTACGATTGGAATTATATTCTATTTCATTGGATCAATTTAGTTTTTATTCCCAAGCACGTTTGGAGTTAAATAATGCTGGTCTCTTTGCGCGTCCGGCAGCGAACATTCCTACGAACATCGTGAATACAAACAAAAATTCAAAACTACAGGGTTCGGGTTGGTTTGGTGCTTCGGCGGTTTCTACGTTAGAAACGATCATTGATCCTGCCAAAGCAAGAACGAATTTGCCTTAGCTATTCAAAGTTGATAATCAAACTCACGGTGTGAGTTTTGAGATTGTTGACATTCGTATACCATAGCGTCCCCGATCTTCCGGGATCAGCATACATGTTGACCAGTCCGTGTGAAAAGCGAATCTCTGGGGTAAACTTAAAAAATTGAAAAAACTGCTCCATACCAAATCCGTATTCCAAGGTTAAATCCGCTGTATGGGTAGTTAAAGCTGAACTCTTTTTCTTTACGTTAGCTTCGACGCCAAATTTCAACCCTCCCACCATATACATTCTGTGGTTTTTACGTCTGATGGATCGGTATTTGATGAGCGCTGGGATTTCCAACCAAGTTGATTCACGTGTTAAAACTTCTGGAACGGCACCGGTTCCTGCATCTAAACTTAATTGACGATCATATAAGGCGATGTTTACGCCGGATTTTACTTCCCAGTGTGGATTGAGCGCATAATTTGCCAGACCACCAATTTGAAATCCAAAATTTCGGGGGGAATATAAGTAGGTTCCGCTGGGTAACTCTGCTTTTGTGCTGACGTTAAAATTAGAGGACCCAAAGCCAAATAAAAACCCAAAATGCAGCGGTTTTTCATCGTAGAATTCGTGAAACACCCGCACATATTTTTTCTTTTGCGCTTGCACGTTAAAGGCAATCAAACTGATTAATAGGCTAAAAATAAGTTTATGCCGTCTCAAGTTTTTGGGTTTTGGGTGCTTTAACTTTCGGTGCTTTTCTGCCCAAATAAATGGAGCAAATACCACCGGTCATAGGAATCCAATTGGTCTTGATAAAGCCAACTTTTTCATAAATGGAGATGAAATTGGGTCCATCAGGAAATGCTTCCACGGATTCTGGTAAATAGGTATATGCAGCTGGATCTTTTGAAATGAGCTTGCCTAAAAGCGGTAAACAGTAATTTGAGTAGAACGAATACAATTGCTTCATCGGAAAGCTGCGTGGATTTGAGAATTCCAAAATCAAACAATAGCCATCCGGTTTCAATACGCGCAGCATATCCGTTAATCCCTTTTCTAAATTCTCATAATTACGCACTCCAAAACTAACGATGATCGCATCGAAACTATTGTCTGAAAAGGGTAGTTTTTCGGAATCCCCCATTTGTAGGAAAATCTTGTCTTCTAAGCCTAGTTTTTTGATTTTCTCTTTTCCGAATGCGAGCATGCCAGCGGAGATATCTACGCCCACAATCTTATCAGGATTTATTTTGAGTGCTTCGATCGCAAAATCTCCGGTTCCGGTTGCGATGTCGAGTACACTTTTAATGCCTTTGTCTTTCAGTAATTTGATGGCCTTTTTACGCCAGATGATATCAATTCCCCCACTCAACAAGTGATTTAAGAAATCGTACTTAGGCGAGATGGAATTGAACATGTCGGCAACTTGCTCTTTTTTGCCCTTGTTCTGGTTTTTATACGGAACGACCATAAAATTTGTTGATTTACCAATTACTAACCGATTCTGGCTGTAATTGTTCAGGCAAAAATACCAATTTTATTTGGTTTAATGGGTGGTCATTTGGAAAATGCCCACGAGTAGCCACATCAGCGCAAAGCTAATCAGCATCGAAAAATTCACTAATGCCGCTGCAATTCCCGTATCGAAATTCAGTTCGTCAGCATACGTAATTAATGTCATGCCCGCCGGAAGTACCAAGCAGATGAGTATCATGTTGCGATATTCAATGGCAAATGGCGTCGTGTAGTACAGCAGTAGACCTACACTTAAACCAAAGGCATATCGAAAACCTAGTACTTGAAAAACTTTGGCATAGGTCCGCTTGGGTAAGCGAACACTGAAATAGATTCCCATGAGCAATAAAACCATAGGCTTGTTGCCTTTGGCTATGGTATCGATAATTTCCATCGCTAAAGCATGTACTTCCACATTCCCTAAGTTGAGGGCTAAGCCCGCTACCATTGCCAAAAATGGAGGTAGCGAAAAGATTCGCTTCGTCACATGAATCCAGGTATTTCCTTCCTGTTTTTGACCCGATAAATAGGTACCCATGCCATAGTTAACCATGAAATTTATCACTGAATTACCTAGGTCAAACATGATCGCATAGGTCAGGCCTTCCCATCCCCAAATGCCCTCAATCAGCGGATAAGCAAATAGTCCTAAGTTCCAGCCGGCCGATCCCATCGTTAAAATTCCCCGGTATTCACTCGGCTCATTTTTGAACATTAAAAATCCGATGTAGGAAGAAACCATGCCGAAAACCATGGCGATGAGTGGGAGCCACATAAGGTTTGCTGCCAACTCAATATGCGTCATGGTGGCGAAGACCAGGGCCGGAAATGTGGTGTGCATTAAGAATTTAGAGACCGATTTGGCGTCGTGCGCTTGAATGAATCCAAGACTTTTCAATAGGTATCCGAGTGCGATGACAATCAAGGCGGAACCGAAAACGACGTTAGATGAACTCATGACACAGCTGGTTTAGGCAGTGAAATGCGGAAGGTCGTCCCTTTGTTCAGCTCAGAAGATTTAATACTTAGTTTCCCTTCGTGGTAATTCTCGATAATCCGCTTGGCTAAGGTTAACCCTAGGCCCCAGCCACGCTTTTTGGTGCTAAATCCAGGTGCGAATATCTTCGATAGATTAGCCGTTGGAATTCCTTTTCCCGTATCGCTAATGTCTATGTAAAGTTGATTATTCTTTCCTTCATGCAAATAAATCAACATATCTCCCGTTCCACCCATGGCATCCACCGCGTTTTTACAGACGTTTTCAATCACCCATTCGAACAGATATTTGTTGACATTCGCCACTTGATTCGCGATTAAGGCCGACTTAATTTCGATGTGCACTTTGGTTGAAATGCGGATTTTCAGGTAGCTGATGAAGCTGGAAATTAATTCTTCCAAATCCTCCTCTTTCAAAATAGGCATGGAGCCGATGTTTGAAAAACGGGTGGTAATCGTCTCGAGCCGTTGAATATCCTTTGATAGCTCGACTACGATTTCCGGATTGATGCTCGGTTCATTACGCAAAATTTCAACCCAGGCAGTGAGTGAGGATAGTGGAGTTCCGAGCTGGTGAGCGGTTTCTTTGGCAAGTCCCACCCATACGCGATTTTGTTCAGCTCGTCGTGAGTAAGAGAAAAAGATGTAGCCCAAAAATCCGATGATGAGCACAACTAAGAGCTGGGATAGCGGGTAGTAGCGTAATAATTTCAGCAATTTAGAATTGCCATAATAGATGTATTCCTTCTGAAAACCCATGTCCATTTCGATGGGTTTATTGTTTTCTGCGATGATCTCTTGGAGTTTGGATTGAAGCAATGTTTGCTTTTCCTCTGTAGAAAGCGACTCCGACATGGCGATATTGATGGAGTTTAAATGCCCACTACCATCTTTCCAAATCACTGGAATCGTATTGTTTTCGTTGATTTTTTTAATGCGCTCAAAGAAAAAATTGATATCTGCATTTTCATCACTCGTCATCACGTAGCGGATGGTTTCTGCATACAATTCAATCTGCTGTTTTTCCCGTTCCTCGAGTTTGCTCACCAGGCCATCCGTGAAATACAAGGAGAAACCAGCCATGAAGACACAAACGCCGAAAAACGCCACTTTCAACCAGGTATCCCGATTGTAAAAGGCCAGCGGTAAGGAGACTTCTTTAAACATGTGTTTGGTTTCGACTAGGGCAGATTATGCCATTCGACACAAATTACTCACCGTTTATCCACAAATCAAAAATATTTTTTCTAAGGTACTTTGTAATACATAGTACCTTTTATACATTTGTCCCATCAATTAAAAAAAACAAACCGATGGATATTGAAAATACCAAGGTGCAGATGCGGAAGGGAATCTTAGAATTCTGTATTCTGCAAATTATTTCGAGGGGTGAGGTCTATGCGTCTACGATGCTGACTGAATTAACCTCCGCTCAAATCATGGTCGTAGAGGGAACCTTATATCCTTTATTGACTCGATTAAAAAATGCGGGATTTCTTGATTACAAATGGGTGGAATCTGTTTCAGGTCCGCCACGTAAGTATTACGTTTTAACTGAAAAGGGAACCACCTTTTTAGCGGAGTTACACGGAACTTGGGATGAATTACATGCCTCTGTTTCCCAAATCATTCATCCTCAACCACCCCAAGCATAAACTTTTCAGATATGAAAAAGACGTTATCAATTAATATTGCCGGCATTGTATTCCACATCGAGGAAGATGCTTTCGCAACATTGGATGCATATTTAAAATCCATCCATGCTTATTTTAAAAATTTCGAAGGCGCCAAAGACATCGTTGACGACATCGAAGCGCGTATCGCAGAAAAATTCTGGAACATCCGCGAGACAGAGAAAACGGAGGCAATCACACAAGCGCATGTAGATGCTTTGATTGCTTCGTTGGGGACGGTTGCCGACTTTAAAGAAATCGAAAGCGAGGATGGGAAGCAGGAGCAGTCACAAAATTCGTCAGCGAATACTGGGGAAAAGAAGATTTTCCGTCGAGATTTGACCAACAAGCAAATTGGTGGAGTGGCTTCTGGTGTGGCTAATTATTTTGAGATTGATCCAATCTGGGTTCGACTAATTTTGATCGTAGGCTTCTTTGGTCTTTTCCCATTATTACATGCGGCTAATCTTGTTTTCTGGGCCTATGTGGCTTGTTGGATCGCTATTCCTGGTGAAATCACTGTTGAAACTGACAAGTCTTACCGCAAATTTTACCGTGATCCGGAAAATGAAGTAGTGGGCGGTGTGATGGCCGGAATCTCCGCATATACCGGCTGGGACGTAGGTTTATTGCGTGTGCTTGCGGTGATCTCTCTATTCTTTTTTGGTACCGGTGCGGTCGCTTATATCATCATCATGGCCATTACGCCGAAAGCAAAAACAGTCACCGACAAAATGGCGATGACGGGTGAGCCGATCACCTTGGAAAACATTGAGAAAAATATCAAGGAGACTTTTCAGCCAGATTCAGCGGAGGAAAAACCTCTGACTCGTGTGCTTCTTTTTCCGTTCCGAGCTTTGGCTACCATATTTACATCTCTTAAGCCCATTTTGTTCGGTATAAAGTGGTTTGTCCAATACCTTATCGGAATTGTATTGATCATCATTTCCATCGCACTAGCTTTTGCATTAATCATTGCAACAACTGCTGGTGTATCTGGTTTCGATCATGGGGTAGTCGGTCTTAATTTTGGAGAAACAGGAATTCCTTTTTATCTGTTAGCTCAGGATTTGCCAGCTTGGGCAATATGGGCGGCTTACGCAGCTATTGTTCCGATGATTTTGGGAATTGGAATTAGTGGGGTTTCTTTATTGGCCAACCGGAAATTGACGAACAAAATCTACAATTATATTTCTACCACGCTCGCGATTGTGGGCTGGATCGGTTTGTTTGCTGCTTTTAGTTTTGTGGGTCGTAATTTCCAACGAACGGCTTCGGTCAATCTAACGAAGGAAATTTCAGCGGATTCTACGTATCTATTGGATGTTAACAGGGAGTCGAATGAAACGATGTGGGAGAAGTTATTGGGTAATTCAAACTTTGTAGAGGAGCTATTGGATGAAGACGAAGCGCACGATTTTAATCGAGGTGGATTTTCACGCGCGCAAGTCACGTTAGAGGGATATGATGGAAAAACGATCCAAATAATTCAATTCGCTAAATCCAATGGCCGCACACGAGCTGAGGCAGAAAGCAATGCTAAAGCCATTCAATATCATTATGTTTTGAAAGGGAATCAATTAATATTGGATAGCCATTTTGGTCTTCAAAATCTTAAATTCCGAAATCAACGCATGCGTGTAAAAATTTTAATTCCTTACGGAGTTACTTTTGGGATGACGCGTGAATTCGGTTATTTCATCGAAAATGTATTGGATAGTGGTTATTTTAATGATAATGACACCGACCTATTTGTGGGTTCTAAGTGGACTTTTTCGGCCGACAAAGGATTAGTTTGTTTGAATCGTGAACCAAATCGCTCGGATGACTCTTCCGATTCTAACGAATCCGAGACTGAGGAGGGGACAACTTCGTCTAATTTATCCATCTCCAAGACGGTAAATCCATTTACTCAGGTTGAAATTAGCCAAACAGATGGGGCTAAGATTGAGATCAAGCAAGCTTCCGAATATAAAATCTCCATGGAATCTTCGGATCCCGTGGATAATTGGAGCCAACTCGCATCCGTGGACGCTAGCTTATTGCGATTTAAGTCCCTGCCTAGCAATGTGACTGTGACCATTGAAACACCAGATTTGCGTAAAGTAGATTTAGGCGGAACTGGTCGCACAGAGATTTCTGGTTTTGATGCGGCCAAAATGGAAGTGATTCTGCACGATTTCCATAGTTTGAAACTAGAAGGTCGTTCGGATGCGCTAGCCGCTTCTACCTACGATCGGTCCGAATTAGATGCATCTGGTTTTAAAGTAAAAAATGCGACCGTGTGGATTGATAAGAAAGCCCGGATGGATCTGAATGTATCGGAATCTTTACGTGGGAAAAAATATGCATCAGCTACTGCGAACAATTCGAATTCGCTCGGAAAGAAAGAAATATGGACTATTTTAAAGTAACATGCAACCTTTGGTGAAGAAGAAACATCTTGCCAACCGTTAAAAAAAACATATGAAAAAATCGATCTACTTACTGATTGCGGCACTAGGAGTCTCCATCAACTTGTTGGCCTCTGCCGACCTAACCACTAAAAAATATAAAGTTTCCAATTTCAATTCCCTCGAAATTGGCCATGCCTTTGAGGTACACATCTTTAAAGGAAACACCTATTCCATTTCGGCGACCGGCAACGAAAATGATTTAGAGAGCGTTGAAGTTCAGGTAAATGGCTCCACGCTAGAAGTTACGCTAGATGAATCTTATTGGACAAACTGGAGAAATTGGAGGAACAATAACAAAAAAATTGTTATTAACATCACCATGCCGCGTTTGAAGGATGCTGAATTTAGCGGAGCCGCAAAAGTTACGTTAGAAGGATTTGTGGATGAAGAAGAAATGGTGCTACATGGTAGCGGAGCCGTTAAATTAATGTCTTCTAAGCTTGTTGCCGACAAGCTTACACTGGATTTATCAGGCGCATCAAAAGTAGAAATGAAAGGCCAAGTGTTAAAATTATCCATCGACCTTTCTGGTGCGAGTCATCTAGTATTATCCGATATGATTGCGCGAGATGCGGATGTAGATGCTAGTGGGGCAAGCCATGTGGAATTGAATGTCCAAAAGTCCTTACGCGTCGAAGCTTCCGGCGCTTCCAAAATTACATATCTCGGAAATCCTGCTATTAGTAAAGATTTATCGGGGGCATCTTTTGTGCGCAGAGCTAACTAACGATTACGCTCACCCGCTTCCACCCGGATGTCTAACTCATTTTCACGCGGGGGGATCGGACACGCAAATGTGCTGTTATAGGCACAAAAAGGGAAAAAAGCTTGATTGAAATCAACGCGTAGTTTGTTCTCTTTCAAATTAGTTAGGGGTAACTCTAAATATCGACCGCCTCCATAGGTTTCTGTGGGGGCGGTTTTGTCTTTAAATGGGATGAAAAAATCACCAGAGTCATGTTGGTACACAGTCAACGAAACACGTTTTCCCTGAATAGTGGCTGATATCTTTCCGAAAGCAATCAATGAATCCAAACTTCCATCCGTCATGTTTAAGGCAATTTTTTCCACTTTCGTGGCGCGCGTTACGTCAAATAAAATGGACCATTCAGCCTTAAATGGAAAATAATGTAATCCCGTAAATTCAGTTTTATTGGGAATGGGAGAATCTTCTGCCGTTCTCAAATCTTCATCTTTTGCTTTGCGGGATTCAACGCTCGCTAAGGAGTCTATGGTTGATTGCGCGGGAGCTGGTTTGCTTTTGGGAAGACTCACATAGACGAGAATAGCAAGAATCGGTAGGAGAATCAAGAACCAGCGATTGAATTTCATAGGAATGCGTGTAAATTTGGGTTCGTAAAAATATAAAATTAATCAGATGTTTACAGGTATTGTGGAATCAATGGGCGTTTTGGAAAG
>CAZUAZ010000003.1:61803-88562 GCA_964618445.1 uncultured Aquirufa sp. | reverse complement strand
CTTTATATTTATTTCCCAAGAAAAAAAATCATTATGTCAAGTTTATCCACTCAAACAGGAGTATTGCACGGAGATGCGGTGCAGGAATTATTCGAGATCGCAAAAAAGAACCAATTTGCCCTTCCAGCTGTAAACGTTACAGGTACTAACACAGTAAACGCAGTATTAGAAGCTGCCAAAGCTGTTAACTCACCCGTAATCATCCAATTCTCAAATGGTGGCGGTATTTTCTACGCTGGAAAAACCCTTTCAAATGAAAATCAAGCTGCAGCAGTTGCAGGTTCAATCGCAGGCGCATACCACGTTCACCAAATGGCCAAAGCCTACGGCGTTCAAGTTGTCCTACACACCGACCACTGTGCTAAGAAACTTTTACCTTGGATAGACGGTCTTTTAGACGCTGGCGAAAAATATTTTGCTGAAACTGGCCAACCGCTATTTTCTTCCCACATGATCGACTTATCAGAAGAGCCTTTGGAGGAAAACTTAGAGATCTGTGCTAAATACCTAGAGCGTATGTCCAAAATGGGCATGACACTTGAAATCGAGTTAGGTGTAACTGGTGGTGAAGAAGATGGCGTGGATAACTCTGACGTTGACTCATCTAAATTATATACCCAACCAGAAGAAGTAGCTTACGCATACGAGGTATTGAGCAAAATCTCACACCGCTTCACAATCGCAGCTGCATTCGGAAACGTACACGGTGTTTACAAGCCAGGTAACGTAAAATTACAACCCGTAATCTTGAAGAACTCACAAGAATTCATCAAAGAAAAATATAGCCTAGCTGCTCAGAAACCTATCAACTTCGTATTCCACGGTGGTTCAGGTTCTTCTCGCGAAGAAATTCGTGAGGCACTATCTTATGGTGCAATCAAAATGAACATCGACACCGATACACAATGGGCATTCTGGGACGGTATTTTAGGATTCTACAAAGCAAACGAAGGTTACTTACAAGGCCAAATCGGTAACCCTACCGGTGAGGATTCTCCAAATAAGAAATACTATGA
The DNA here is from genome assembly GCA_964618445.1 of uncultured Aquirufa sp. Classification (GTDB taxonomy): domain Bacteria; phylum Bacteroidota; class Bacteroidia; order Cytophagales; family Spirosomataceae; genus Aquirufa. The sequence goes on along the minus strand of CAZUAZ010000003.1, from coordinate 87,546 downwards.
TCCTCGCGTTTGGTTACGTAAAGCAGAAGAAGCATTAGTTGCACGCTTGAAAACTGCTTTCGAAGATTTGAACGCCACAAACGCAAATCAATACTTATAAACTTTCGTGATACTTGAATTAAAAAGGGGGCTGCTGCGCAGCCCCCTTTTTTCTTACCTTTGCCAATCCTCCAAGGTTTGGCAAAGGTAGGGGATTTTAAGATTTTTTAATCCTCATCTCCGGACAAAAAAGAACGAATATCAACATCCTGATCTTCTTTCATATGAAATTGCGTAAACTCACGTAAACTCCCAAACCAGTCTAGCACAAACTTTCGATCAACCACGGATTCGCTGGGTTTGACAATATATTTATACGAACTCCAGTCCCACGTACGAAAATCAGCACACAAATGATTCTTTTCCGGATTGGCATGAATGTAATGAATTAGATAAGTTAGATAATAGTCGTCGCCAACAAGCACCCGCTTAAATGGACCTTCAAATAATGACCCAGTCCGAACATGATTCTTGTTGAACGCCAACGCATATGTTCGAAAGAAGATTTTAAACTGTCCTGCAATTAATTCGTGTTCTGATCGTCCGTTAAGCTGCTCAAGACTGAAATAACGAACACGAACTAAAAAATGATAATGATTCGCATTCAGACTGTAAGAAACAACATCCAAATACCCTTCCAAGTAACGTTTCCAAAGCAACATGAAATAATGATAATTCGAGCGCGACTTAAACATCAACTTGCGATCAATGGCCCGATTATAAATGTGATAAAACTTGCCCGACTCAAATCGAGTCAAATAATGAGATAAATGTGACATAGTGATTAGATTTTTCACTAAAACTAAGCACATTAAACAAACCTAAATCACCTATTTCAAAAGTTATCAAGTTCCTGATATTCTATTTAAACGGCTTGAATTTCCCAGCTCTCCCCCCTACCTTTGCCAAACCTTGGAGGATTGGCAAAGGTAAGAAGACTACTTCCGAAATATCACCCCCTTCGTCAGCTCATTCAACACCCGAATCTTCTCCTGAAAATCCCCCTTCAACGTCTTTCTCACAGCTTCCATCCCCTCAAGCCCCTCCTGAATCTCCTCCGGAATCACATCCTCCAAAAACGCCCGTATCCGCTTCGCTAAAGTCGGCGACTTCCCATTTGTTGATATCGCAATCTTCAAATCCCCCTTCTGCACAATCGACCCCAAATAAAAATCACATAAGTCCGGCGTATCCGCAACGTTACACAGTAAATGACGCGCAGCACACGTCTCCTTAATCATCTCATGCAACGCCCGATCATCCGTCGCACAAATCACTAAATCCCGACCATCCAAATCCGCCAACTCAAACCCACGCTCACACAAAACAACCTGCGCATAATTCGCTAAAAATTCCAGCGTATCCGGCCGAAACATCGGTGCGACCAACGTCACCCGCGCCGCAGGCGAATTGCGCAACAACGCAGACGCCTTCTCAAGCGCCACATTCCCGCCCCCCACGACTAGCGTATTCAAACGGTCCAACTTTAAAAATATGGGAAAAAGCTCATTCATGGGCTTATTTTTTACCGGCCAATTGGCCGCAGGCCGCATCAATATCTTTACCGCGCGATCGGCGGACATTTACTATCATCTTCTTACTCTCCAAAAACGCAGTGAACTTAGCTAACGCATCCGCCTCCGCATTCACAAAATCAGCCTGTTTAATCGGATTGTACTCAATTATATTAATCTTACATGGCAACCGACGCGCAAATTCATACAACTCCCGCGCATCCTCAATCGAATCATTAAACTTATTAAACATGATGTACTCTAACGTAATCTCATTCTCCGTCTTCTCATAAAAATACCGCAACGCCTCCGCCAAAGCCTCCAACGTATTCGACTCATTAATCGGCATAATGCGATTCCGCTTCTCATCATTCGCCGCATGCAACGACAAGGCCAAATTAAACTTCACCTGATCATCACCCAACTTCTTAATCATCTTCGCAATCCCCGCCGTCGAAACCGTAATCCGACGCGACGCCATCCCTAAACCCTCCGGCGATGTAATCATCTCCACCGACTTCAGCACATTGGCATAATTCAATAAAGGTTCCCCCATCCCCATATACACAATATTTGTCAAAGGAATTCCATATTTCTCCTGCGCCTGATCTCGAATCAATACCACCTGATCATAAATCTCAAACGCCTCCAAATTCCGCTTCCGATCCATATACCCCGTCGCACAAAAACTGCAGGTCAACGAACACCCCACCTGCGACGAAACACAGGCCGTCATCCGCTCCCGCGTCGGAATCAAAACCCCCTCAATTAAATGATCATCATACAAGGCGAAACTCGACTTAATCGTGCGGTCCGTACTCACCTGCATCTCCGAAGTCGTTACACATTGTAAGTCAAAATTGGCAGCCAACCACTCGCGCGTCGACTTAGGAATATTCCCCATCGCCTCAAACGAGCGGGCCGACTTCTTCCAAATCCACTCATATACTTGTTTGGCGCGAAACGCAGGCTCCCCATGCTGAACCATTTCCTGCTTCAACATTTCCAAACTCAAATTCCGTATCGCCCGCTTCTCCAATACCATATTATTTTTTCAATAATTCACCCACTTTGGAAGAAATCGCCTTACCATCCGCTAAACCAGCCAACTGCTTCGAGGCAACACCCATCACTTTCCCCATATCCGCCGGACTAGACGCTCCCACAGAAGCAATAATCTCAGCAATACGCGTCGTCAATTCTGAATCTGATAATTGTTTCGGTAAAAACTCCTCAATAATCGTCAACTCCGCCTGCTCCTTCTCCGCCAAATCTGGACGATTTTGAGCCACATAAACCTCCAACGAATCCTTACGCTGCTTCGCCGCCTTCATCAAAATCTTCATCTCCGCATCCGCCGAAATGCCACCCTCCGAAGCACCCGAAGTCTCCTCCAATAAAATCATCGATTTAATCGCACGCAACGCACGTAAACGATCTGCATCTTTTGCACGCATCGCATCTTTGATGCCCGCCTCAATTGTTTCTTTTAATGCCATGTTATTGATTAATATGAGCCAAAACTCCGTCTATAAATTCCCGATGATTACTCAAACGAGGTACCTTGTGCTGACCACCCAACTTCCCGCGACTCCGCATCCAGCCATAAAATGTCCCCTGAGGAGCCACATGGACAACCGGAGGACCTAAAACCAAATCATACGAACGCTTCGCATCATAATCCGAATTGCTTTCTCGTAAGGTCTGATCCAGCACAGCCGCAAAGGTACACAAATCTTTCGGTGCTTTTGAAAATTCAACCACCCATTCATGACTCCCACGTTTCCCCCCATCCATATACACCGGCGCCGCCGTATAATCCTTCATCTCGGCGCCCGTTTGCCGACACGCCATAGCCACCGCCCGCTCCGCATTCTCAATAATCAACTCCTCCCCAAACGCATTAATAAAATGCTTCGTCCGACCCGAAATCTTCACGCGAAAAGGACTCAAGGACGTAAAACGAACCGTATCCCCAATCTTATACCTCCATAAGCCCGAATTCGTTGTGATTACCATGGCATAATTTACCCCCAATTCCACCTGCGCCAGCGGCACAATCGATTCCATCTCCTCACCCGTTTCCCCCATCGGAATAAATTCGTAAAATATGCCATAGTCCAGCATCAGCAACATCTCATCCGGACGACTCAAATCATCCTGAATGCCAAAGAACCCCTCCGACGCATTATATATTTCCAAAAATCGAACCTCCGACGACGGGAAAACATGCGTCTGAAACAAATCACGATACGGCCCAAAAGCCACCGCCCCATGTACCAAAAACTCAAAATTAGGCCAAACCTCCAAAATCGAACGCTTCCCAGTAATCTCCAATATCTTCTCAATCAACACCAGCGTCCACGTGGGAACACCTAAAATACTCGTCACATTCTCTTGTGACGTCTCCAAAGCCATCTTCTCAATCTTCTGATCCCAATCCCCCATCAACGCCACGTCCAACGACGGCGTACGAATCATCTGCGCCCATATCGGCAAATTCTTCATCACGACCGCAGACACATCTCCCATCAACATCCGTGAATTCATCGTATCCGATGACAAACTCCCCCCAATAGACAATCCCTTCCCCTCAAATATCTTCGTTTCTGGCTTATTTTGGATCAACAAGGTTATCATGTCCTTGCCTCCCATCATGTGACACTCCTCCAACGATTCCTTCGAAACAGGAATAAACTTACTCCGTGCATTCGTGGTCCCCGACGATTTGGAAAACCATGAAATTGGCGAATTCCACAACACCTGTTGCTCCCCCTGCATCATGCGCTCGATGTAAGGAAATAATTCCTCATACGTCGAAATAGGTACCCGTTCGCGAAACGTCGCATACGAATTGAAATCCGCATACCCATAGGTACGCCCCCACTCCGTATCCCGGCCATCTGTAATTAATCGAGTCAATCCATCATACTGTAAATCCAATGGACGCTCATACATAGCCTCAATACGCGGCATACGCCGCTTCATAAACCACAATAAAGTCTCATTAAATAAGGACATCTAAGGGAGTTTGGGCGAACGGTCCGGGTAATCAGTAATCAAACCGTCTACCCCTAAATCAATCATTTTTTGAATATCCACTCGAGCGTTTACCGTCCACGGAATCACCTGCATCCCATTCGAATGACAATACGCAATCCGCGAAGCATCCAACTGCTTATAACTTGAACTGTAAATCGGTGGCGTAAAGCCCAATTCCGTCACTACGTATGAAGGCGATTCGTTATCGACTAGGGCCGACAAGCTAACCTTTGGCCAAACCTTATGCCAATACCGAAGTACATCAAAATCAAAACTCTGCAAAACCACAAACTTCCAATCAACCGCCTCCGCAATCACCGCGTGTACCGCCTTCGAGAAATCCGCTACAGCCGCAGGTTGAGATTTGCCATATTCAGCCGGATCCGACTTAATCTCAATATTATAGTAAATAGGCTTTCCTGACTTCTTTCGAAATGCCTCACCCATCGCTAGTACATCCCGCAATAAAGGCTTAACCGCCGCCACCGCGCGCTGCTCCGGAAACAATCGATTTCCACGCTTGCCAACATCATACGTTCGAATCTCCGCATAAGTCATTCGAAATAAATTCAATGCACTTTCCTCCGACTTCAACACCGGATCACCCGACGGATGACTTGCATACAACGAATTCATATATGGCTCATGACTCACCACAACCTGACCATCTGCTGAAAGACATACATCCATCTCAAGCACCTGAACGCCCAGGCTCAACGCATGTTCAAAAGCAGGCAATGAATTTTCTGGAAATAATCCGCGACAACCGCGATGACCTTGAAGGAATGGCATTTGGGCCATAATAGAAAAATTTAATAGCAAAAGTATAGCAATTTTCATGTTTAACGACGCTGCGCTTTTTTGCGTTTTTCTGCCACCACGAGCTTCACCTCATCATATAATTGAATAAAATCCTTAGGCTCTTTGGCATAGGATTCCAAACTCTTAACAAACGTAAGGGAATCCACTCCATGCCGCTTCAATGTTCTTTTTTCGAGGAAATGGTACATCAACAAACTTGAATCCATGTTGGTGACACCCATAGAGCTAATATTTGCCTCGTCGATATGAATATCTGCCAAAATCTGAGCCATTTTCTTTTCCTCTATACGCTCAGGCTTGCCCAATTCGGAACAGCCCAGCAGACCCACAAATAGCACTAAATAGCCTAATTTCATCTGTCAAATAAAGGCTTAAATTAGAAAGCTTTTCTCGGATTTCATTCAAATTGCTCAAAAAATAGGTAATTTAGCGCCATTCTAAGCCAAAATACCTGATTACAGAAATGGATATTCGATCATTTCTTTCCCGGATTGTGCAATTGGAAATTCGCATCAGAAAAGCGATCAATACCCAAATGCATGGCAACTTTTCCTCCGTTTTTAAAGGATCAGGATTAGAATTCAGCGACCTAAGACAATACCACTACGGAGACGACATTAGGCACATCGACTGGAACACAACCGCAAAAGGACACGGAACCTACGTCAAACTATTCAAAGAAGAAAAGGAACAAACCGTCTTCTTCCTCATCGACGCAAGCGCATCTTTGCTCGTGGGCCGAGAACAAAACTCTAAATTAAACACCCTCAAAGAAGTCGCCGGCGTACTCGCATTCTCTGCCATCCAAGAAGCAGGGCACATTGGGTTTTGCGCCTATTCAGATAAAATTGAAAAATTCATGGCTCCCGGCTCCGGGAAAAAGCATGGATACCGCGTTATTTCAGAGCTTTTCAAATTAAACCCTGAAAACACAGGCACCGATATTAAGTCAGGCCTCCGCTTTGCCCTGCAAACACTCAATCGGAAAAGTCTCGTTTTCGTACTTTCTGATTTTCTGGACGAAGGATATGAAGACCTACTCAAAGCCGTCGCAAAAAAACACGACCTAATCGTCATCCATGTACATGATCAAACAGAAATCGACATGCCAAATTTTGGCATTATCCCTGTATATGATCCGGAGAGCAGAACGACGTCCTACATCAATACGTCCAGCAAATCATTTAAATCTCTTTTGATTGACAATGCAAGCCGCATGCAAGCCCTAAAACAAATGTGCAAACAGTGGCAAGCAGATTATGTTTCCGTCCAAACAGGAAAAGACTTTGTGCCAGCCCTAGTTAAACTTTTTAGAGTCCGAAGATGATGCAAAACAAACCTGTTCAAATCAAGGGGCAATTCATAGAAGACTCTGCCAAAATTGGCCAAGATATCCATTATAGCCTCCGCGTCATTCATCCCAAAGGGCAAGAAATATTCTTTCCAAGCATTAACCAACGGTTTGGCCAATTACAACCCGTTAAAAAAGACTATTTTACCACCAAAACCCAAGGAAATTTAAGCGTTGATTCAGCGGTATATACCTTCAAATCGTTTTCGATTGACGACTACCAACTACTCCAAATTCCGGTGTATACCTGGGCTGATGCAGATTGTACCTTACTGGCCGACAAGCCCGATACCATCTTTTTAAAGCGATTAGTGCCCCATGCGAAATCGATCGACCTTGATTCGTTGTATCAAACCATTCCTATCCCGCCACTTCAACCCAAAGCAGATGTGAAAAATGTACTCTGGGGAGGCGCAAGTCTCATCATACTCATTGGACTTGTCTATTGGCTTTTTGGAAATCGGATTGAACGTGGCTTGCGTATCTACCTGCTTTGGCGAAAAAACATTGAATTCAAGCGCTCATTCCAGCGGCTCCAACGAAACATTTCGAACACAAATAAAGGACTTCAAAACCTTGAAAATGCCTTTTCGCTGTGGAAAAACTACTTGGAAAACTTAACCAAACTTCCATTTTCTACGTTCACAACCACAGAAATGGTCGACAACCTCAAAGACAAACGTTTAGTTAAAGTACTTAAAGAGGTAGATTCAGCTATCTATGGAGGTAATTTTTCCGAAAAAACAGTAGACGCAGTTAAATTACTGACCGAAATTGCTCAATCTTTGTACTTAACCGAGCGCGAAAAAATTAGCCTGGAGAAAAAGAACGGATGATACCAAGCCTGAAATCTTTTTGGAACCTATTGGAATCGATTTTCGTGTATCGATGGGAGCATGAATTATTCCTCTACCTACTTCCCCTGCCGCTCATTTTACTGTTAATTCGCTACCTAATTCGACGCAACAGCAAATCAAAAGTTGTCCTTTCGTTCATTACACCAATCAAACAAAACAAATTAACGCGCCTACTCAGTTTCATCCCCGATACCGTACTCAGCCTTTGCCTGGTCTGCCTAATCTTTGCGCTGGCAGATCCCTATCAGGTCGTGTACCACCAGCGGATCCAACAAGAAGGAGTCGAAATCGTTATTGCCATCGACCTATCCTCGTCTATGCTCAATAAAGACGTATATCCATCCCGCCTGGAAGTAGCCAAACAAAACGCGAAAAGCTTCATCAAAGCACGTAAATACGACAATATTGCCGTCGTGGCATTCGCAGGTGCTCCCTACTTAGCCAGCCCACTTACCCAAGATACCGCCTTCTTACAACACAGTATCGACCGCCTGCAGACCGACCAAATTCCGGAGGAAGGAACCGCACTTGGAGATGCGCTCGGCATGAGTATTAATCAAGTACGCCAAGAAGCCAACCCGAAAAGAATCAATATTTTAATTAGTGACGGAAACAATACAGCGGGTAATTTAGACCCGCTCACCTCAGCCGCACTTGCCAAAACATTTGGCATTAAAGTCTATACCATTGCCGTGGGAAGTCAAAAACCATCACTCGACCCTGTAGACGAAACAACACTCCGACAAATCGCAAGCAAGTCAAACGGCCGCTTCTTCCGTGCCACGGACCAATCTACCTTGCAAGCCATATTTAACGAAATTGACAAACTCGAAAAATCCAGAAAACTGATTATCCGCGACGAGGAACACGTGTCATCCGCATTCCCTTTTTTTGTTGCAGCTTGCGCCTTTTATCTACTAAGTCTCATCCTGAAACTCACGTGGATCGAAAATATGTTAGAAGATTAATATGATCCTATTCCCAAATGCCAAGATTAACCTTGGCCTCTACATTACCAAAAAACGTCCCGATGGGTTTCATAATCTAGAAACATGCTTTGTCCATGTTCCGTGGGCCGACCTCCTTGAAATAACCGAAAGCGAGTCATTTGCATTTACCTCTAGCGGCTTAGCCATTGAGGGCCCTGTCACGAAAAACCTATGTTTTAGGGCCTATGAGGCACTTAAGGCCGACTACAAAATTCCTCCCGTACACATACACCTACATAAAGTCATTCCCATGGGTGCTGGTCTCGGTGGAGGATCTTCCGACGCTAGTTTTACACTGAAGGGATTACGCGACTTGTTTAAATTGCCCCTGACAGATGCCGATTTACTACCGTACGCAGCTCAACTCGGTAGCGATTGTGCCTTTTTTTTAACCCCCCAAGCACAAATAGGTACCGGAAGGGGTGAAATTCTTGAACCAGTCGACCTAAATTTATCAGGAAAATACCTCGTGCTGGTTTACCCGAATTTTGGATTATCGACCCAAGAAGCATTTGCTGGTATCAAGCCCAAAAAAGCCCCGATCAAAATCAAACAAGTTATAAGCCAACCGCCACAAACGTGGAAAGAGGCCCTCTCCAATGATTTTGAAGGAAGCCTCTTTCTAAAATATCCACAACTCGCGCAGATTAAAACCGAATTATACGACCTCGGTGCGGTGTATGCCGCCATGAGTGGCTCAGGGTCTACACTTTTTGGCCTATTCGACCAAGAAATTGAAATCCCTACGTCCTGGAAGGCCTACCCGCACTGGCAAGGATTTATACCTTAATCTTTAGCAAAAATAGCTTCCAACGCCGATGCGCCTTGTAACACGACCTGGCCAGCTGGCAATGCTTGTTTCGGAATGATGCCCACATACTCCTGCGTCGCCCCACGCACCTCAACAGGAATTTGCTTCATCGACCCATTCGCCAGCTCCACATAAATAAACCCACCTTTGCCCACGCGCGCTAAACCAGCTTGGGGAATGGTCAACATCTGTTGGGCCCCCACCTGAATCTCCGCATTTACAAACTGACCAATCGTAAAATTAGCCTCCGCTGCCTCCGACACAAAATGCCCATGGATAGGCGTCAGCCGTGTTGTCAAATCTACCTGCTTGCCTACTAAAAATACTTTGGCCTTCGCCGTCATACCATTGCCACTAAATTCAATCACTTGGCCCAACTTGATTTTCGCCAAATCCCGCTCAAATACCTTTAATTCGATATGTTTATGCGCCACACCCACAATCTTAACCAGTACATCCGTGGGAGATACAAACTTGCCTATCGCCAAAAACTGCTCATCGATATACCCGTCTATCGGGGATCTAACGGTCAACGTCGAACTAATATTTCCTTGCGCTAAAGATTTCATGTCACATCCCAAAATCTCCAATTTTAAGGCCAACGACTTAGTCAAGGCCTGCAAATTACCTAGATCCGCCTCTGATTGTTGAAACTTTTTCTTGGATCCCACTTCCTCCGCCTGAAGGACCTGCTGGCGCGAACGCTCGGATACCAACAAACTCATTTGACTTTGTGCCTGCAAATATTCTTGTTGCATTTGAATGAAATCTAAACTGGTTAGGGTAGCTAAAATTTGGCCCTTCGCTACCTGCTTGCCAGGTAATAATTCAAACGTAGATTTTACATACCCCGAAATAGGGATAGAAACAGACGCTTGTGAGATAGGGGGCACATCCACCAAACCCGTACACGAAATACGTTCTGAGATCTCGCGCTGCTCCAACTGCCCTAAAACGATTCCCGCGCGCTGCTTTTGATCCGCACTTAACTGGATGACACTAGGGGCTTGCGCCTCCTCAGCCGTTTCTTTCTTGCCACAACTTGCGGCAATCACTGCGATTAATAAAATGATGTACTTATTCATTGCCTAAAATAGTTTCGATTTGAATAATGGATTGGTTATACGCCAATACCTCCTGTAAATATTGTTCCCGAATTTGCCAAGCCTGCTGCGTATTTGCGAGCATCTCCACATATTCAATTTCGCCTTGTTGGTAACTTTTCAAAGCCGTTTTCTCCAACCATGCCGCTTGCGCTAACCCTGTCTCTTGGTAATATTGCAACGAACCTAGGTACTTTTCTAGCTGGGTCAAATACCCCGAAAGCTCAGCCGTAACCTGCGCAACGCCTTGTTCCTTTTGACTCGCATAAACCTGTTCCTGACTTTTTGCCGCAGCTACCCGTGCCTTTTGGCCTTTCGCAAAAATAGGAATGGACAAACCGGCTTGCACAAAATTTTGTCCCCCTTGGTTTTCAATACTTTGCGAGACCACACCCACACGGATGTCGGGCATTAACTTTTTACGCTCCACCTCCGTTTGCAATTTCCCTTGCTCAATTTGCTCATTCAGCATTTGTACATAGGGCGCGGCCGACAAATCTTTACGTGTGGAAAGGACCAAGGTGATTTTTTCCAATCCCTGAATTTCAAAAGGTTCGGACCGATTTAGCCAATAGCCGAGCTGCTGATACGTAGCTTTCATGTCTAACAAAAGCGCCTTTTGCTTTTGTTGGAACTCCCGCAAGCGCGCCTCCGCAGCCACTAATTCTAGCTTACCCGTTTCCCCCTCCTTAAACTTAAGGGTCGCCGCACGCTTCATTTGGACATACATGCTGTCTTGCACTTGGAGGTATTCCAGCTGCCTTTTCTGCAACAGAATTTGGGAATAGGTCCACTTCACAGACGCCAAAACTAAATTACGGGTCATTTGTAAGCGTTTTTCTACCAACAGTTTTTGAGCCGTCAACGCTTTCACCTGTGCCTTTAGTAAGGAAGGCCAAGGGATACTTTGATTTGCGATAATGGTATAATCTTGGCTAAAGTAGGTTTGCGTTTTTCCATACTGAAAATCCAATGTCCCCTTAGGCAATTCACGACCCGTGGCGATCAGATCCTGAGCTGTTTGCACCTCTAGGTTTCCTGTTTTCAATAAGGCATTGTTTTTAGAAGCGATTTCCAAACATTGATCTAAAGATAAACGTGGCGTTTGTGCCGAAATACCAAAACCGAATAACACGATTAAGAGGGTTAGTACAGAGGTATTCGCCTTCAATTTCCGCTCCCGACGTGTCATCAAAATCGAATATACTACTGGAATCACAACGAGCGTCAAGAACGTCGCCGTGATCAAACCGCCAATCACCACCGTGGCCAATGGCCGTTGCACCTCAGCGCCCGGTGATGTACTGAGCGCCATAGGTAAAAAACCTAAAGATGCCACCGATGCCGTCATAATCACAGGTCGGAATCGCAATTCCAAGCCCTTTTGCAAGCGCTCAGCCACTGAGAGTCCTTCGGATGCCAATTGCTTAAAATAAGACAGCAAGACAATGCCGTTTAACACCGCCACACCAAACAACGCAATAAATCCAATCCCCGCAGAAACGGAGAAAGGCATGTCACGCAGCCACAAAGCAAAAATTCCACCAATCGCTGAAAGCGGTATCGCTAAGTAAATAATCGCTGCCTCCGTGATCGACTGAAATGTGAAGAAAAGTAAAACGAAAATAAGTACGAGCGCGATGGGCACAACGAGTCCCAAACGTGATTTCGCGGCTTGAAGATTTTCAAACGTCCCTCCATAGGTCACATAATAACCTGCCGGTAAAACTACTTTATCTTTCATGATCTGTTGAATATCCGCTACGACACTTTCCACGTCCCGATTGCGGACATTAATTCCGATCGTAATCCGACGGTGCGTATTATCCCGCGATATCTCCACCGGTGCATTTTCAAAGTCGACCTGCGCAATTTCCTGCAACGGAATCGGTGCTCCTTCCGGACGCTCCACATACAATTCGCGTAGATTTTGGATATCCGTCCGATGTGCACTATCCATCCGAACCACTAAATCAAACCGCTTTTCGCCTTCCATCACAATCCCTGCTGTCTCCCCCGCAAAAGTCGTTTTGATGAGTTGGTTTACCGTTTCGACCTCAATCCCATATTGAGCCATTTTAGCCCGATCATATTTCACGACCAGCTGAGGTATGCCATCGATTTGCTGCACTTTGATGTCTCCGACGCCTTCTACCTTCCGAATAAATCGGGCCGCTTCCGTCGCATGCGAGAACAATTCTTCTAAGTCCTCCCCAAAAATTTTAATGGCGATGTCCGACTTTACCCCAGCAATTAACTCGTTAAATCGCATTTGAATCGGTTGGGTAAATTCAAAATTCACTTCTGGAAATGCATTCAAGGACGCATCCATCTTCGCCTCAAGCTCCTCCATCGTCTCCGCCTTCGTCCATTCCTTCGGGTCTTTCAAGATGATTAGTAAATCACATGCATTGATTCCCATCGGGTCTGTAGGAATTTCAGACGCACCAATGCGCGAAACCACTTGCTTGATTTCATTTGGATATTCCTTCAGCAATAACTTCTGGGCTTCCGTATTGATATGTATGCTTTGGCTCAAAGATGCATTGGTAGGCAATACGACTTCTACCGCAAAATCCCCTTCATTTAATTCGGGAATAAACTCACCTCCCAACGTAGAAAAGACATATAAACTGCCGGATAGTAATAGTACCGAGGCAATGACCACTTCCTTGCGTTTTCGCAATGCCCAATCCACCATAGGTTTATATCCCCGATACAAGAAGTTCATAATGTGATCCGCTATCGTAACTTCATGGCTTATCTTTTTATTGAGGAACATCGCCGATACCATCGGGACATAGGTCAAAGACAAAATCAATGCACCAATAATCGCAAAACTCACTGTTTGGGCCATCGGTCGGAACATTTTTCCCTCGATACCTCCCAAAGCCATGATGGGGAAATAAACAATTAAAATGATGATCACTCCGAATGCTGCCGACTGGAATATGGCTTGCGCGGAGATCGTAACCTCCTCATCCATGGCTTGTTGGCTCAGCACCTCACCCTTTCGATGCATGTGCAGTCGATGAATAATCGATTCCACAATGATCACCGCACCATCTACAATCAACCCAAAGTCGATTGCCCCCAAACTCATGAGGTTAGCAGAAACACCAAAAATATGCATCAGCGCAAAGGCGAATAACAAACTCAATGGAATGACTGACGCTACGATTAAACCTGCCCTCCAGTTGCCGAGCAACAGTACGAGAATAAATACGACGATCAGACCTCCTTCAATCAAGTTCTTCTCCACCGTCGAAATGGACTTTCCAATCAACACACTGCGGTCCAAAAAGGGCACGATTTTAATCCCTTGGGGCATTGTTTTCTGAATCTCATCCATGCGCACCTTCACATCCTTGACGACATTATTCGCACTGGCTCCTTTCAGCAATAACATCACAGCACCCACAACCTCTCCTTTTCCATTCCGGGTCATCGCTCCATAGCGCATAGCTTTTCCGAATTGCACGGTCGCCACATCGCGCACGAGCACCGGCATACCACCGGGACCACGTTGGGCAACGACCACTTGCTCAATATCAGCCAGCGAAGTCAGCATTCCTTCTGAGCGGATGAAATAGACATCCGTACCTTTCTCTAGGTAGCTACCCCCAGAATTGGAATTGCTATTTTGCAAAGCGGTAAACACTTGGTTTACCTGAATCCCCAAGGCGCGTAAACGCTCTGGATTCACGGCAACTTCGTATTGCTTTAGATGTCCCCCAAAAGAACTGACTTCCACAACACCGGGAATACCCAGCAATTGGCGTTTCACGATCCAGTCTTGATAGGTGCGTAAATCAGCTAAGGAATATTGATCTTCAAAAGCAGGATCAACCTCCAAAGTATATTGGTAAAATTCCCCCAAACCAGTCGTTATGGGTGCCATTTCAGGAACACCGGCGCCTTTTAAGAGATATGGCTCTGCGCCCTTCAGCTTCTCAGAGACTTGTTGGCGCGCCACCTCCATCGCCACGGCATCCTCAAAAACCACGGTAATGATAGACAGTCCCATACGCGAAACGGACCGAATATCTTTGACATTGGGTATGGTTCTTAGGGAAATCTCCAACGGGTACGTGACAAATTTCTCTACTTCGGACGCAGCCAAGGCGGGAGATTGGGTAATGACTTGAACCTGATTAGACGTGATGTCAGGCAGGGCATCGATGGGCAGCTTGCTTAAAGAATAGCCTCCCCACGCGATCAGACCGAATACAAAAAGGGATACTACCAATTTGTTTCGAATACTAAATGAAATAATGGAATTAATCATATTGCTCGTTTATGTAACCTAAAAAAATCAGCATGATTTTTAGGCCCGGGGCGGCGCGATCAGTACGCGAACATACGAGAATTGATATTGGTTTTCCCAGCGAGCGAGCGCACGAACAACGTAGGCAAATGCTAATGGGATCAGAAATAATAAAGAAAAACTAGGCAACACATAGCCCATCGCGCCACTCATATCAAATGCGGGAAGGGTAGGATGTTTCGTTGTTTTGGTGTGCTTGGAGTCAGCGGCGTAATGCAGCCAAAGGAAATCGGTAAAACTAATGCCTTGAGGACTCAATTTTTGATGATCTTGAAAATGCTTGAGTAATTCATTTGCCTTAAACGATTGCTCTAAACCCACCTTCGGGATCAGACTACCGGAGAAGAAAAGGATGAACAATAAAAGGCCTAACGCATTTTTCATAGTCCAAATGTAGAAAAAATTCGAAATTTATTGGATATTTAGGCTCCCATTTTGAAAATATTATGGGAGATTGGCCAAACCCTATTTTGGGTTTAACAAATTATGGATGAAATAAATCTTTTGTGGCATCAGCTCACGGACTCGGAAACGATCATTCGCTCTGGCCTTCTGGTAATTACACTGATTGTTTTTGCTGAAAATGGTTTATTTTTCGCCTTTTTCCTTCCCGGAGATTACCTACTCTTTTTAACTGGGGTTTTTGGTGGAACCGGGGTATTGAAGGAACCCTTGTCGACACTCTTGATTAGCATTTTCCTAGCTGCCGTCGTCGGCTCGCTACTCGGTTATTTATTTGGCCGTTTTTTTGGCAATTCACTGCAGCGCAGACCCGATAGTATCTTTTTTAAGAAAAAGCATTTAGAGTCAACGCGCGACTTTTTTGAAAAATATGGGTTTATGGCCTTAGTCATTTCCCGATTCTTACCCGTTGTCCGTACCTTTACACCCATTTTAGCAGGGATCAGCCACATGCCCTGGTATAGTTTTATCGTGCTTAGCTTTGTAGGCGGGGCCATGTGGGTAGGTAGTTTAGTGGCGGGGGGGTATTATATGGGCCAACATTTCCCTTGGATTATTAATTACGTCCAGTACATTATTTTGTTTTTCCTGGGAATTACTACGTTTACAGTTGTTAAAGGGTATTTGAAATTACGAAAATAGGATGATCGAGCAGTTTGGCTATGTAGCCGCTTTCATTTTGGCTGGTATTTTATTCTTGGCATTCGTGTTAACGCTCGCGCGTTTCGTTCGCCCAAACAGGCCAAATGAGGAAAAATTAAGTACCTATGAATCCGGCGAAGAGCCTAACGGAAATGCTAATACCCGTTTCAATCCACGCTTTTATGTAATCGCATTACTCTTCGTTTTATTTGAAGTAGAATTAATCTTCTTATTTCCTTGGGCTGTCGTATTTCGTGACAAATCACTGATGGCTGCTGCCCCAGCCTGGTCTTCATTCGCTCTAGTAGAAATGTTGATTTTTGCAGGTATTCTTGCCCTCGGACTAGCTTTTGCTTGGAAAAGAGGCTATTTAGATTGGGAGCAACCGGCAGTTAAATCACCTGAAATTGACAGTCCTGTTCCGCCCGAGGCGTACAATTCTTTTCGAAAAAATTAATAGGCTGGATTCGACATGAAAATCCGATTGCGGAATTTCATCCCTAAGACAATTTCGTGTGAGCCCATCGACTGACGCGCATATCCGTTGGAATGCATTTCATACACATAGGTCAAATTAAGGGCATTGGACACATGCGCACCCACCATGATACCAAGCGCATCTTTATGGCGATACGTTCCGCCCACCCAGAATTGCTCATCATACTTCACGCGCATGTTAGCCTCTGCCACCAGCGTCGCCCCCTTCATGTATTTGACTAACACGGCCGGCGAATAGGTCCAATGTTCCCCAGACCGGATATCACCACCTGCCTGGAAAAAGACGGTTGGCGCAACCGTGCCCATCCATTGAGTTGCCCCATTTTTCTTAAAATTCAATTGAGCTAATAACCAAAGTTTTCGATCCGGACCAATTGTTTCATCTGCTGAAACCTCAGCAATCAATGGATCATAAATCGCATCGCGGGTTGCCTGGCCATTATCGCTACTTTTATTCGTGAAGAAGAAATCACCAAAAACAGGTTGGTTTGCCGACAATCCCACATAAAATTTACGGGTATAGTACAAAGCTCCTACATTAATCAGCGATTGCCCCCCTGAAATCCTCCCTGCTGGCAAACCAGATGAATTCGAATAGGTAATAAACGGATCACCTGCATCTCGAACATTCAAATTTGTCATATCGAGGACCCGCTGATAATATCCAATCGACCCGCCTGTAGCTAATTTTCGCTCACCGCCCAAGGATAAATGATAGGCATACGTGCCGCTGAGTGACATGCTCGTAACAGGACCAATTTGATCCGAAAGTAATTGCATGCCCACGCCTTGGTGAAAATTCACTTTACGCGTTTTCTTGCGAATGTAGGTAGGTGAATAGTTCCGACGAATCGTTTTTGACATATAGGGCGTGATGCCCGTCGACGTACGATCTGATTTGTCAAAGGCAAAATTTGCCGTTGTATAAAACGTCCGATTCGCTGTATTTATACCAGTCCATTGTGTACGAAAACCGGATTGCACATCCCAATAATCTTCAAAACCTGCAAATGCTGGATTGTACAAAAACCGATTCATCATGAATTGAGAAAACTGGGGAGTTTGTTGGGCAATCCCTCGAAACGAGGTCAAGAATAAAAAAAGGAGGATTAAAAATCTCATTCGCGCGTAATAGAACCACAAATTTCGGTTAAATATATTTAAATTCGTTAGAACTTTTCGGAAATATGCGGGGTTTTTAAAATTAACGCACCAACAACATTCGATATGCCTACACAAAGCTACCCGCTACAACGCGTTCCAGGCTTCTCAAAATTACTCCTCGATTACCTAGCCGGCAAACCCGAGCTAAATCCATTTTATGGAGCGACGCCTACACTGGAATCTTTTCGTGCGCAAATCGATCAAAAAAAATCAGTTAATCGGCAAACATTGGTGGAGGTTTTAACAGACCAATATCAAGGCATCTCCGAAAGCCCCAACATCCAATGCCTGTTAGACGAAAAAACATTTACAGTAACGACAGGGCACCAATTAAACCTGTTCACGGGCCCACTCTATGTAATTTACAAATTGATTTCGACCATTAATTTGGCCCGAAAACTACAGCAGACATATCCTGAATTCAAATTTGTCCCCGTTTATTGGATGGCAACCGAAGATCATGATTGGGATGAGATCAACCACTTCCATTTATTTGGAAAAACCTATACCTGCACCAGTTCGCAAACAGGGGCCGTTGGCAGATTCAAGACAACTGACTTAGCTGAATTAATCAACCAATTACCAGCTGGAATTCCCATTTTTAAAGACGCTTATCAAAGCAGCGGAACACTCGCTGAGGCCGTACGCAAATACGTCCATACCTTGTTTGGCGAAACCGGTTTACTCTGCATTGATGCGGATGATGCCAGACTGAAGGGCTTATTAAAACCAGTGATCGAGGCAGATGTGCTCACACAAGCCCACCAAAATCCCGTGCATGACACGGACGAAAAACTCGTTTCATTGGGTTACAGACCCCAAATTCATGCACGCGAAATCAACTTTTTTTACATGAAAGGGGATCTTCGGGAGCGCATTGAGCAGCGCAACGGAACGTACCACGTGCTGAACACGGATATCCGTTTTACCCAAGAAGCCATCGAAGCGGAGATTGCGAATCACCCTGAAAACTTCAGCCCAAATGTCGTCCTAAGGCCCTTGTATCAAGAAATCATCTTGCCCAACTTAGCTTATCTAGGAGGACCTGCAGAGGTAGGATATTGGTTCCAACTAAAAGGTATTTTTGATTTACACCAGGTACCTTACCCGATTTTACTACCTCGCAATTTTGCATTAGTTGTTCCACCGCTCGTTGAGAAAAGACTCGAGAAACTGGAACTTTCGATCTTGGATTTATTTCAAGAAGCACATGTGTTGCGCGCTTCATTCATCGACAAGCACACCAAAAACATCTTGGACTTAGCTGGTGAGCATGAGCGTCTTTCTACGCTGATGAGTAAAATAGCCCAAAAAGCACAAGCCATCGATGAGACCTTAGAGCCCGCAGTGCTAGCCGAGGAAACGCGCTGGCAAAAAGGATTAGAACGATTGGCAAAGAAAATGCGCAAGGCAGAGGAACGCAATCAGGAGACTGGTTTGCGCCAACTGGCCGCTGTGAAGCAAGATTTATTCCCTGAGGGACATTGGCAGGAGCGTTACACGAATTTCCTTGAATTTTATATAACGGACCCAGCGTTTTTAACTAAGCTTTATGCCGCATTTGATCCACTTTCTTTTGAATTAACTGTACTCAACCACTAGATGCCTGAAAAATTAGACCCCAACGCATTTGTCACGGCCGCAGCACAAGGGCCGATTCTCGACGTGCGTTCTCCGGGGGAATTCCAGCGGGCTCATATTCCTGGGGCAATTTCATTCCCCTTATTCACAGATCAAGAGCGTGCGCGTATTGGAACTATCTACAAACAAGCAGGAAAGGATGCCGCGGTAGAATTGGGACTAGAATTCGTAGGCCCGAAACTAGCCAAATGGGTTAAACAAGCCAAAAAACTATCGGTCAACAACACCGTCTACGTCCATTGCTGGCGTGGTGGCATGCGCTCAGGTAGCATGGCGTGGCTCCTCGAAACAGCAGGTATCCAAGTAAAATTACTAGTGGGGGGGTACAAGGCCTACCGCAATTTTGTCCTGTCGAAATTGGAAGAAACGATTCCCCTCATTGTTTTGGGAGGGAAAACAGGAAGTGGGAAAACCGAAATTCTTCTAGAAATGCAAAAGCGTGGCGTACAGGTCCTTAACTTAGAAGGAATCGCACATCACCGGGGATCGGCCTTTGGGCATTTGGGCTTGGAAGAGCAACCGACATCCGAACATTTTGAAAATATACTCGTCGCCCAATTGATGCAAATGGATTATTCGAAACCTATTTGGGTGGAAGATGAAAGTAGGCACATCGGAAAAGTCTTTATGGGCGCTTCCTTTTATAATCAATTACGTGCTGCACCTGTATTGTTTTTAGACATTGACGCGCATTACCGCTTACCGCATTTGGTCGAGGTATATGCCCATTACCCCAAAGAAGATTTAGCACGAGCCATCGATAAAATCAAAAAACGCCTCGGCGGAGATCATTATAAAAATGCGCAAGAAGCATTACAAACAGGGGATTTCTCTGAGGTAGCCGCCATCACCTTGAACTATTACGACAAGGCCTATGTGCACGGATTGGAAATTCGCGCAAAAGAAAATATCCACCGTTTGGTGGTTGAAACATGTGACCCTAAGGTACAAACAGATGCTGTTATGTCCCATCCTTTATTCACCAAGAGCAAATGAACGAAGCATTTTTAAAACAAATATTAGGCCGACATAGCCAAACGAAGCCGTTTCCGGCAACGTCTGATATCAAGAAACTATTTACCAAAATAGTCTTAACACTCTTTCCCGAACAAACGCGGAAGCAAATTGTGCATTTGGCAGACCTTCAATTAGTCTGGGAAAGTATCGAAAATGGCCTTGAAAGTATTTTGCATACCATGAGTCATGATTTACCTGCAAGCCCGCAAGAAATCACCCAAAGCTACATGAAGCGGATTCCTGGAATTTATGATTTATTACTCACTGACGTCCAAGCGATGGTCGATGGAGACCCGGCGGCAACCACCGACTATGAAGTCATTCGGACCTATCCGGGATTTTATGCCATGGCATTTTACCGATTAGCACATGGTTTGCAACAAGAAAATGTCCCCTTAATGCCCCGAATTCTAACCGAATATGCCCATTCCAAAACAGGAATTGACATACATCCCGGCGCGAAAATAGGGCCTTATTTCTTCATGGATCATGGAACAGGAATTGTCATTGGAGAGACCTGCGTAATCGGAGAACGGGTGAAATTGTATCAAGGCGTAACGCTTGGAGCACTTTCGGTGGCCAAATCGATGGCCTCCACCAAACGCCATCCCACGATTGAAGATGGTGTCGTGATTTACTCCGGAGCCACTATTTTAGGTGGAGAAACGATTGTAGGCAAAGACTCGATCATCGGCGGAAACGTCTGGCTAACGCGTTCCGTGGCGCCAAATACCAAAATTTATCACCAAGAAAATTTAAAAGTAATCGAAGAATAGGATGTCGGCATTATTAGATTTAGTAGGCAACACGCCCCTCGTTGAATTAACCAAACTACATGCAAACCCACGTGTCCGGATATTGGGCAAGTTGGAAGGAAATAATCCAGGTGGATCCGTGAAAGACCGCGCCGCCAAAAACATGATCGAATCTGCGATCGCGCGTGGTGAAATTAATGCAGGCACTAAATTAATCGAAGCTACATCGGGGAATACAGGTATCGCTTTGGCAATGATTGCTCGGCTATATGGACTCGAGATCGAACTGGCGATGCCCTCGAACTCCACTCGGGAACGCGTGCTGACCATGGAGGCTTTTGGTGCCAAAGTTACCTTAACGGAAACTATCGAATCTGCCCGTGATTATGCGGTGGATAAGGCGGCATCAGGGGAATACATTTTATTAAATCAATTCGAGAATCCAGATAATTATTTGGCCCATTACAAAACGACAGGCCCCGAAATTTTCCGTGATACGGATGGAAAAGTTACACATTTCGTCAGTTCAATGGGCACGACGGGCACCATCATGGGCACGTCGATGTACCTAAAAGAACAAAATCCCAACATTCAAATCGTTGGCTGCCAGCCCACAGAAGGCTCAAAAATTCCAGGAATTCGTCGGTGGCCGGTGGAGTACCGACCCAAAATATACCAGCCGGAACGCGTGGATCGCATTATGGATATTTCGGAGGAAGAGGCGACGATGATGACACGGCGACTCGCACGCGAGGAAGGTGTATTTGGTGGGATGAGTAGTGGTGGCGGCGTAGCTGCAAGTGTACGCTTGGCTTCAGAACTTAAAGAAGGCTTAATTGTGTGCATTATTTGCGACCGAGGTGATCGCTATTTGTCGAGCGGGCTATTTGGTGAGTAAAACACCTAGTAATTGATAATGCGTAGGCGAACCCCAGCGCATCTGCTGCATGCCCTCAATGGAGTATGTTTGCACCTTGCCATCCACAAAATTCATGTGCATTTTCTTGCGCGTATCGAACAGGAAGTTAGACTGAGACATCTCAATTTCAATGGAAGCGGGGCGCTCAAGCGCGTCAAGCTGAATCTTCAACTTTTTCACAGGTAAATTTTCGCCAATCTTCAGGGAATACCAGCGAAATCCGTCATCAGACAGATTATCGTAGCTTTTGTCGAACGCTGGTTTATTCAAATCAGATTCGATAAACAACGCCCACTCTTTCTCCCAATCCATATCAGCTATGACTTTGACCTCCTTTTCCCCATCCAAAATCATAGTCTTGTGTACCCGGGGTGGATGCTTTTGCATGGCACGAATCTCTTGGCTTATGTAGCTCGCTAGCGGGAAATAAAGTTCTTTTTGTTCGGGTGCAGATTCCTCCGTGCAGGCGCTCATCATCCACATAAAAGGGACGAGAAGGAACAAAAAACGGACAGGAGATTGTATTTGCATAACGGGCGTAAAGGTAAAGAAAAAATCCTTGAAGTCGGCTGACTCCAAGGATCCGTTCACTTAAGCGGTGAGCATTTCCTCGATGGGGATGCTAAGGACTTTCGTCAGGTCAAATAGTTTTTTTGCGTTTGGATAATGTTTGCCGGATTCCCAATAATTGTAGGCGCTTTGACTGACGCCAACGGCCCGGGCGACTTGATTCTGAGTTAATTTTTTCGACTGCCGTGATTTGATTAAAAGCACGGAGAACAAATGTTTAGTTTTCATATATGATTATGGGTTAGGTAAATAATGATAGGAATATGTATGCTTGTTTTGAATAAACCAATTTATTGGACTAAAAAAGCTTGATAATATAAGCTACCTGATAGAACATGTCGCAAATATGCGCGCGATTGAACTAGGTAGACAGCTCCGGTCGGAATTGGAAAGGCAAAAAAAGGTCGGTGAGTATTCCTCACCGACCCACGCATAAATTGTATTGATTACAAATTACGTTTCTTTAATTCGCTCACAGCAAAATCAGCCGCACGAGCGGTCATGGCCATGTAGGTCAACGAAGGATTTACGCATGAAGCAGATGCCATCGCGGCACCATCCGTCATAAATACGTTCTTCACTTCGTGTACTTGGTTGTACTTATTGACAATAGAATTCTTCACAGATGTTCCCATGCGCGCCGTACCCATTTCGTGGATACCTAAGCCAATATGCGTATCTGATTTGTTGTAGGCATTGATATTCTTAAAGCCGGCAGCTTCCAACATTTCAGCCGCATCGTTCATCATATCTTGACGCATTTTCAATTCGTTTTCACCAAAGTTCGCTTCGAATGAAAGCACGGGTAAGCCCCACTTATCTTTTTGATCGCTCAATGTGAATCGGTTATTTGGATCTGGTAAAATCTCACCAAAACCACCGAATCCGACCGTCCATTGACCTGGATGTGTTAGGCTCTCTTTAAAGTCGGCACCAAAACCATCTTGACCCACACCACGGCCCCAGCCATCACGACTCGCACCACCTTGGTAACCGAAACCACGTGAATATCCACGCTTATCCTTGCCCCAGTTGCGGTAACGCGGAATGTATAATCCATTTGGACGAGCACCAAACATGTAATCTTTATTGAAACCGTCAACCGTCGCGCTTGCGCCTACGCCCAAGTGGTGGTCCATGATGTTACGACCTAATTGGTCTGAATCATTACCTAAACCATTTTGGTAACGGTTCGATTTTGAGTTCATCATGATTGCTGTAGAACCAATCGCTCCTGCATTCACGAAAATAATTTTGGCAAAATACTCTTTCGACTCCATCGTATTTTGATCGATCACGCGAACGCCTTTTGCTTTTTGAGATTTCTCATCGTAGATGATTTCAGCCACAATCGCATTATGTACCATCGTCAAACGACCTGTCCGTTGCGCTGCCGGCAAGGTAGCCGAAAGCGAACTGAAATATGCTCCGTATGGACAACCGCGCATACATTTATTCCGGTAGTTACATGAAGAACGACCCAAATCTGTGTGCTGCTTGCCTGGTTTTGTTAGGTGAGCTACGCGGCCAACCGTCACAGGACGACCTAATTTTTTATTTACTTCATTTTTGAAATGAACCTCAGGAGCCGTCATTTGCATGGCTGGCAAGAAATCTGAATCTGGCAGAACGTCCAAACCTTCTGCTTGTCCTGAAATACCTGCGAATTTCTCTACGTATGAATACCAAGGAGCTAAATCATCATAGCCAATCGGCCATGGCGTTCCGATCCCCTCTTTCTCGTTAGCCAAGAAATCCTCTCGGTTCCAACGGTACGTTTGACGACCCCATAACAACGATTTACCACCGGTGTGGTAGGCGCGGATCCAGTCGAATCCACCTTTTTTCTCGATGTAAGGATTTTGCTTATCGTTTTCGAATAAGTAGCGGTGCTCTTCGTTTACTGTATAGCCCGTGCGCATGCCTGCCCAATATTCCTCAGCAGCCATGTTGGTAGGCCGACCGCGATGGTCGAATTCCCATGGATTTTTCATGGCTGTTTCGTACCCTTCGATGTGTTTGATCTCGCGACCACGCTCCATCACGGCTACTTTAAGTCCTTTTTCAGTTAATTCTTTCGCAGCCCAACCACCCGAAATTCCGGATCCAATGACGATTGCGTCAAACGTTTGGGTCTTGATTGCATCTATATTTAGATTCATTTTCTTGTGTCGTTTGGGATTAGTATGCGAATGATTTTTGATCCGGCTTCATGTCCGAAATAACTTCGAAGCGGCCTGGAACAGGTTCGTAGACGAAAGAAGCTTGCGTTCCTTTTTCAGACGTATAATAGCCCAAAAGTGTCAATTCTTTCATCACACGCCAGAACGGAACTCCGCCGGCACCTTCTAAAATGTCTTTGTCTACGTTATCGCCTACTTTCACTTTACTCGCAGAATAACTCTTCAATAATTCTTTGGTATCAGCTTCCAACAAGGTCAACATCGCCACTTGGGCTTCGTTTGTTTGGTTTAGGAATTTAGCTTTGGCTAAATTATCTACCCCTTTTTTAAAGCTTACATGTTCTGGTTTTTTGTAGCAATCGTTCAGCATCATTTCGATGAATGCAGGAACGCCCGCGTCGATGGAGCCAGGTGTAGTGGTTCTTGGGATAATGTGCTCGGCAACGGCCGCGACAATTTTTCGTTGTAAATCTGTCAACGAAAACGTGCCTGCTTCTGCGATTACCCCAGCATTTTTTGCCTCCATCGCGAAGAGGGTCGGTGCGCTAAAAACACCCCCTACTAACATCGCAATGCGAGAGACAGCTTCTCTTCTCTTAAGCATAGTTATTGTGTTAAATTGTTCAGTTCAAATGCCAAAAATCAGGTGATTTTGACAAGCGACAAAATTAATCAGTTTCTCCGTTTTTCAAGAGATTATTTGGCTTTTTCTAGCTTTAAAACTAAATCTATGCGGTAAGGAGGCAATTGTTTAACGTCGATATGGATCCCTTGTTTCTCCACCGTTCCGTTCAAGGTTTGTGTCTCTCCGAGCATGGCTACTGGAGCTTTTTTGTAAACGCCTGGAATGTAGATTGTTTCCTCATTCGGACGCTTCAATAAGTGTACATACACATGCGTATCAGTCTGCGTAGTTACGCCCCAAACTTGTGGACCCAATGGACCGCCGCGCGTTCCATAAATAGATTCCCCGTGTCCTTTTAGCCAGCGACCGGCAACGGCCAATGAGTCCGTAAACTCAGGTTGGATTTCGCCCG
>CAZUAZ010000003.1:58223-61703 GCA_964618445.1 uncultured Aquirufa sp. | reverse complement strand
AGCCAGCGACCGGCAACGGCCAATGAGTCCGTAAACTCAGGTTGGATTTCGCCCGTTGGCATCGGACCCACATTCAATAGCAAGTTGGCATTACGTCCCGCGGCACCCACCAAAAGATGAATGATCTGTTTCGGGGTCTTGAATTTCCGGTCGGTGATATTATATCCCCACGCCCCGTTAATGGTTTCGCAGGATTCAAGTGGAAGTTTAGAGGCTTCTTGATAGCTCAAGCCGGAGTGATTTTCTCCCGGTAGATCTCGCTCGAACATTTGAAAATCTTCTCCCGGAATCGGATCTAGGTGGTGATTGTTCCCAATCAAACAGCCAGGTTGTAGCTGGTGAATGAGGCTATAAATCTCATCGTATTTCCAGTCGATGCGTGACTTACGATCCGCATTGCCTTCTGAATTGGTTTGATCCCAGTGCCCATCAAACCAAATGTTATGAATTTCGCCGTAGTTAGTGAGTAACTCGGTCAACTGCGCTTTCATGAATTTAAGGTAAGAAGCATAATCGCCTTTGCCTTTGCGGCCGCTTCGTTGGCCAGTGCGGCCGGTCTCCCAAGGATAATCGTCCCGATACCAGTCCAGGGTTGAATAGTACAAGCCTAGTTTCATGTCTTGTTTTTTACAGGCTTCGGCTAGTTCTTTGAGGGCGTCGCGCTTAAATGGCGTATTGGTGATTTTCCATTCGGACTGTTTCGTATCCCAGTTGGAGAAACTATCGTGGTGGCGGGTGATGAAAATGATGTATTTCATTCCCGCATTTTTGGCGATGCTCACCCAGGTGTCTGCGTTGAATTTACTTGGATCGAAGGCGGGCATCAGCCGACCGTAATCATTTTTTGAAATCCCTTTGTTGTTCATGACCCACTCGCCATCGCCGAGCATACTGGAGAGACCCCAGTGGATAAACATGCCGTATTTTCGATCTTGGAAAGCTTGGCGTTCTTGGAGATTCGCCTCAGAGGGTGTGTATTGTGCCAAAGCAGGTAAGCTAAGTAGTGCGCCAAGGCAAAGCGTCATTAATTTCATAGGTAGTTACGGTTTAGAAGAAGCAAATTATCAAAAATCTGACTAGTTTTATCAGTTTAGCAATAGGATTTTCAGCAGATTTTTTTGTTTTTTGTGTCGCGACGAGCGGCCAGACACCCTGCCGATGTCCCACTTAAATTTTCGATTATGCAAGAAAGTGCGCCTATTTTTGATAATAATAAAATACCCGTTAAGAAGCTTTGGCAAGTGATTATCGCCTCCTCTGTAGGCACCGTGATTGAGTGGTATGATTTCTATATTTTCGGCAGCTTATCAGCCATCATCTCCCTTTCCTTTTTTCCCAAAGAAGACCCAACGGCCGCGTTCATTTCAACGCTGGCTGCTTTTGGAGCTGGCTTTGTGGCTCGGCCATTTGGTGGCGTGATTTTTGGTCGATTAGGTGATCGCATCGGTCGGAAATACACGTTTTTATTGACATTACTCCTCATGGGCGGATCCACCTTCGCGATTGCGTTCATCCCTTCCTACTCGGAAATTGGCCTAGTGGCGCCAGCCATTTTACTTTTACTGCGCATTATTCAGGGATTGGCTTTGGGTGGAGAGTATGGCGGCGCGGCAACTTATGTGGCTGAATATGCCCCAGATGCTGAGCGCGGGAAATATACAGCCTACATTCAGACCACAGCAACACTTGGATTTTTCGTGTCCATCATCGTGATTTTAGTTTCGCAAAACCTGATGGGAGATGCGGTGTTTAGGGATTGGGGCTGGCGGGTACCTTTCGCATTATCCGGAATTTTGGTAATCGTCTCCTATTTTATTCGTCGGAACATGCACGAATCCCCCCTGTTTTCGAAGTTGAAAGCGGAGGGTCGCTTATCGGAAAATCCATTGAAGGAAGCGTTTGCAAGTAAAGAGAATCGCCGATTGATGTTGGTGGCCATGTTTGGTGCCATTGTGGGCCAAGGGGTGGTTTGGCATACGGGTCAATTTTACGCACAGATATTTATCAATAAAATTTTGAAGGTGGACTTCACGACTACGAACCTCATCATTGCGGCTTCGCTAGTCATCGGAACTCCGCTTTTCGTGTATTTTGGAAGCCTGTCGGATCGCATCGGTCGCAAAAAGGTGATGCTAGGCGGTATGGCCTTGGCTGCCATTTTCTACTATCCGCTCTTCGCGTGGATGTCGGACATCGTCGATCAAGAGGGAACCCTCGTAGGTGACGCCTATTTCCTAACCATGACGGGCAAAGTACAATTGGCCTTTATTTGTACCTGCTTAGTTACGTTCGCCGCCATGGCCTACGGTCCAATTGCCGCATTTTTAGTTGAATTATTTCCCACCAAAATCCGGTACACCTCCCTGTCAATTCCCTATCACTTTGCGAATGGGGTGTTTGGCGGATGCGCCCCATTTGTGGCAACGTGGTTAGGCGCCGTAACGCATTCCAATTTTGCGGGCATCTTTTATCCGATCGCTTTGGCAGCCATAACGGTCATTGTGGGGGTAATTTACTTGCCGGAGACGAAGGGGAGAGCGTTAATGGATTGATTAGACGCTGGACGTTGGACGTCAGACTCTGGACCTGATATTTGTAGAGACGCGACACTTCGCGTCTTTTTTTATTTAAGCGTAAGCATGTAGCCACACGTCCGATGTCCAACGTCTGACGACCAGCGTCTAAACTGATACTTCGGGTCTTTATAATATCTGATTGAACTCAATGATTTCTCCGGATGGCCCTTTGACATTAAAGAAACGGGTACCATTTTTCCAGAATTGTAAAAAGGTAGGCGTGGCCTCTAAGATTTCAAATCCGGCCTTTTTCAGCGTTTCAAACGCATGGTCCACATCAGCCACATCGATGGCAAAATGATCCACGTGGCCATTTTTGCGTTGCTTGATTTCTGCTAATTGCTTTGCGGGCATTTGGTATAATTCAACAATCACCTCATGATTTTTCATCATCACGCAGGTGCCAAAACCACCGTCAAACTCAAAAGGAGACTCCATGACATTGGTAAAACCCAGTCGCTCGTAGAACGGGATCGATACTTCTAAGTCGTGTGCGGGGATACCAATATGCTGGATTTTATGGATAAAATCGATTTTCATAGGAGTTTCAATAGGTTTGAAACTCCTAAAATAAGAGGTTTTATTTTAGCACAGGACGTGCGTAGGGTAATTTTTGCAATAAATTCATGTCATAGTAGGCTGATAAGCCCAACGATGCCACGCTGCCTGCTTCGTCCAAATTCAAAAACCCATCAGCATCCATAAACGCCGAATCGACAAAAGCATGTTGCAGAGATCCGATTACCAAAAACGTATTATTCAGCTCAATGGGAATAATTTGTTCCAATTTCATGGCGTATTGCACCGGGCTTCCGCTGACAAACGGCACAGGAAAGTCGGCCTGATACATGGGCTCTAAACCTACTTCCGCAAATTCATTCACGCCATCGGCGTATTTGGCACT
>CAZUAZ010000003.1:53299-58123 GCA_964618445.1 uncultured Aquirufa sp. | reverse complement strand
AAGCGATCCCAATTCGCCAAATCAGCTAAAGAAAAATGTTTCATGTTGTCCTAACGCGTTCCCGCCCTTTTTGTTTACACTTTAACGGTCCATTTTATGTAGGTCAGCACACGCAAAATAGCATACCAAATCACCAAATACACCACCGCTCCCATGAACGACGCAACGTATGGATTGGATATATGTCCCGCAATGGCTTGTTGGTACATCCACCCCACAATTCCCTGATCGCCTATTTTAATCATATTCAGTGCACGCGGAATAATCCCCGAAAAGAAAAATACGAGCATCGGATGCATCCCAAATAACAGTATGGGGGCGATGAAGGTTGTTTGACTTTTCTCATCCACGAGGTAGCGCAAAACGGCTAGACTGAATAAAGCCCAGCCGGCGGTGACGCAAACAAATGAACTTGTCCACAAGGCTTTGTTCATGGGGAATGTCAGGTCCCAAGTAAAACCAATCACTAACAAAATAATGCCACTCAAGGCTAAAAGGTGCGTTTTTCGGAGCTGAGTACCTGCAATTAGTCCGATGATGCCTGTCGCGATCGCAGGAATGGTACTTAAAATTCCTTCAGGATCCCAGGTTTTGGACACCGCCCATAAATGTCCGGGCAGTACTAAATTATCCACATATGCCGCCAAATTAGTTCCCTCGTTTAAATTCGCCGGGCCTACGCCAGGCACGGGAATCAAAGTCATGATGGCCCAGTATCCTACCAGTAGAACGGCTGAAATGACTGCGAGGGTGGGCAAGTTGATTCGGCCATACGCAAATCCAACGATTGCATAAACTACCGCAATACGCGGTAATACCCCCGGAATACGCACCGACTTAAAATCTTCTAAACCGCTAAATGCCAGCCCAAACATGATCAACGCCAAGACAATCGACACAATCAATTGATTTTTCGCCGCGTATTTTCCAAGGAGCGCCATGGTGATGAGTGCCGTGAAAACTAGGCGAATCAATAACAAAGGGATTCCCTCTAAATCTCCCACATGTATCCGACTGAAGAAACTGAGAAAAAATCCTAACAAAAATATGCGCAGCGTACGCGTGATTAATTTAGCTATAGGAACGGGTTCGCCGTCGGGTTTGGCGAGTACAATCGAGACACCTACGATGAATAAAAAGAAGGGAAAAACAAGGTCGGTGAGCGTGCATCCGTGCCATTTGGCATGTTCAAAAGGCGCATAAATATGGCCCCAATCTCCTGGATTATTGACCAAAGTCATCAGCATCACAGTCAGGCCACGAAAAACATCTAGGGAGATGACGCGGTTTTGCATAGGTAAATCGGTTAATTTGCAGGTAAAGCTAAAAAAATGATTTTAATAAATATCGCCTTGGCCATGCTGAGTTACCATACGCCGGATTCTTCGGCAGTCAACCTGCTCGTTGGCTCATATACACGCCAAGGAAATCCTGGCATCGAAATCATCGATCCACAAACCCGAAAAACGGTTCACGCCATTGCGCAGTCACAGGCTTCGTTTCAGACCTTGTCGAAGGACCAACAATACCTATTCTCGGTCCATGAAGAAGTAGATGGGAAAGGAGCAATTAGCTCCTACAAGCAAGAAAATGGCACTTTTTCACGTCTGAGTACCCAGTTGACACAAGGCGACGCCCCCTGTTACGTCTTATTTCGCGAGGCAAGTCAAACCGTTTATGTGGCCAATTACCTGGGAGGGAACCTCAGTGTTTTTCAAACGAAAGCTGGGCAGATTCAGCCTATCAGCCAAAACATCGTCTATCCAAAACCGAGTCATGCGCACATGGCGGTGGTTATGCCGGATGGGGGCCAACTGGTCGTAACGGATTTGGCGGCAGACAAAATTCACGTGCATGCGTTACTATCCAATGGCCTTGTGGCGACACAATATGAGGATGTAGCATTGCCGAAAGGTACAGGGCCGCGGCACATGGTTTTTAATTCATCTGGGGATATTGCTTATGTACTTGGGGAGTTGAGCGGAACGGTGGATGTATTTCGAATTTATGCGAATGAGTTTACGCACCTGCAACGGATTGTGATAGACCCAAGTGCCGGGAATCCGAATCATGCGAGTGCCGATTTACACCTGTCGCCCGACGGAAAATGGTTGCTGGCCTCCAACCGTAAAACTCAAAATTCCATTCGTGTATTAGCCGTTTTACCTTCCGGTGAATTGCGCGACCATCAGGAGATACTCGTGGGAAAGATGCCCAGAAACTTTCAGTTTGACCCAAGCGGACGCTTTGTTTATGTGGCAAGTCAAGGGGAAAATCGCATCCAAAAATTTGCATTTAAGGATGGGGAATTAACAGATATGCAGGAGGATATTGAGGTGAAACAACCGGTAGCAATCTTGTTTTTGAAGAAATAAAAAAGCCGCGAAGGAATTAGACGCTAGACGTCAGACATTGGACGTTAGTCCGGAGTCGAATGGTAGAGACGCAATACGTTGCGTCTTTTTTAATTAGACGTGAAGTGTCGCGTCTCTACAAAATGAAAAAGCCCCTGGATTTCTCCCGGGGCTTTCTATCTTAAATTACTTTGTTTCTACTTTCCGAACGAGTACCGTAACGCAATCTCATGCGACTGCACACTCACGCGGCTCAACTGAGAAGTGGGCATTTCGAAAACATACCCTAAGTAAATGTTCTTCGAAGCTTTGATACCAGCGCGGACTCCCCAGCTATCTTGATTCCGGAAGTTGGCTCCCAAGTCAAACTTACCTGCCAAATTTACTAGCACGTTTGCATCCCAGCTAACTGGAACGCCCGATGCCGTGCGAATTAAAGCACTTGGATAAATCGTTACATTTTGGTTAGCCTTAATTTTTGTGCCCACCATCCCGTAGTAATAAGCTACATCCTTAAAGCCGTTACCTAAGTCATATTTTAACAAACGTGGTTGAGATATGCTGACAAAGAATCCATCACCTTTAGCAATCTTTAATCCCCAACCTGTATTAAATTTCATCGACGAGCGATTCACAAACGTAGGGTCTCCTTGATGAACTAAGCTAGTTTCGTCAAAGTTTAAAGCTAAGTTTGCAAGTCCTGCACGGATACCTCCTGAGAATGACCATGCCTCCGATAGCTTCGTATGGTATGCATAATCAGCACTGAAAGTTGTGATTTTCATCGGTCCAGCTTGGTCTAGCATTGCATTCACACCTAGTCCACTTTGTGCGCCATACTTGAAGTTACCTGAAAACACGTACGTCTTCGGGGCTCCTTCAAAACCTAACCACTGCTGGCGATTCATCAATGTCACCTCACTCGTAGCGGTGCTACCTGAGTGCGCAGGTGAAATAACTTGTGGGTTGAATTGATACATCGAATAACCTGCTTCTAGCTGGCCATATGTAGTCGTTACGGTCAATACAAGCAGGGATACAAGAGCCAACAGGCCCTTGCTCCACTTGAATTGATCTACTCTCTGTTTAAAATCTATGTTATTTTTCATGTCTGTGTTGCTTTTGATTTGCGTGATAAAACGTCAAATTATTTATCTAAACGGTTGATGTATAAATACGATTTCAAATTCGTTTTACGGCCTTTGTAATCAATAATGTAGTAATACGTACCATCTGGCAAATCACCACCGTTCCAATCATTTAAATAGTTTTCTTTCTCGTAAACCAAATTACCCATACGGTTGTACACATACAAGGTGTACGGAGGAGGAGTCGCTAATAAACCAGGAATAATTAAGAAATCATTTCTACCATCGCCGTTAGGTGAAATTCCTTGAGGAGCAAACACAGGACATGCATCCGCATCAACTCGGTTTGGAACGCCATCGCCATCACAATCCGCTAAACCACCTAGGTTAATGTTGTCCTCATTCAAATCCGAGGTGCCATCATTATCTGAATCAATATCTCGGAAGTCAAAAATGCCATCTTTATCGGTATCTAATGGACTTAACGGGCTAGGACCTGCTTCCAACTTATCTGAGATTCCATCATTATCCGAGTCTAAATCGCGGTAGTCTGGGGTTCTGTCTATATCCGTGTCAACTGGATTTCTGCCATCTCTACCCGCCTCAATTGAGTCTGGAATACCATCGCCATCCGAATCTGTGTCACGGTAATCCGCAATGCCATCTCCATCCGTGTCAACTGGCTTCGTTAATGTGATTGCTTCAACAGCGTCTGGAATCGTATCATTATCTGAATCCAACTCACGGAAATCAAAGATTCCATCAGCATCTGTATCAGCAGGTTTTGTTGGATCAGCTCCTACTTCAATTCGATCCGTCAAGCCATCGCCATCTGAATCCAAATCGCGGAAGTCGGCCACGCCATCTTTATCTGTATCCACCGGGTTCACGGCATCTCTACCAGCCTCGATCGAATCGGAAATGCTATCACCATCTGAATCCAAATCCCGGAAATCGAAGATTCCATCCGCATCTGTGTCAACCGGTGCTTTCGCGTCCCTACCAGCTTCAATGGCATCTGAAATACCATCACCATCAGAATCTAAATCTCTAGTATCAGGCGTACCATCTTTATCTGTATCTACCGGAACTTGCGGATTAGCTCCCGCTTCAATTGCATCTGGTATACCATCATTATCTATATCAATATCACGGTAATCTGGATCGCCATCATTGTCTGAGTCAACTGGTTTCGTCGGATCCGAACCTGCCTCTACTGCATCTGGTACTGTATCATTGTCTGAATCCGTATCCCGGAAGTCAAAAATACCATCTCCATCCGAATCTAATGGTTTTGTTGCATCCTTACCTGCTTCAAATGCATCTGGAATTTTATCTCCATCTGAATCCAAATCACGGTAATCTGGCAAACCATCTCCATC
>CAZUAZ010000003.1:43243-53199 GCA_964618445.1 uncultured Aquirufa sp. | reverse complement strand
GAATTTTATCTCCATCTGAATCCAAATCACGGTAATCTGGCAAACCATCTCCATCGGTGTCCACAGGCTTCGCAGGATTAGCTCCTGCCTCAATAGCATCTGGGATTCCATCCCCATCTGAATCTAAATCTTCGTAATCGGCACCAGTTTCTGACGCATCATTGTCTGTGTTTACTGGAGTTCCGCAAGTAACGGCCTCGACAGCATCTGGAATGGTATCACCATCCGAATCCAAATCACGGAAGTTAGCAATGCCATCTTTATCTCCATCACGACCTGATTCAACCGCATCTGGAATACAGTCGGCATCTGAATCTAAATCCAAGAAATCTGGTATACCATCTTTATCCGTATCGATTGGTGCAGGAGAATTGAATTGCTTACGATCATCGAATCCATTTGCATCTGTATCTTGCAACGTATTACATGAAACACATCTGTCTGCGCCTTCCCACGAATCTACAATACCATCTCCATCGGAGTCCGCATCTAAGTAATTAGGTACGCGGTCGCCATCAAAATCATTTATTCCTTCATATCCATCAGCAACCCAGTCTCCATCAGAGTCAATATCACGGTAGTTGGCAATATTATCACCATCCGGATCTCCTGCTCCTTCCACTGAATCTAAAATTCCGTCGCCATCTGCATCTCGGTCTAAATAATCTGGCTGTCCATCGCGATCCGTATCTGGAATAACAAATGGTAAGCCGCCTGCACGCGGGTCAATCCCATCGCCTAGACCATTAGCATTAGCATCTGAGGTCGCACCATCCAAAATACCGTCGCCGTTCCGGTCAAAGCTTGGACGGAAATTTTCTAATCCTTCGATAACGTCAAAAATACCATCACCGTCCGAATCTAAGTCTCGGTAATTAGGTATACCATCGCCATCCATATCGCCTACTTTCTCGCGAATGTCTGGAATACCATCATTATCTGAATCTAAATCTAAATAATCTGCATCTCCATCACGGTCCGAATCAACCGCCTTTTCATAGCTATCGTTGATGCCATCTTGATCTGAATCAATATCAAACATATTTAAGATTCCATCAAAATCGAAATCTGCATTATTCATTCCTCCATTTGTCTCTAACAAGTTAGAAATGCCATCCCGATCACAGTCATCTGCTTTCCAAGCATCGCTTACCATAGCTAGATTTTGAGAACTTAACTTAAAATCACACCCACTGTTAACGTTGGTACCATCGATTACCTCTTGCGTGAACATCACACCATCACCATCGTAATCCGTATCAAAAACAACGTTGTCAAAACGGTGATTAAATCTAGCTCCTGAAGGAATGGTAATGATTACACGGTCTACATTCTTAAACGCATCACTAAAAGTTTCTGAAGGTACGCTTGGGTTAGGATATTTGGTCAAAGAGCCTGATGCAATATCTGCAAAGGAAACTTGCGCTACTTGAACACCGGCTCTGAATGCCGTAAATTGTAAAACGGTACCAAATCCTGCATTACTCTTTGGTACAAATTCTAACGATTTAAAATCAAACTGTGCACCATAACGATCAACAATCGTTAAGGTGTCCGGAACTCCACTCGAAGCAGAAACAATATCTAATACGTCGAGATTTGGCGCTGGCGCAGTTGCAAATGTCATTGCATTGGCACTATTGAATCTAAATGTGTAGTTCCGGTTTCCAAACCCGCCATATGCATGGAATTCAGAACCAGGAACTGAGATGAACTTTCCATCAAACAAGATTTTGCCTTGTGCAAAACCATTTTGCCCACTAAAAAGGCCAAGGATCAGCAAGAAACAAGATAGCACTTGCCCTATTTTAAATCGCTTCATAAAATATTTTTTAAGAGTAGGTCGCTAAATTAAAAAATAAAAATGATAACAACCTGATAATAATCAGGTTATTAGGGGTAATATCTATCAAGTGGTTGGTATTTACCACTTAATAAACGAAATGAGGAAAAATATATGAACTACTTTTGATATAACATTGATAAAAAGGTGGATTAAGCCATTTTAAACATATAGTTAGACTGAGTTTATATCCAGATGGTGAGACTTTTCATCCCAATTGAGATCTGAATTAGGCTCTCCCACAAAAAACCATATCCGAACATGTAAATTTATTCGAAGTGGCTTGTCCAAGCTATTCCTTCATTCAGTACTTTTACACTACTTCTGACAAACTCTAAAATGAAATATAGTATCATCGTTTGCTTGTTGTTGACTTTAACCTCGCAAGTTTGGGGACAAAAAGTGATTCGTGGGCCCTATTTACAAATGGCGGGGCCAACCACGATGACGATTCGCTTTCGAACCGACGGTCCTGTAAATGCGGAAGTAGGCATTGGTACGGATGCCAAAACATTCACTCGAACAAAAAAAACGGGGACCGCAAGTACAGAACACACCATTCTGATCGACTCCCTTACAGCGAGCAGAACCTATTATTATCGCGTTAAATCAGGGTCGAATACGCTTGGCGATTCCACGTACTTCTTTAAAACAGCTCCAGCCGTAGGTTCTTCAGAAAAATTTCGTTTTTGGTCATTAGGGGATATGTACCCAGGAGTGGTCCAAGAGCGCGTGTATGAAGCCTTTTTAAAATATAACGGTGCCAACTATACGAATTTCCTAATGACCGTAGGCGACAATACCTACAACGGTGGTTCAGATGGTGGCGTCCAAAGCAACTTCTTTGACGTATATCAAAAAGGAAATTTTATGCGCCAAAGTGCACTATTCATGGGCATTGGCAATCACGACTACGGTGGCTATCCCTATGTACAAGACTGGCCAGAAATGGGCTTTTATCAAATATTTAACCTGCCCGCAAAAGGGGAATTAGGGGGAGTCCCTTCCGGGTTAGAAGCGTACTATTCATTTGATTATGGCAATGTTCATTTTGTTAGCCTAGACTCGTTCGCCCGTGGCCGCGATGAAAAACTACTTACTGACCCAGGTTCTGAACAATTAGCCTGGCTAATTAAAGACCTGCAAAACACCAAGCAACGTTGGAAGATTGTATATTTCCACCATCCTCCCTATACGAAAGGCACCTATGATTCAGATGTGTGGGCAAACCTAACACAACCGCGATTAGTTGTCACGCCGATATTGGAAAAATATGGCGTAGATGTCGTTTTAAATGGCCATAGCCACGTGTATGAGCGCTCGAAGCCAATCAAAGGGTTTACTGGAGTTGCTTCCGAATTTAATCCCGCTGTGCATTTTACCCAAACGAGCTCTGGTAAATACAATGCAACGGCCAACTCGTGTCCATACCTATTTACGACCAATCAAGCATCTAATGGTGTTATTTACGTAGTAAATGGAGTAGGCGGTGCCACAGGTGCCATGCGTGCCAATGCCCCGCATCCGGTGATGGAAACGAGCCAAGCAGGCATTGGCGGATCCATGATTTTTGACATTGAAGGCGGTCGACTCGATGCCAAATTCCTAACGGAAAACGGAACAATAACGGATCAATTCACCATTTTCAAAGATTTAAATGTGACCGATCCTGCCGCAGTCACGGTGAACTACCAAGGTTTGGTGAGCTTAACTGCTCCATGGCAAGGTGAATATGTTTGGAATACAGGAGAAAAAACGCGGGTCATCCAGAAGAACCCGATTGAGACCCAAAAGTTCACGGTTAAAGACCCTCAAAATTGCTTTCAAACAAACTATCAGGTGAATGTATTGCCGCCTTTGGGCATCAACGAGCTCCCTGATGACGCTTTTGAAACCCTAAAAATCTATGATTTCAACGGGCGATTACTGCGTGAAATTCAAACACCTGGTAAATTGAGCCAAGTTAATTTGACTGACCTACCGGCCGGGCGTTATATACTTCAACTTCAGATAAACGGACATGACCAAATTATTAAGTTGGCTCGCTAGTTTCCTACTATACTCCCTCCACACATTCGCCCAAGATACTACGCAACATCGGGTAGAAGGTCGGATGAATGCGCCAGATCAGCTTTCAAAACCATATGTCATTTTAATTTCAGCCGATGGATTTCGTTCAGATTTTGCGGATAAATATGACGCTGAGTTTTTGAAGTCCAAGCGGTCTTTTGGGGTTTCTGCCCCATCCATGATTCCTTCATATCCGACGTTGACCTTCCCCAATCATTATACGCTTGTGACAGGCCTATATCCAGCACATCACGGTTTGGTGAATAACCGATTTTATGACCCGACTACCCGTCAAGAATACAGCATGGGGAATAAGAAAATGGTGAGTGAGGGGAAATGGTATGGGGGTACTCCGCTTTGGGTTTTGGCAGAAAAACAAGGTATGCTCGCCGCGAGTAATTTTTGGGTAGCATCCGAAGCCGACATTCAAGGGGTGCGTCCCAGCTATTATTATGTTTATAATGAGGTCACCCCGATCGCGCAACGTATCCAGTCGGTGAAGGACTGGCTAAGTCTCCCCGAAACAAAACGACCACATTTCATCACGTTTTATTTGCCTGAAGTAGACCATGATGCGCATGCATTTGGCCCGGAAGATCCACGAGTGAAGAAATCGGTGCAGTTTGTTGATCAGGCCATTCGGGATTTGCAAGCAGCTTTAGATCCGCTAAAATTACCCATCAACTATGTGTTTGTTTCGGATCATGGGATGGTGACGGTCGACAATAAAAATACCATGGGTCTGCCAGCTGAGATAGATACGGCGGCCTTTCGTGTTCCCTCGGGGGATGCCTTATTGCAGGTCCATGCCAAAGACCCCGCGCGCATCACGCCCACCTATGAGGCCTTGAAAAAAAATACAAATTTTGATACGTATTTAATGTCGGAAACGCCGGAACATTGGCACTTCCGTACAACGGATGATCGTTACAATCGCTTAGGCGCCATATTGCTCGTACCTAAGCTTCCACGTGTTTTTAACTTAAGTCGCTACCCCACAAATCAAGGAAAGCATGGTTTTGATACGCGACTACCCGAAATGCAAGCGAGTTTTCAAGCTTGGGGGCCGGCACTCAAAGTGGGGAAGCGGATTCCGCCGTTTGAAAATGTAGATATTTATCCGCTTGTGGCTCAGATGTTAGGACTTGTGTACGATCCTTCGGCGATTGATGGCCGTTTAGATACGTGGAAAAAGGTGTTACACCTTACCTTTGCCAATCCTCCAAGGTTTGGCAAAGGTAGGGGGGAGAAGTGACTTTTCCAGCCTAAAAACTGATAAAAAACGGGCCTACAAAATAGGCTTCACCGTCTCTACATCCACTGAAATTCCTTTGGCCGAAACAACCTTAAATTCCTCCGTAGGGAAATAAATCGTCGTCATAGCCGTAAGCCCTCCATCTGCAAACATTTCAGCAGACGCCACATCTGTGATCACTTGAAAATCTATAGTAGCCGATTGACTAATTCGAGGCGCATAATCCCGACTTGAAAACTTCGAACTGAATGAAAAATCTCCTGACTGCCTACGATCTACAAAATATCGATTCGTTGATTTTTCGTATCCCATAGTTACCTGCTCGCCTTTGGCATTCGCTAAAACGATGGAAAAATCCTGAACTGCTTGCCCCTTTGCGGAAATACGCAATAAGGCGGAAGAGGCTTTCATTGATTTCCCCGCGGCTAACTTTTTCGCAGACTCCACTGGCAAATCGATGGGCGTTGAACTGATAAAATATTTCCCATTGATATTTTTTAAGGCCAAATCACGCGGCAAGGTATTGGCACTTCGCCATGACTTCGTAGGCACGACGGTGGCATAATCCCAGTTTGACATCCAGCCTAAAAAGACTCTCCGCTTTCCTGTTTCATGAAAAGTCACGCCTGCATAATTATCCCGACCAAAATCAATCCAGCGCGTTTCCTCATCCTGTGGCACAAACTGATGTCCATCAAAATCCCCCACAAAATACTGTGTACCCGAACCGCCGTTTGGGGCACCCGGGTTTATGCTCACTAACAAAACCCATTTTTCCTTACCATCTACCTCCATCGAAAATAAATCTGGACATTCCCAAACTCCGCCGTGTGCCCCAATGCCAACGCCAAAATCACTTTCCCGCGTCCAGGTTTTCAAGTCCTTCGATGAATAAAATGTCTCGCGGTCCTGCGTAGCCAAAGCCATAATCCACTTATTCCCAGGGGCAAACCACGTTACATTCGGGTCCCGAAAATCAGCAATCCCCGGATTTTTCAAAACCGGATTTCCGGCATATTTAGTCCACGTATATCCATGATCGTTACTAAATGCAATGCTCTGATTTTCGCGATCAATACGTCCCGCTTTTTCCCATTCCATATTGTGCGATGTGAAAATAGCCACAACGGCATCTTTCCCAAAACCAGCCGTATTTTGGCGATCAATTACAGCCGACCCCGAAAAAATCAACCCAAGTGAATCCGGATACAAAGCAATCGGCTGATGTTTCCATCGCAACAAATCCGTGCTTGTCGCGTGTCCCCAATGCATAGGGCCCCAAACAGTACTTTTCGGATAATATTGATAATACAGATGATAGGTCCCGTTCGCATAGAACAATCCATTGGGATCATTCATCCACATACTAGGCGGGGTAAAATGAAGGCGCGGACGGTGTTGTTCCTGCGCGAAAGTTGCATATGCCAGTAGGCATAAAAGGATGATTTTTTTCATAAAAAAAGGGTGGCCCATGTACGATGAGACCACCCGTCAAAAATAAAGAATTTATTACAAGCTTTTCAAATACTGGATGCTCATCGGAACATATTCCAATTCTTTCTCACTTTCATCCTCAATAAAGCAATGCTCGATACCATTTTTCTTGGCCAATTTGATAATGGCTTTCCAATTCCCTTGACCAGTACCTACCGGAACGTCATTTTCTGCAGGCGTACCACCAGTCAAATTCCCAACCACCCCTTTACGTAAATCTTTAACGTGCATTAATTTCCAGCGGTTTGGATATTTCTTCAATAATTTCTCCGGCATATCCGCGCCACCGCCATGCATCGTCCAAAGCACATCCATTTCAAATGAAACATACTCCGGATTTGTATTTTTGATGATGTAATCCATCAAAGTCCCATCCTCATAGGCATGAAACTCATAGCCGTGATCATGGTAGCAAAACGTAATGCCATTCTCCTTGAACACTTTTCCAGCTGAATTAAAAAGCGCTACCGCCTTTTGTGCATCCTCCAAAGTGAAGTCGGTGCCTTTATGTGGAATCCACGCACACATAACAAATTTTGACCCCAGGATTTTTGCGCGTTCAACCGCTGCTTGTGGGTTCGCTAGTTCATTGTAATCTACTCCCGTAGATGGAATGCTAATGCCGCGATCCGTACACAATTGCTTGAATTGTTCCGGCGTATAGCCTTTAGGTGCACCCCCTTCCAGCTCTGTAATCCCCATGTTTTTGATGATATCCAATGTTTTCTCTGTTCCATTGGGAAAAAGTTTCCGGAAAGTATAGGCCTGAACGCCTATTGGATAGGTGTATAATTTTTGTGCCAAAGACGGCAAGCTGACCACTAGGGCCAAGAGTAACATTTTGATTTTCATAGTCGTTGGTTTTTTGTAAAAATGCGTGTTTTTTTTGAGAATCAAACCAAGGCCTCCCCTGAATTTTAGTATTTTTGTCACATGGAGAAACCGTATATCGCCGACCAGATTTTCGAAAAATGCACTTCGCTTACCTATGGCGAATACGAACATTGTACGTTTCGTTCGTGCAATCTGGAAGGTGCCGATTTAAAGAATTTCCAGTTTGTGGATTGTCGGTTTGAGGACTGCAATCTGTCTTTGGCCAAGCTAAGCGGCACTGCTTTGCAACAGGTGACATTTGAGGGATGTAAAATGCAAGGGCTCCATTTTGAAGCATGCAACCCATTTTTATTGGAATACCAATTCACCCAATGTGTCTTGAATCTGTCCTCTTTTTATCAAACAAAGAGTAAAAAAACAAGCTTCCAGAATTGCACACTGCATGAAGTTGACTTTACCGAAGCCGATTTTTCTGAAGCGAAATTTGACACATGTGATTTAGCCGGAGCGCTGTTTGATCGGACGGTATTGGAGAAGGCCGACTTCCGTTCGGCCATAAATTATACCATTTCCCCGGCATTGAATCGATTGAAAAAAGCCAAATTTTCACAGGATGGTTTGGCAGGTTTATTGAGCGACATCGGGATTGAGATTTCCTAGTTGATATTTTTAGTCCAAGCTATTTGATTTTATTTTTTTCCATTTAGCTTTGTTATGCCTCTGCCGATTGACAATACCGTGCGAGGACATGCTAAACCTATGAAAAAACTAGTACTTCTCTGCCTATTGGGCTTGGCTTTGCCGCGTATTTATGCCCAAAAAATCGAACAAGCCGGCTTCATTTGCGAAAATGCCCCCTTCCCTTCTAGTCATGCATCTACAATCGTGGAAACACCTGATGGAATTGCTGCAGCCTGGTTTGGTGGCACCCATGAGCGCCATCCCGATGTGGGCATTTGGTTTAGTTATTATCGAAATGGCACGTGGACAAAACCAGTTGAAGTGGCAAACGGTATACAAGGGAACGGGAAACGTTATCCACTTTGGAACCCTGTATTATTCCAACTGCCGGGCAAAGAACTCATTTTATTTTACAAAGACGGCCCCGCGCCAAACGCATGGTGGGGCATGTTAAAGCGGTCAACAGATGGCGGAAAAAGCTGGTCGGCAGCTGAACGCCTGCCCAAAGACATCTTTGGCCCAATCAAAAATAAACCAGAATTATTAGCCGATGGCACCCTATTGTGTCCTTCAAGTTCCGAGGATAATAACTGGCGCATACACATGGAATTCACTAAAGACGGCGGGAAAACATGGTCGCGCACAGCCGCTTTAAATGATGGCGTAACCACATCCGCCATTCAGCCAAGTATTTTAAAATTGCCAAACGGCAAACTGCAGCTAGTTTGCAGGTCCGAAAATGACTTCGTTTTGCAAAGCATCTCAGATGACAACGGCAAAAGCTGGTCGGCATTAGCGCCTACCACCCTGCCCAATCCAAATTCGGGAATCGATGCGGTAACCTTACGCGATGGCCGCCATCTTATCGTCTATAACAACACGAAAAAAGGCCGCAGCCCGCTAAATGTGGCGATTTCCTCAGATGGCCAAACTTGGAAAGATATCGCAGTTTTAGAAAATGAGTCGGGTGGCGAATTCTCCTATCCAGCCGTAATCCAAGCTTCTGACGGTAAGGTCCACATCACCTATACGTGGAAAAGAAAGAAAATCAAACATGTTGTTGTGACGCTTTAATATGTCAACGCTGGACCTTGCGATTATTGGAATTTACCTCCTCAGCATGATTGGGGTGGGGATATATTTCTCTCGAAAAAACAAAAGTTCAGAACAATTTACGACGGCTTCTGGCCAG
Source organism: uncultured Aquirufa sp. (assembly GCA_964618445.1). Taxonomy (GTDB): domain Bacteria; phylum Bacteroidota; class Bacteroidia; order Cytophagales; family Spirosomataceae; genus Aquirufa. Next base: position 43,830 of record CAZUAZ010000003.1, on the reverse strand, counting down.
ATTCCTGGTTGGGCCCTCGGATTAAGCTTTTATGCCACATTTTTGAGTGCGATTACCTTTTTGGGTGACCCAGGAAAATCGTTTGGAAGCAACTGGAGTCCCTTCGTATTTAGTCTTTCAATCCCCTTAGCCGCCATCGTAGCCACCAAACTTTTCGTTCCTTTTTATCGAAACGGGGAGGCGATTAGTGCCTATTCGCATCTAGAGGAACGTTTCGGGGCTTGGGCCCGGACGTATGCAATGGTGTGTTTTATCATGACGCAGTTGGCCCGCATGGGAACCATTTTCTACGGCCTAGCGCTGACGATAAACGCATTGACAGGTATTCAGATGGAGGGCATTATTTTGGTTTCGGGCTTGGTCATTATTTGTTATACGGTTTTGGGCGGTATGGAAGCGGTTATTTGGACTGAGGTAATTCAGGCGATTTTAAAAACATTGGGGGCGCTTTTAATTCTAGGAATCATCACGAGTCAAATAAGTTTTTCTGATGTGCTTGCGATTGGGCAACGCGATGCGAAATTCAGCTTGGGGAGCTTTTCGCCTGATGTTACAACGAGTTCATTTTGGGTGATTTTGAGCTATGG
>CAZUAZ010000003.1:36190-43143 GCA_964618445.1 uncultured Aquirufa sp. | reverse complement strand
GCCGATCGGGTGTTGCCTTATTTTATGAAGACCCAAATTCCGAAAGGCCTACTTGGGCTGTTGCTTGCCGCACTTTTATCTGCTGGGATGAGTACGATGAGTTCGGGGATGAACAGCTCCGCGACCGTATTTTTGAAGGACATTTACTTGCGGTATGTTCGGCCAGATTTGGCGCCACAAAAACAGTTACGTGTGTTGCTTATTTCCACCGTGGTCATGGGCTGCTTGGGCATAGTTTTTGGTATCAGTATGATTGGCGTAAAAAGCTTGTTGGATGTTTGGTGGAAATTATCGGGCATCTTTGCTGGCGGTATGCTCGGCATATTTTTACTCGGATTTTTAGCCAAGCATGTCTCCAATAGCGCGGCTAAAATAGCGGCAATAGGTGGGGTTTTGGTGATTGCCTGGATGTCATTTAAAGACCTTCTTCCTGCTGATTTTCAAAGTCCGCTCGATGCTAAATTAACGGTGGTTGTGGGCACATGTACCATCATAGGCTTAGGTGTTTTCGTACAATTTTGGTTGAAAAAAAGATGAATATTCCCAAGGGATTTATACCTGTGATGCTAACGCCATTTACACCCGAAATGGCAGTAGATGTTCCATGTTTGCGGCAATTAACTGAGTTTTATCTCGATAATGGAGCCGTAGGACTTTTTGCGAATTGCTTGTCGAGCGAGATGTATGAACTAAGTTCAGCAGAACGCTTATTGGTCATCGACACAGTGGTAAAACAAACGGCAGGCAGGGTACCTGTTGTCGCCACAGGGACACTGGGTGGTGGTATTGAGGAGATGGCTGAATTTTCGAAGCAGGTGTATGCGCTGGGCGTAGATGCCGTGATCATTTTAAATAATCAATTTGTATCTGCCGAGGAGTCCGATGCGGAATTTTTAGCCCGTGTCCATGCCTGGTTAGCCTTAACTCCTGGAATTCCGTTTGGCATATATGAATGTCCGGTACCATATAAACGCTTGATTAGCTTGCCGGTTTTGGAAGATTTATTGGCGACGGGCAGACTGTGTTATCACAAGGATACCTCCCTTTCGCTCACCGATGTTCAAGCGAAAATAAATGCGGGGAAGGGGCATGTTTTTGGATTATATGATGCGTATATAGAACATGCCACGGCCTCGTTGCAAGCGGGTTCCATGGGCCTCTCGTGCATACAGGGTAATTTTTTTCCAGATCTCATTGTCGAATTATGTCGCGCACCTGAGCAGGGAAATCACATCCAAAAATTTATGTGTAAACATATGCAGCTGATGCACGAGGTATATCCGATAAGTGCCAAATATGTATTGGCTAACATGGGATTTCCGATCGGGCTGGAGACGCGACGATTTGTAGGTGAATTGACCCCCGAAATTTGTACCAAACTGGACAAATTAATAGAGGAACGAAAAAATCTATTGGATTGATAGACTTTTATTTTTACTTTAAAGTGTTATTTAGTTTGTTGATGAAGTATAGTCTAAAAAACGCTGTCTGAGATTCGGGTGGCGTTTTTATTTTTTCAGCAAATCCCGAACGATTTTCAGGTGATGCTCGGTATGAATCCACAAAAATTTGATGGTTTTGTCACGATTTAAATCACCAAAATATGGGTGTGGGAAAAACTGATTAGGCGCTACGCTCATGAGATTAATGATAGCCAAACTAGCACGTTCAAGCGCTTCTTGCAAATCCATATCTGGGGTAGGCTTAACAACTTTAGGAGCTTTTACTTTTCCACGAGGAATAATTTTAGTGAGGAAAATAATGAATTTGGTCCAAGAAAATCTTGGCTTATAATTTACCGGTTCTGATTTCGCTATTGCTGAAGTGACTTGGTTAATGACTAAGATATTGTGGGCAAGATGCCAGCCAACGGAGCCGTTCGAAATAGCCAAATTTTCTACATGGGCATCTGGAATCATGGATTCCATTTCAGCTAATTGGCGAGCGAGTTTTTGGATCATAACCGCATTTGAAAGAATAATCCGTGATTTGATTTTTCGAATTTCTTTGGTCCATAGGCGTCAAAGTTAGAACCTAGACCCAGGGTAAATTTATCAAACGTCAGTCCTACTCGGAGGCTTGTTCCGCTTCGCGCATGGACATCATTTTTAATATCTTGTACGAATAAACCTTGCAAACGGGTATACAATCGTAATTTATTAGATAATTTTGGTTTGAATTCGGTAATAGCAACCGTTTCAAATGCTGGTCCTGGTTTGAAATTATAGGTGGGGAAAATGACGATCAAATAATCCGGACTGGCCTTCAGAAACTGAAATCCGACAGTTGGCACAAACCCTAATTTATAATGCCATTGTAACCCTGACGCAGCAGAAAACCCTTTACCCAGGCCATAGGTGATTGCGTTGTTTATGACCATCTCCGTTTCGGATGATGTATTTTGATAGTCGGCAGCCCCCACCGTCACATTGAAAAAATTGAATTTCCCAGCTGCGTCGATAGGCCGATTGATGATAATGAGGAGGTTAGCGCGATTATTACCAGCCATCACTTCGACAGGAAGGGGAGCTTTTTGGCCTAAAGTAGGGAATAGGAAGCAGGAACAAGCAAAAAGGAATAGGAAATTTTTCATGGCCACAAACATACAAAAAGGTTAATTGGCAATGCGCTTTTGCGACCAAAACGCAAAAATTGCCGCTGTAATAAACATGATGAGGCTGTAAACGACGGCAGGGATGGTCATGGTCCCGTTGTGTAAAATGCTGAGGGCGATGTAAATTGCGAGGGAACCGTTGTGAATGCCGACCTCCATGGAGATGGCGATGGCTTGCTTTGGTGGTAGTTTAAAAAGAAGCGGGAGGCCATATCCGATACCAAGACAGCCTAGGTTAAAGAGTAGTGCGGCTCCTCCTACAATCCCAAAATCTTCCCATAAATGATCGATTTCTTTGAGGCCGGCTAAGATGATTAGTAGTGCCAAAAACGCCCCAGAGGCCATTTTTACATACTTTTCAGCTTGCAGTGCCCTTGCAGGGAAATAAAATTTTAGGGCCATACCAATGCCAATGGGCGTGACGATGAGGATAAAAACTTCGAGTAATTTTTGGAATTGAAGAGGAACAAAGGCGTCTGCTTGCATGAAATAGGCCATCGAAAAATTGACGATTACCCCGATGGAGATGATGGATAAAAGACTATTTAGTGCGGTGAGTGAGACGTTTAGTGCCACGTCGCCATTAGCCATATGGCTATAAAGATTCGCGGATGGCCCACCAGGTGCAGCGGCTAAAAGCATGAGTCCCACGGCTAGTTCTGGAGGAAGATTTGTTACCAGAGCAATCCCAAAACAGAATGCGGGCAGGATGATCATTTGGGTAACTAGGCCAACGATCATCGCTTTGGGATAAACAAAAATCCGCTTGAAATCGGCTAACGTGAGCGATAGACCTAGGCCAACCATAATTATGGCGATGGCTAAGGGCAAAAGGACGAGGGATAGAAAACTTGCTTGCATGCGGAAAATTTTGAACCTTGCTGGAAAATAAGTTAAAATTTGATTGCTATCCTAAAATTAGTGGCACGTCTTGCTTTGTGGATTTTCTGTCCGCGGGTTCGGATTGAGGGTGCGGAGTTGATGGCGGCTCGGGGACCCCTGCTGATCGTAGCTAATCATCCCGATTCATTTTTGGATGCCATTATTTTAGGGGCTTATTATCCACGAAAGCTTCATTTTTTAGCTCGAGGGGATGTGTTTCGAAAACCGTTATACGGTTTTTTATTACGATCAATCGGGATGATCCCGATTCATCGGGCACGAGAGGGGCGCGAGCATTTACATTTAAATGAGAGTACGTTTCAGGAATCGGTCGAAGTGCTTCGTCGGGGAGATGGGCTGTTGATTTTCATCGAAGGGATATGTTTGTTGACACATGAAATCCAACCCTTCAAAAAAGGGGCAACCCGAATATTGGAGTCGGCCCAAGCCGCGGGCATTCAGCCCATGGTACATGTTGTGGGATTAGGGTATTCGGACTTTAGGGCATTTGGGAAAGTGATTCATGTGGCAATTGAGTCGTTTACGGAGCAAGCAGTTTTTGATCATGCGCGGCATCGGTTGGATTTTAATGCGGCGGTTCGGGAGCTAATGGTTCGATTGGTGCGCGTGCCTGATGAGGTAGTGGTCCTTCGAAAAGGGCTGTTTTACTACTTAAACTTGCCTTTTTTTCGCTTAGTCAGTGATTATGTGTGGAGTCGTACGGCGGGAACGGTTTTTTATGATTCGGTGCTATTCGGGGTTTTGTTGTTTACCTATCCAATATACTTGGTTACACTTTCAGCTCTTTTTCATGGGCTTTTTGGAATCCCGATAGTCGTGACGATGCTGGCACTTCCGGTGGGATTCCGTTTGACTGGGATGCGAGTGGTTAAAAAATAATCAATAAACGCATGAAATAGGTTTGCGTATAGGGTACATTCCCCCTTACCTTTGCCAAACCTTGGAGGATTGGCAAAGGTAGGAAAAGAAGGGTTCGCTGACATGCGAAAATTAGCTAATTTTGACATTGCATAATTAGACAACATGACTAAGAAGTATGATTTCCTGATCGTGGGAGCCGGATTTTTCGGTAGTATTTGTGCCCGTGAATTAACTGATCAAGGATATTCGTGTTTGGTCATCGAAAAACGTGAACATATAGGTGGCAATTGCTACACGGAAAAGCGAGATGATATTCATCTGCACGTGTATGGCGCACACATTTTCCATACGTCCAACGAGCGTGTTTGGAAATGGATTAATCAATACGCGACTTTTAATCATTACACAAATCGGCCAATTGCGAATTACAAAGGAGAGCTTTTTGCCTTGCCATTTAATATGTGGACGTTTAACCAACTTTGGCAAGTTAACACGCCGGAAGAGGCTCAAAAAATTATCGCCGAACAGGGAAAAGATATTGTAGATCCACAGAATTTGGAGGAGCAAGCCATCAAATTAGTAGGTAAAGACATCTACGAAAAATTGATTAAAGGCTATACGGCAAAACAGTGGATAAAAGACCCGAAGGAGTTGCCTAAAGAGATCATTAAGCGTTTACCAGTTCGTTTTACCTTTGACACAAACTATTTCAACGACCGCTTTCAAGGAATTCCAGAAGGTGGATATACCCAGATTTTTGAGAAATTACTAGATGGAATTGAAGTGCGATTGAACGTGGATTATTTGGCGGACAAGGACGCGTATAACGCACTTGCAAATAAAGTTATTTACACTGGCCCAATTGATTCATATTTTGACTATCAGTACGGAGAATTAGAGTACAAGACCACGCGTTTTGACCATGTGAAAAAGGAATATCCAAATCACCAAGGAGTCGCGGTTATGAATTTTACAGATGCCGAGGTTCCATATACGCGCATTATTGAACACAAACATTTTGAGTTTAATGAGACTGAAAAAACCTGGATTAGTTACGAATATCCAGAGCCATATCAAGCGGGAAAAACGGAGCCGTATTATCCGGTGAATGATGCCGTAAACAATGAGTTATTTAGTCGATATAAGGAATTAGCCGCTGCAGAATCGCAGGTGTATTTCGGAGGGAGATTAGGCGAATATAAGTATTACGACATGCACCAAATCATCGAGCGTGCACTCACCATGGTGGAGACTTTCACCCCCTAGCATTCGCTACCTTTGCCAATCCTCCAAGGTTTGGCAAAGGTAAGGGGGAATGCCTACCCAAGCAAGGCCTTCATTTTTTTGCGAATGAAATTCGTGGCAAATTCAGGGGCGATTCGGCATAAAATATTCATGAATTTCGAGTCAGACCCAACAAAAACATGAAACTGATTATTTTCCATTCCCGCTAAAATAATTCGGGCGGCATCCGTTGCAGGCAAGGCCACCATCCCTGATGAACCCGAAGAAGAAGGAACTTCAACCCCGGAATTACCCGTAATATTCGTTGCAATCGCACCAGGAAACACAACCGTTACGCGTACAGCCGTATCCTTCAATTCTGCATAAAGTCCTTCAGAAAATAGTTTGATGGCGGCTTTAGAGGCACCATAGATGCTTTGGCCGGGAACGGGCAGAAAGCCTCCCATACTAGAAATATTAACAATGTGTGCTTCTGGTCGGGCTAGTAAATGTGGTAAAAATGCCTTCACGACTGCCACACTACCGAAAAAATTAACATCCATCACGCGCTCAATCGCGTCAAAACTTAACTCATTTACCCGCACAAAAGGCTGAATGATTCCAGCATTATTGATAATTCCATCTACATGTCCAAAATGAGCAATCACCTGATCTGGTAAAGCAAGTACAGCAGCCCGATTGCTGATGTCCACTTCCAGCGTTAAAAAATTAGCGTCATCCGCCGAACAAATTTGTTTTGTCTCCAGCAGCTGGGGCAGGTGTATGTCTAATGCAGCAACTTTAGCCCCTTTGGCGATGAGCTGGTGCGCCATTTCGCGCCCCATCCCACTGCCTGCTCCCGTGAGCAAAAATACTTTTCCGGCGATCCGCATTACTCCTTCACACGAACACCCTTCGCTTCGAACATACCCATCAAGGATCCTTTCAGATTGTCCGAATCAACTTTAGTCAACTCTACATTCACATCATAACCTTGAATAGTGAAATAGATAACCACTTTGTCCTTATCATCTTCCACTTTCGCAATTTGTACAGGCTCGGCAGCTGTATCACCTACAATTTTCAATACACCCGTTAACGCGCCATCTTTACGAACCAAATCCGTCGAAAAAGTAGGATCACCATTGGGGGTGCCAAAAACTTGAATCTTCCATTTTCCAGCGAAAAAATCGGTTGGATCAGGAAGTTTAGCAAACGATGTTGCTGAACACAATGACATCAAAAAAAACACTAACGCAACTAACTTTTTCATAAAAATGAGATTAAAGGGTTTATAATACAGCAAATATAGAAACAATCTTAATATTGTCTAATCTTGATACATTAAGTA
>CAZUAZ010000003.1:13639-36090 GCA_964618445.1 uncultured Aquirufa sp. | reverse complement strand
AATACAGCAAATATAGAAACAATCTTAATATTGTCTAATCTTGATACATTAAGTACCTTCGGGCAAAGCTCCAAGATCCGAAAATTGGAACTGGGAAGTGAAAGAATTTACGCCAATGCCTAACAACCGCATGTTGTTCAATGTCACCGAACCTACCCTAACCATTTACCCCGCAGCAAAAGGCAAAGGAAATGGAAATCACGGTTTTGGCATGCGAAAGAATAATACGTCAAGCGACAACTGGACCGTGGATTTTGAAAACTGGTTAAAGATTCGCAAGTTTTTATAAGTCCCTAGGCTGAAGCCTAGGGTTAGCATTATAACCCCAGACTTCAGTCTGGGGAATCAGATACCCAATCCCTTTTTACCCCCAGGCTTCAGTCTGGGGATTGGCATACGGCCAACTGTCCTAGCCCGAATAGGGATAATCCTTCTCGTTAATTTACGTACATTCGATTTCTAAACCGATTGCATATGAAATTTGCCCAGATCATTTGCCTGACCTTGCTAAGTCTTTCCAGCTTCGCTCAAGTTAGCCTCACCAAACTCCAAGTTGAATACCAAGATCGACCTGTAGGAATGGACGAAACCAAACCTCGTTTCTCTTGGCAAATGTTGAGCAAATCCGCCAACCGTGGTGATAGGCAATCGGCCTATCGTGTTCTTGTCCATGACGAAAAAGGGAAATTAGTTTGGGATAGCCAACAAGTCAATTCCGACATTTCACTTGGAATTTCCTACGCAGGGAATGCCCTTGAAGCCCGACAAAAATACACGTGGACGGTTCAAGTTTGGGACCAAAAAAATCGAATGACCACGGCAAATTCAACATTCGAAACGGGACTCCTCCAAAGCGGTTGGCGCGATGCCCAATGGATCGGGTCAAACGATTTGCCACTTTACAGCAACTACCTTTCTGTCTATAAATTTCAATACCAAATCCAACTTGACGAGGCAACTAAATCGAAAAAAGCATCCTTTGTTTTTGGGGCAAATGACCCTCGATTAAAAAATAAAAATCTGAATATTCAAGGAGTCGCCAGTGGCAAAAACGAATCCTATATCCGATTTGAATTAGACATATCAGATACCACACAGGCATTTTTCAATGTGTATCGGGCTGGATATGATCCGAAGGATGAGGCCAACAAACCTTTATTCCGTTTCCCGATTCCTTCCAACCTCATTTCAAAAACTAATCAATATCAAGAACACACTATTTTTGCGACATGTAATTTTGGCGTATACGATCTTTACATTGATCAATTGGACAAGGAACATAAAGTGAATCCGAGTCCAAAAAATGCAAGCCCATATGCGCCAACTGGATTTAACCTAAATCCCGTGGGCGTGGGGAATAACTTCATTTCCTATCCCATGTTAGCCGAAATCGGCTTTCAAGCTCCTGCCGGCGAAACTGCCTATTTCTCAAATGTACTCATTAAGAATTTCCGCCAACCGAGTAACGTCCTTTTTGCGGCTACCGAAAAACCTGAATTATGGACAGGATGGGATGGTAACAAGTTTCGCATAAGCGGAACATTCACCGTTGCGAATCCAAGCCAACACGCCGCTCCGATGTTGCGAACACAATTTTCAACGAACGGCAAAGCCATCAAAAAAGCCCAAATATATGCCACAGCACGCGGGATTTACGAATTGTATTTGAATGGGAAACGCGTCGGCGATGACTACTTCAACCCAGGTTTGACACAATATAATAAGACACATCAATACCAAAGCTTTGACGTAACCTCACTCGTTACATCCGGCGAAAATGCCTGGGGCGCCTGGTTAAGCGAAGGGTGGTGGTCAGGCAACATCACGTATAGTGGGGAAAATTGGAACTATTTTGGAGATAGACAATCACTTTTGGCCCAACTAATTATTGAATACGCGGATGGGACAGAACAAGTTATCAACACAAATCCATCGCAATGGAAAACCTATAGCGACGGCCCCATTCGCATAGGTAGTTTCTTTCAGGGTGAAGTATATGATGCCCAAAAAGAAGCCGCCATTGCGGGTTGGCATACAGCTTCCTACATCGACAAAAACTGGAAACCGGCCGCCTCCATTAGTTTAAATGGTACTGCCTTTATTGATAAAATTCTCGACTACAGCCAAATACAATTAGTTGGCCAACTCGACGACCATGTACAAATTCGTAAAGTCTTGCAAGCTCAATCGATTCAGGAACCTCGTAAAGGTGTTTTCGTTTATGATATGGGACAAAATATGGTTGGCTTTCCGAAGATTTTTATTCCAAACGGGAAAGCTGGTCAGGTAATCACATTGAGATATGCCGAAATGTTATACCCGGATTTAGCCGAATATGCTTCGCAAAAAGGAATGATTATGTTGGAAAATATTCGCGCAGCTTTGGCACAGGATATTTACGTCTTGAAAGGTGGCGATGAATATATCCAACCGCGCTTTACGTTTCATGGCTACCGATATTTGGAAATTACGGGAGTTGATCAAGCTCCTACCTTGCCACAAGTTGCCGGAATTGTGCTGTCCTCAATAAGTGAAATCAGTTCTTCCTACGAGACTTCGGATCCGATGGTGAATAAATTGTGGACCAATATTACCTGGTCGATGCGTGGAAATTTCTTGTCTATTCCAACCGATACTCCCGCACGAAATGAGCGCATGGGCTGGTCGGGCGACATCAATGTATTCTCTAAAACGGCCACTTATTTAGCACCTGTCAACAATTTCTTACGTCGGCATTTACAGGGTATGCGGGATGTCCAACGGGCAGATGGGCGATTCACGGATGTAGCGCCGATGGGCGGAGGATTTGGTGGAACCCTTTGGGGAAGTGCGGGGATTGTGATTCCTTGGGAGACCTATCAGCAATATGGCGACAAGGCTTTATTGGTAGAACATTATGATGCCATGAAGCGTTATGTGGCTTTTTTAGAGTCCAAACAGAATCCGGAAGGCATTTTGAATGAAGGGCCACTGGGTGACTGGTTGAGTCCGGAGGGGAATAAGAATGATAATACCGCATTTTGGATGAGCTATCAAGCTTACAATTATGATATCATGTCAAAGGTGGCGCGCATACTAGGCTTCGATTCAGACGCCGTGAATTTTGACAAAAAATCGTCGTCACGCAAAGCTTTATTTAATGCAATTTACATGGATGCCTCGACCCATAAATCGGTCAAATCAGGTGTAAAAACTGCTTCGATGGGACCACCAAACGCAGCTGCAGTTACGGGGAAAACCGACAAAGGACAGGTGGTGGATACGCAAGCATCTTATGCGATTCCATTGGCTTTAGGCATTTTTGATGCGGCCAACAAACCTTATGCCATTGCGGGATTGGTGGAAACGGTGAAGCGTTCGAATACAGATGATGGCGGTGTGGCCCGGCCCGGGTATTCGCTGATGACTGGATTTATCGGAACCGCTTCCATTAGTGAGGCACTATCTGCAAATGGCCAACATGCTGAGGCGTACCGTTTATTGACCCAAAAAACGTATCCGTCTTGGTTGTACTCGGTAGCGAATGGGGCGACGACGATTTGGGAGCGCTTGAATTCGTATACGGTTGAAAATGGTTTTGGCGGGAATAATAGTATGAACTCGTTTAATCATTATTCATTTGGGGCGGTTGCCGGCTGGATGTACAATTATTCGTTGGGGATCCAGCGGGATGTAAACTCCCCGGGCTTTAAGCATTTTTATGTGCGTCCTGTTCCGGATCCAACAGGGATTTTAACCTATGCCAAAGGCCATATTTCCAGTATGTACGGGAAAATTTCGAGTAGCTGGTCGGTGAAAAACGGTCGAGTTACGTATCGTGTTGAGGTGCCAGCGAATACATCGGCCCAAATGACTTTAGCGGTTAAACAAGGTGCGAAAATTACGGAAGGTTCGCGTCATTGGATCGCGAAGGGGGATGCGTTTGTGCAGGAATTAGTGAGCGGGAAATACGTGTTTGTCGTGGAATGATTTCTGCCGACTTTGGCAAACCTCCGAAAGGGACTTCTTGCTTGAGCTTTGGCAATCCTTAGAGGTTTGCCAAAGCTAAGGGGAACCGAGTACATTAAGAGCATAAAAACTGATAAAATAACTACACATTCTGATGAAAAATTGGGCCCTATTCATGCTACTTATTTTTGGACAAAATGCATTTGCCCAAATCAAAATCCCCTCCCTAGTCAGCAGCGGCATGATTCTGCAACGCGATCAAGCCACGACACTTTGGGGATGGGCAAGCCCGGGTGAAAAAATTCGCGTCCAACTAGGCAAAAAATCAATCCGTACGCAAGCAGATGCACAAGGTAATTGGCAAACGCAATTGCCCGCGTATCCCGCCGGCGGACCCCATACCCTTAAGCTCTCAGGTAAAAACGAAATCATATTAGAAGATGTGCTATTTGGAGATGTTTGGTTGTGTGCAGGGCAGTCCAACATGGTTTTGAATATGGAACGGGTCAAAGAATTATATGTTGAGGAAATCAAAAATGCTCAATATCCCCAGATTCGGAACTTTTTTATCCCCACCGCCATCTCCAAAGTACAGGTACAAGCACAATTACCCGCGAGCAACTGGCTTCCCGTGACCCCAGAAAACGTCTTAAAAATGGGGGCCGTCTCCTATTTCTTTGCCCGGGATTTATATACCAAACACCAAGTACCCATTGGCATTATCAATTCCAGCGTTGGCGGAACCCCCATCGAAGCCTGGATCAGCGAAGCCGGCCTAAAGGAATTCCCAGCCTACGTGAAAGATACCAGCAAAACCATCGCACAGCCCGCAGCGCAAAAAAAATCAGCTGACCGCGGACTCGCCGAAAAATGGGCTGACCCATCCTACCATCCCAAAGGATGGAAACGCTTTGCCATCCCCGGATATTGGGAAGACCAAGGATTAAAGGACCTAAATGGCGTTGTTTGGTTTAGACGCGAAATCGACATTCCTGCATCGCTGGCAGGTATGCCGGCCAATTTATTTTTAGGCCGAATCGTGGATGCAGACCAAGTATACGTTAATGGCGAACAAGTAGGAAATATCACCTACCAATATCCTCCGCGACGCTATACCGTGAAATCCGGACTCTTAAAGGCAGGAAAAAATCTCCTAGTTATTCGCGTCACTAACACGGCAGGAAAAGGCGGATTTGTGCCGGACAAGCGCTATGAAATGCTGGTAGGCAACCAAACATTTGACCTACAAGGTGACTGGCATTATAAAGTTGGCGAAGTTTTTCCGCCCCAATTTGATCCACCAGCTCCTAACCAATTTCCGCCAACCTCCCTTTACAACGCCATGATCGCACCTTTCACCTCCTATGGTTTGAAAGGAATTGTTTGGTATCAAGGCGAATCCAATGCCGGAAAACCCGAGATCTACGAACGTCTTTTGCCAGCCCTAGCCCAAGACTGGAGAGCACAATTCAAGCAACCCGAAATCCCCTTTTTATATGTTCAGTTGCCCGGTTTTCTAGATCGAAATTTTCTGCCATCCGAAAGCAATTGGGCTGTTTTGCGTGAAGGCCAACGAAAAAGCTTGACCATCCCCAAAAGCGGAATGGCAGTCACCCTGGATCTAGGCGAATGGAATGACATTCACCCAGTAACCAAAAAACCAATCGGAGAACGATTAGCCCTTGCCGCACGAAAATTAGCCTACGGGGAAAATATAATCTCGTCTGGCCCCATCTATGCCTCGCATACCATCGAAGGAAATCGCGTGAGAATTCAATTTAGCGAGATAGGAAGTGGGCTAAGCATCAACAAGCAAGATGAAGATGAACTTACCTATTTTGCCATTGCTGGGAAAGATAAAAAATTCGTTTGGGCAAAGGCTATTATCGAGGGGATGAGCGTGGTCGTTTGGAGCGATGAAGTTCCCGAACCTTTAATGGTACGATACGCATGGGCAGATAATCCAGAAGGAGCTAACCTAATTAACCGCGAGGGTCTGCCAGCTTCCCCTTTCCAAACAACAAATAAATAGCCCGGTATCTCCACCGGGCTATCCATTCTTAACCTAATGCCTTCCGCGCTTGAGCGTCCGGATTGTTGACCAGCGCACATTGGTCATCTAAAATCATGGTCTCACCATTAGCCTTGGTATACGGCTTCCAATTGGGTAAGCCTCCGCCGTTTGGATTTCCCGTTTTGACAAAGTTCAAAAAGGACTTCGCCATTTTAGTTGACAAGGCCCGCGGACGTTTGCCTCCGCCAGTGTGAGTCAACATCACGTCCGTGTTGTAAAACCAAAAACAAATATCATCACAATGGAACGCACGCATTCGACCGTCGAAAAGCGGTGGCTGCCAGCCGAACCATGAAACATAAACAGGCGCTTTCCCTTGAGAAAATTTCGCATCTGCCGCGGCAATAGCACCCTTTCGATTTGAATTAATCATGGCCCAAATTTCGACAGGTTTCGCATTCGGAAAATTCTGATGAAATGCCTCCACAATCGCTGCAGATTGATCGCCAAACCGCGGTTTGATTTTATCAACCACACCCGCAAGTGTAATCAATTCCAAACTCGCATCCGTCCGAGATGGACTAAACTCGTGAAATGTCGTATTAATAATCAACGGGATATCCGCCGAAAAGTGGTTTGGATCAATAAAAAACGGCTGATCATTCAAGGTCACTCCATCCGCAACCGGTGAAAACCCTCCTCGGGTGATGCCCATTTTCTTCGCCTCCTCATTCATTTTTTCAACCGCCCGCGTTGTAATATCAATGTATTGACGCCAAGGGATTTGTTGGAGCTTCTCAATTTCTCCCGGTTTCAACCCAGCCTCTTCCATTACCTTTAAGCCCAATTTCTCCGCATATTCTTTATTGACACCTCCGAGCGACGTTCCAGATAAGGCAACTGCCTTGTGAAACAAGCCTTTGGCAGCTGGCATATTCATAAGCGTCGTCACCTTTGCGCCACCACCCGATTGACCAATAATAGTTACATTACCTGCATCACCACCAAAGTGTGCGATGTTATTTTTCACCCATTCCAATGCTGCAACCATATCCAAGTTGCCAACATTCCCCGAGGAAGGATGTCCGCCAGCAGCTTTTAAATGCGAGTATCCAAAAGGTCCTAGTCGGTGATTAATGGAAACAAAAACAACATTCCCTAAGCGAGAAATATTCTCCCCATGATACCCATCTTGCTCAATCGCATTTCCATTCGTAAATCCTCCTCCATGTAACCAAACGATGACCGGGCGCTTCCCCGAATCAATCGCTGGCGTCCACACATTCAGGCGCAAGCAATCTTCCGAAACGTCATCGTAATTCCAATGATCGACAAATGAAGCATACGCATTTGCATAACGCTTTTCCATGATTTGGGGAGCTGTATTTCCCCACCAAACACAAGGTTTGATTTCCGACCAGGCAGCCGGTTTTTGAGGTGGCATGAACCGGTTTTTACCACTCGTATCGGCTCCGTATGGAATGCCCAAAAACTGGTTAATTCCACGTAAAATAAATCCACGAACTTGACCATATTCGGTCTGAGCCACGGCAATTTGATCCCCTACGAATAATACTTGGTCATCTGCGCTAGCGGCAACTGAGCTAGAGATGTTTTTGCCTACGCTCAGCGATGCGGCACCCAATCCCAAGGACTGAATAAAATTTCTGCGATTTGATTTCATATGTTTATCTATTATTTAAGTCCATAAATTTTCACTTGGCGCATCGACCACGGAACTTCGTCTGCCCCTTTTGTCAGACCCTCTCCTAACCTTAAGCGCATAAATTTCGTTTTGACTTGATCAAAACTAACCACATTTTCTCCTTCTTTCCCTTTCCAATTAGCCACATGAGTATTCCAATTAACCCCATCCACGGAAGTTTCCACATGCATAAGCCTCGGATACGTTGCAATCATGGTTGGCGCCACACCCGGCGTCGGCTTTGGTGGACGTTTGAAATTGGATGTTGATGTAAAATGGAATTCTGATAAGGTATAAGGCTGCGGAAATTCAATCTGATACCACATGTCTTTAGCTTGCGTAATACCCGTCGACCAGCCCTCGTAATTCGTCGCACTACGTGGGGAGGCATTGCCACCCACACGCGTGGAAACGGTATTGCTTGCCGTAAATTTCCAAGCCGCATCAGCAGGGAATTCCTGCGGGACTGCTTTCATCAAGGCTTCATATTTGTACATGGAGGCTTGTTTCGAAGTCTTCGCCCGAATCGCAGCAACTTGCTGGGCCGTCACAAACGACGCATCATTCGACAAGCCATTGCGGATATATGAAACGACATCAGCGATCCATTGATCCGACTGCTCTTTCATCGGTTGCATCATGCCACCCGCATAATTTTTCCCATCTACTACGCCGTCCAAACCATGCAATAAAACCCGCACCGCATATTCTGGATGTGACTGTATGCGGAAACTTCCTGCCAAAGCTGGAGCGAGTAATTTATTATTCCCCATCGATTTCCCCATACCATCATTGCCATGGCATTGCGAGCAAAGTTCCGCGAAAACTAATTCGCCCCGTGCCAAAATTTCCTTCTGATCTTTACTCAATTCAGTCGCGTTAAACGGTCCATTTTGACGTGGTTTGGGAGGTGTGATGGTTTGCTCGGCAACTAACTTCACCCCACCCGTTGGATGCTTTTCTATACTCGCTTTCACATGCTCCGCTAGTTCGGGTACCTTCACAAACTTCGCAGAGAAGATGGCTTGCATCGCTACCTCTGGATCTGCGTCCAACATGCTTTTTTGATACGTAGCGGCAAACGATTTATCTCCCGATTTGTACAATGTTTCGGAAGCTTTTAAGGCTTGGATTCGCATGCGTGGATTTGCATCTGAAACCAGCTGTTGGACCATAGGCGCTGTTAAAGCACCCAGTCCCTCGAGCGTCCAAAGTGCATGAATTCGACCATTCATCGTCGACCCTTTCAATGCCATTTGCTTTAAAGCAGGCACGACCGATTTGTCTTTGCGCAAGACCAAAACCTGCTGCGCCATGTCCTGCCACCAGCCATTGGGGTGATTAAGATAGGTAACTAGCGTCGCGGATTTTTCATCATACATACGTGCCGGTTTCTTATCGCGCTCTTGACCTTCATAGGTAACGCGCCAAATTCGTCCGAGACCCACCACTTTATCCAATTGATATTGGTCGATTTTCAATCGTAAATAGGAGTCTTTGGGCGTCCATTGCCCTTCCTGAATAATCCCGTGGTACATATCCACAATGTACATGGTTCCATCGGGCGCGGTAGCCATATCGACTGGACGGAACAAGGGATCGGTGGATTTTAAGAATTCTGATTTTTGGTCTTGAAAGACGTTATGCAAAGTCGTCAATCCATCTTTCACGACGGGATTAATTTGACGAACGATACGCGCCACGGGCTCACCATAAAATAGCTGACCCCGCAACGAAGCGGGCAAACGATCACCTCTATATATATCATTTCCAGCTGATCCGGTCACGCGATTCAGTGAACCATCGGGCTGGCGAATTTCATCCATTCCTCCTTGCATATCGGCTACTTTTACGGCAGCACCCCAAGGTACTTCGAAGCCTTTGGCTAGCTCATTAGGTACATCATAATTCCCGTACTGAATTGGGAATTGGAAATAAGAAGGCACACCTGAAGCGCCCCCTTGAAACCATAATTTTCCATTGTCATCTTGCGTAATTCCCCATTGAGCGCGGTTAGCCCCTGTCTTTTCGCGTATGATTCCGTTCGGTGTTTCGCGAATACGGAAGGCATTTACCGTGCTATAAAGCCAGTTGTCCATGCCATAAAACAAGAAGGCTTGTTGGTGCTCCACATTCCCCGACCGCCCATATTTCGTGGTAAATAGCTCTTTCTTGTCGGCCTTCCCATCTCCATTCGTATCCGTGTATTTGTAGATATTATCGGTATCGGACTCCATGGTCAAAACAGCATCTTTTCCATACGGGAGTACGAAGCGAGGGAAGATTAATTTATCCACAAACGTCGTTCCGGTTTCATAGACGCCATCGTTGTTTTTATCTTCCCAACGTGAGATAACGCTGATGGGTTCGAGTTCGTTTTTGGAATCGGCGTCCAGCATATACGAACGTAATTCTAGGACATACATACGACCATTTCCATCAAAGACAATTTCACCGGGTTGTTGGATTGCAGGTTCAGTCAATACAGGCTGAATTTTATATCCGGGAGGCAATTGAAAGCGCTTCGCTTCTTCTTCAACTGACAATGGCTTAACAGGATCTTTGGGAGTGAGGTCAATACCCTTCCAATTTTCATCGTTGGGATCTACGCCAGCAGGCAAGCGCAACGAATCAGCGGAGTTAATTGATTTATGATCAACATGAAAGGAGGTTAATAGGGACATCGATATGGCCCCGAGAAGACACCAGGTGGCTAATTTTTTCATGGAAATGTTTACTAGGTTTAGAATTCCTGACAAGGAAATCAGAATTTCACTGAATTACAATAGGTTAGCACAAATAAGCAGGGCAGACCCGCCAAAAAATCAACGCTTTGCCAAAGGTATATTAATACGTTCCTGTCATATCATCCTCAACACAGATAATGTAGTCGGCCTTCAAAAAGTGCTCTGGAAGCAGTGAATCAATCTCTTTTTGCGTAACCGTAGCGATGGTGGCGATCTTGATATCGGCTTTAGCGCGCTTTAAATACCAAGAAATCCCTTCGTGGAAATCCGAATGGTAGGAGCCATTGTAATGAATAAATAGTGTACCTAGAGTCCAGTTTGAAAAAATAAAATGGGCCATCGTCGCATCTTTTAAAGCTTGTGCTTTGGGCATATTCGGTGAGGTATGTTCGCCCATCATGGTCAACATTTTTTGATAACCGGGGAGATTTGCGTCATAGGCGATGGGCATGGGTGCTAACCAAGCTTTCTCTTCCATAGACAGATTCGATAAACTTTCAAAACCACCACGCGCGACCGAACTTGCATATTTTCGTGGGACATTGGTCGCGATGAAGGGGATATTTTTCTCTTTGGCAAAATTCACTAAAGGCGCATAATCGGTCTTATAATTTTTCCACAGTCGGGCCGAAGAGTCCAACCCTTTCGCCGTTATTTTACCTTGCACATAATTTGTTAAGGCTTGTTGGTTATCCTGCTCAAACATCTCTGCGCCTAAAACCAAATTTCGTTTTTCCGCGCAGGCTTGGGTTACTTCTAATTCCAGCCAATGACTGATGGGATTATTGTGTAATTCACCAAATAGCACGATGTCTTGTTGGCCCAACTGCCTGATCATTTTCGCATAAGACACCTTTTTCCCCTGTGCATTATATAAAACATACGCCGGCTTGTCTTGGGCTTGCAGGGTCAGGGATAGAGTCAAAAATAGGATGAGTAATTTCATTGGAATGGGAATAGCTTTGGCTAAAGTAAGCATATTTCCAAACATTGGGCGTACCTTTGCGCTTTCAAAAATCGCCCCTTTACATGCTTACTTCTGCGAACCGGACAAAAATCATCTTAATTCTAGGTATACTTTCGGCGATTGGGCCGCTGTCCATCGACATGTATTTGCCGGCATTTAAAAATATTGCGCATGCCTTAAACTGCTCGCAGGAGGAATTGGGCTATACCCTTTCAAGCTTCTTTTTTGGGATTTGCATGGGGCAGTTAATTAGCGGTCCGCTACTTGACCATTTTGGGCGAAAAAACGTATTGTACATCGGACTTTCAGTCTATGTTCTCAGCTCGATTGCCTGTGCATTTGCGTCTACGGTGGAGGCACTGACGATCTTTCGCTTGTTTCAAGCTTTAGGCGGTAGCGTGGGAATGGTCGCGCCAAACGCCGTGATTCGGGAAACATTTGAAGAAAAAGAACGTCCTAAAATCATGTCCTTTATGATTTTGATATTAGGTGTTTCTCCTATTCTAGCTCCGTCACTTGGGAGTTTATTGTTGACCTTAGCCAGTTGGAAAGCCATCTTTCTTGTATTAGCAGGCATCTTATTAGTCATCATTTTCTTAATTAGATCTTGGCTGCCAGAGAAGATTAACCAGGAGAAGAAGGGCCCATTTAGGTTTACGACCATTGCCAAATCGTACCGGGCTCTTTTCAAGGAAAAGGAATATTTGGTGTTTGCATTTACGGGTGCGATCGGCGCAGGAAGTATTTTCACGTATGTGGGTGGTGCGCCTTTAACCTTTTTAACCTATTACGGTGTGAGCGAATCTACCTTTGGATTTTTATTTGCCATTGTGGCATCCGGGATTATTTCAGCGAGCCAGTTGAACCGAGTGGTACTTAAAAAGTATAGCAGTTTGCAGGTGTTACGCGTGACTTTACCTACCCAATTCGCATTAGGTCTTTTGTTATCGATTTTAGCCAAATTCGAATGGCTGACCATGGAGCTAAACATCTTCCTGTTGTTTTTAATTATGGGTTGCCAAGGATTCAATTTCCCAAACGTAGCGACTTTGGCTTTACGCCCATTCCACAAAGGGGCAGGCACGGCATCGGCGATGTTAGGTTCCATCCAAATGGCGTGGGGGGCAGTTTGTTCCATACTCGTGGGACTTTTGTTTGACGGCACACCATTCACCATGGCGATTATTATTTTCGGTTGCGCAGCGCTGGCGAATACGATACTGTTTGGCGTGGGGAGAAGGATTATAATTAGTCCGAAGTCCGAAGGAAAATAGTAGAGAGGTAAGAGGTAAGAAGTGAGAGGTAAGAAGTGAGGGATAAAAAACGACTGACGACTAGTGACTAGCGACTGAACTCTACATTCCCCCATTCATCTATAAAATCTACCGTTAGGTAGAAAAATGAATGCGTTTAAACGAACTAATAGTACTTTTGAGGTTCAATATATTTGAGTCCGCCTAGAGACTTTTAGAAATATGTTGAGTGATAAATAAGATAAAAAAAACGACCTACTGGGTCGTTTTTTTTGCTAATGCGCCAGCGCTTTAAAGACTAAATCTTTTAAATACTGCTCCACGAATGTGATCGGATCTCCTGACCTCACGTCTGTTAATTTCGGTAAGTGCGCGGAAAAGAATAATTGAGAGTGAGCTGTCTCGATCAACGTAGTGCTTAACGAATGTGGAAACAAATAGGACGGGTGATACGCTTTTATCAATTCCGATACGCGTGCACACAAATCTTTATAGGGCTTAAATACCTCATTTTTGTTTATTTCATTCACCTCTTTGATCAGGTAGACCTTACTGCTTTCTGAAATCACAATTTGATGCAAAACATTCCTGTTGTAATCTGGAAGACCCGGTAGCGCAGGCAACTCGCGGGTAAACAATTCAACGAGCCGCTCAATTTTTGCCCCCAAATCTTGGATTGGATCCAACTGTACGACAACTAAATACTCCATGTAAGACCAATACCAATTTAAAATATAGAGAAGCAAACGGTGCTTATTCGTAAAATACCGATAAATTGACGCCTCAGTCGTATGCATTTCGTGCGCCAATTTTTTAAACGTAAAATGCTCAAATCCCAGCTGATGAATTAATTCGATTGCGTGCTTCACAATCTGTTTCCCAAGCTCCGTACCCTCCGGATCTCGCAAATAGATGTTTTCATTCCCTTTAAAATTCAACGAATAATCCATAATTTCTTACTTTTGTATAAAAAATTAACGCGATACGAACACTTTCAAAAACAAATTTAAATGTTATGCGTAATAGTAATACTATAATTGCAAAAAGTACATATTTTTGTTCGACTAACATATAACCATGACACCATCCAATCCGTTAAATCGAATTGCCCAACTTGTCAAATTGCATAAAAAGGAGGTTGTTTCTATTTACCTCTTCTCGATGTTAAGTGGTCTCATCAACTTAAGTTTGCCTTTAGGTGTCCAAACGATCATTGGCCTCGTTATGGGGGCAACCATGGTTAGCTCCATCTATGTCCTTATTTTCTTTGTCGTTTTGGGTGTCTTTTTAGTAGGCCTGCTGCAACTCAACCAAATGAAGATCATCGAGACGATACAGCAACGCGTCTTCGCAAGTTATGCCTACACCTTTGCGGACACCATCCCCCGCATGGATTTGAAAAAAATGGATCACTATTTTATTCCAGAAAAAGTGAATCGGTTTTTCGATACAGTTAATATTCAAAAGGGATTTGCCAAGTTATTGCTAGATATCCCGATTGCCTCGGTACAAATTGTTTTTGGTATTTTATTGCTCGCCTTGTATCACCCACTTTTTATCCTATTGGGCATTTTCCTAATCATACTTTTGTTCCTCATTTTTAACATGACAAGCAGAAGAGGAATTGCGACGAGTATCCAAGAATCAAATTACAAATACGAAGTAGTAGGTTTTTTCAATGAAATTGGAAGAACCCTAAAGTCCTTTAAATTCAGTCAAGGTTCTGACTTGAATTTAGAAAAAACAAACGCACATACACGCGGATATTTGGAGGCGCGAACGGAACACTTTCACGTCTTATTGTTTCAATACAAAACACTCATTTTCTTCAAGGTTAGTTTGACCGTGCTCATGTTGACATTGGGCACTTACTTATTAATCGAACAACAATTAAACATTGGCGAATTTATTGCGGCCGAAATCGTCATCTTAATGGTCATCGGCGCAGTAGAAAAGCTCATCACAAGTTTAGACAGCGCATACGATGTGATCACAGGTCTAGAGAAAATTGCTAGTGTGACAGAAAGCCCATTGGAACATTCAGGAACGATGGACTTGAATACCGACAAAGGCTTAGAGATTCAATTGGCGGATTTCAGTTTCTCATTTGACGCCGCTAAAAAAGTGCTGGATTCGATTAACCTACAGCTATTGCCAGGTCAAAAAGTAAGTATCACCGGCCCTGAAGGGTCAGGCAAGTCGATGTTATTGCGTATGCTAACCGGTAATTACCAAGACTTTGAGGGAAGTTTTCAAATTAATCACTTCCCCATACACAACTACAGCTTAAAAAGTCTTCGTAAACATACAGGCATATTACTTCACGGTCAAGAGATTTTTGGCGGTAGTCTTTGGGAGAACATTAGTTTAGGCCAAAAAGAAATCACAGGCGAAGTGATTCTCCAGAAAGCAAATGAACTCGGATTTGATGATTTATTGAATCATTTCCCATCGGGCTTTGAGACCAAAATAGAACCCATTGGCAAGAAAACACCACAAACGATAATTCGGAAAATACTCTTACTCCGTGCACTTTGTGGGGATAAAAAACTACTTCTACTCGAAGAGCCTTGGGCAGGATTGGAAAGCCAAAATAAGGAAACAATTAAAAAATACCTTTTGAATTTACCTGCTGACACGACGGTCGTGGTCGTTTCAGATGATGCCGATTTTAACCGATTGACAGACCAACAAATTAACATGCGCCATGGAAAAATTTAATGCGTTTGACCACATCTACCAAGAAAGGAAGAGCACAGAGATAAAGCCTTGGCTTATATCACTGTTGATCATTACGCTTTTGCTCATTTTTTTACCTTGGACTCAAAATATCCGTAGCAAAGGAAATATTACCAGTATTTACCAAGAACAAAAACCGCAAAAAATTTATAGCCCCATTGCTGGGAAAATCAGTAAATGGTGGGTACGCGAAGGGGATACCGTACGCGCTGGGGACACACTCGCTAAAATCACCGAGATTAAAGGGGAATATCTAGATCCAAACCTGATCTCACGAACGCAACAACAGCTTACCGCTAAAATGGGTTCACTTAGATTCTACGAGCAAAAAGTACAAGCAACGAACGATCAGATTCAAAACCTGAAACGCTCTTTAACATTGAAGCAAAATCAGGTTGATAATAAAATCAAGCAATTACAACAAAAAATTACGGGTGAAAGAGCCGAGCTAGAAGCGGCACAGAATGACTACAACCTTTCCAAGGACCAATTCGAACGTAATCAAAAAATGTATCGCGAAGGTTTAATATCGCAAACACAGTACCAACAACGCAATGTCGCGATGCAAAATTCTTTGGCGAAAAAGACAACGGCAGAGAATAAGGTGAATCAAACCTTGCAAGACATAGCAAACGCTCAAATTGAACTTCGGGGTGTTGATCAAGAGTACAGTGAGAAAATCAATAAAGCGGATGGTGAACGATTCCAAAGCTTAAGTGAAGTCGAAAGCAATAAGGGAGACATTGCAAAACTTGAAAACCTCGTGACAAATTACACGATCCGGAATGGGATGTACTTCATCATTGCCCCGCAATCAGGACAAATTATCAAAGCAACGAAATCAGGTTTAGGTGAAATTATTAAGGAGGGCGAAGATTTATTAACCATTGTTCCCGATAATAACGATGTGGCTGTCGAAATTTTTGTGCGTCCCGTGGATCTGCCACTTATCCATGCTGGAGAAGAAGTTCGCCTAATTTTCGATGGATATCCTGTGATCTTATTTGCAGGTGGTTGGCCCAATCAGAGTTTTGGTACCTTCCCAGGTAAAATTCGTGCCGTAGAAAATACCATTAATGACGAAGGGCTTTTCCGGGTTATTGTGGAAGAAGATCTCAAGGGAAAAAGATGGCCAAAGCAACTGCGCATCGGTTCAGGGGCACAAGGGATTGCCCTATTAAACGATGTGCCGGTTTGGTATGAATTATGGCGAAATATCAACGGGTTCCCACCCGATTACTACCGAGGCAAAACAGCAAAAAAGGATAAGAATGAAAAATAAAGCCTTGCTTTTACTGCTGATTTTTAACGTAAGTTTTGGCCAGCAAAAAACGTTGAGCTCCACTGAGTATTGGCAAATTGTTCAAAATTTTCATCCGATCGTTAAGCAAACTTTGATTGAAATTAAACAATCAGATGCCTCACTGACGATTGCGCGTGGTGCTTTTGATCCAATTTTGGAACATTACAGTACGCAAAAAACATTGGATGGGAAAAATTACATCGATTACCATGCGCCGTCCCTAAGCATTCCTACCTGGTACGGCATCGAGTTCAATGCGGGTATTGAAAATATTAGAGGTTCGCGGCTTGATCCTAGCCAAACACTAGGTCAAACAAGTTACCTCGGCGTTCAAATTCCATTAGCGAAAAACCTATTAATGGATAAGCGGAGAGCCGTTCTTCAGCAAGCCAAAATTTTGCAAAAAATGGCCATTCAAGATCAGCGCACCGAGCTGAACAAGTTATTATTGGATGCCATGGAAAGCTATATTTCGTGGGTGAGAAGCTACCAAGCATTTCAGCTCGTACAAGCTAATTATATCAATGCCTCCAAGCGTTTAGAGTTTGTCAAAAAGAGTGTAGAGTTTGGTGACCGACCAGCCATAGATACACTAGAAGCATTGACTCAAAAACAAACGTTTGAGAATATGTTGACCGGCAAAATATTAGACGTGGCCAAAGCCCGAATCAGCCTATCTGCCTATCTTTGGAATGCAGATAACAATCCGGTAGATCTAGCCGAAGATGTAATTCCTACGCCAAACGATGAAGTTAATTTACTCGCAAATGCGGACCTGAATCTTCAGAGTCTAATTGAGAAGGCCATGCAAAATCATCCGGAGCTAAATAACTACCGGAATAAATTAGCCGTATTGGGCATTGAGAAGAAGTTGAAGTTCCAAAGTTTACTACCTAAACTTGACCTAAGCTACAACCATTTGTCGAGAGGCGGCCCATCGCTGTATGGTGCTTCCTTCTTAGAAAATAATTATAAGTATGGGGTTAAATTTGAATTGCCATTGCGGCTTTCAGAGGGGCGCGGTGCCTATCAAGCGGCCAAATTAAAAATCGAAAATGAGCAACTAAATTTGAATCAAAAACAGGTTCAAATTGAGATCAAAATACGTAACTACTTCAACGAATTCGAAGCCTTACAAAAACAAATCCGGACGCAGCAATCTGCCTACACTAATTTTCAATCTCTTGTTAAAGCAGAAGAACAACGATTTGATAATGGTGAATCTTCCTTATTTTTAATCAATAGTCGGGAAATGAAATCCCTTGAGGCAGCAGAAAAGTTGGTGGACCTAAAAGCCTACCTACAAAAAACGACTTTTGCCATGCAGGCAAGCGCCGGTATATTATACGAAAACTAGACTTTTCGGCTTTTCACTAGATCAAACGCATCATCGTAATCTGTGCGTAAAGTTCCCATCACGCGGTCCCAAAATAGGGTATATAATCCGTAATTCCCCTTGAAGTATTTGTGATGCTGGTTGTGCGCAACAGAGGTATTCACCCAGCGACCGATGGCCGTCCGACTGAATCCCTTAGGATAAAGTTCCCATCCCAAATGCCCATAAATGTTATACACGATTGAAAAGAAGAAAAAAATCGGCACATGAGACACGTGCATGGGTAAAGTAAAATAAAAAATCAAGATGATTCCATTTTCTAAAATCGCCTCCAGCGGGTGAAAAGCATACGCCGCCCAAGGTGATGGATTCGTAGATTTATGGTGCACTAAATGAAACCATTTAAATAACGAAGGATGATGCATGATCCGATGTATCCAATAAAAATACGTGTCATGCATGACAAACATAATCGGGAAAGCCAATACGTAATAAGCCCATCCAAAATCAGCGATATCTTTGTAAATCGTCGTGAATGGCCTGACCGCTGGGTCAAAAACTACGGCCGTAACAATCACAGCAAATATCACCATACTCGAAAAGGAATAAATTACCTCCCGCAAATAGTCTTTGGTAGCTGGGAACGATAGCTGAATTTTAAAGCGAGCAATACGTGGACGAAGTATATAATAAAAGAGCAAGAAAACAATTCCTGCTACCATGAAATAGCGGACACTTACTTTGCTAAATATTTCAATAAACTTATCAGCTGAGAAAAACATGCGTACAATTTACGATTAAAATCTATTTTTTACGCCCCCACCAATTCGCCAATACAGAAGCAGTTATGTTCTGCATCGAACCGAAGATGCCCGGCACTAAGCCCATCGTTGCCATGAAGCCCATCTTAGCCGCAATTCCAGTAGCCAACCCCGCATTTTGGAGACCTACTTCAAAGGCGATTGTCCGGGAATCTTGTTCATTAATCCCCATCCATCGACTCATCTTATACCCGAAAAAATAACCTAATAAATTGTGAATGAGTACGATTAAAATCAAAAGCCAGCCTATCGACATGAGGGTTTTATGACCCGCAGAAACCGTCAATGCTACAATGAAAATAATTGAAGCCATCGATAATATAGGCAACAAGTCATCCAACCATTTTATCCTTCCGTAGGCATATTTATTGTACACTAAACCAGCTAATACAGGGAAAATGACAATCTCCAAAATATGCCAAAACATGTCCCAGAAGTTGATGGGCACCAACTGGTTTGCCAATAACTGCATTAATAAAGGTGTGACTAACGGAGCCAACAAGGTTGAAATGGCCGTCACAGTCACCGACAAGGCTAAATTCCCTCCAGAAATGTAGGCCATCACATTGGACGCCACACCGCTTGGGGAGCAGCCAACCAGAATAATCCCCGCAGCAATTTCAGGAGGCAAGTTGGTCGTCATCGCCAAAGCCACACCGATACCCGGCATAATCAAATAATGACAAACGATTCCAGCAAATATGGGTTTGGGGGATTGCGCAATTTCTACAAAACGTGTCAAATTCATGTGTATTCCCATGCCAAACATGGTCAGTACGAGCAAAGGCGTAACCAATTTCTTTAATGGAAACCCTTGGAAATCGACTAAATTTTCTGGGAAATTTAAGGCATACGTTGATGCCGCAAAAATGAAAAACGTGTATGAAAACCCTTTTAAAATGGGATAACCCTGGAAGCCTAAGGCAAAAGATACAAAACAAACCATGAAAGCCGTGGCAGCACCTGATAGTCCAAACAATAAACAACTTGCAGCCGCTAGTGCTGCAAGAAAACCTAGACCCAGGCAGGCCTGGAAAAAAACGGGCTTCATAACTTTCAAATTTAGCTAGCGCCAAAAATACTAAAAAAACTACTTAGCAGTCTCAAATGCTAAAAAAAGGCGCTCTTACGAGCGCCTTAGACTTATTTTAATTTCATATTCACTGGATCCCACTGAATAATCTTCTTATTGAAGTAACTCTCATTACAAGCTAGTGCAGGGGCTGCTGCTCTAAATCCAAAAGTCGCATCTTCGACAACTTGCTTCCCTGTACGTATCCCATCAAAGAAATTAGTAAAATGATCCACATGTTCATCGTAACCCGCAGGCGCTCTGAAAATCACATCTTCCTTGATTGGGCGTTTGCGTTGTGCATCTGTCCAACGCGCATTGTATTCCTTCGTCATTTCTTCCTGCATACTTTTCGGGAACGTAAATACCGAATCATATCCGCCAAAACCTGGTGCCTCTGGCATAATGCTATGTGTCACAGATATCGTATTTCCCTTCACGTTCATTACTCCTTCTGAACCGATCAAACGAGTCACCTCTTGACCACCCGTTCCGCTGACAAAGTTCACCTGTAAGGTTAATTGGAAGGCAGGGTGCTGAGGAGTATCCGCATATTGCATCACGCCCGACATTACATCGGGTAAATTACGCCCGTCTTTCCAATAGCTAAATTGACCCGTTGAGAATATGGTTTCTGGACCATTTGAGTTCGTCATGAAGTGCGTACCACTCAACAAGTGAATGAATAAATCACCCGCCACACCGGTTCCTACTTCTTTAAATGCGCGCCACCAGAAGAATTTCTTGGCGTCAAATTCCATTTTGGCAGTTGCCTCAATGAAGCGATTCCAATCACACGTAGATGCATCTGCATCTTTTGGAATGGTATATTCCCACGCACCGATGGAGCTTTGGCGATCATATACCGCGTTAACCATGTTAAGCTTTCCGATTTCGCCGTTGGCCAACATCTCCTTCGCCTTCGCTAAACCAATGCTACTGACGCGTTGGGACCCTACTTGCAATACCTTGTTGTATTTCTTTTGCGCATCGATTACGCGTTGTCCTTCACTAATTTTATACACCATCGGCTTCTCCACATATACGTGTTTGCCTTTCGCTAGGGCGTCGATGGTAATACGTGCATGCCAAACGTCATGTGTCGCAATAATAACCGCGTCGATATCCGGGCGATCTAATAATTCTTTATAGTTGCGTGTGGTATATAAATCCTTGCCATAGAGTTCCTTGGCATTTTCGATACGACCTGTGTATAAATCACAAATTCCGGCTAATTCCACACCTGGAACTTTTAGCGCAGATGCCAAATCGAAATGGCCTTGAACGCCAAAACCAATGACACCTAGGCGAATTTTATCGCCAACTGAAATCGGTTTTTCGTAACGTAAAATACGCTCTTCTGCTTTTTGCTGTGCTGCGAATGATTGTAAAGGTGCCGCGGCGGCTACCATACTTGTTGCACCAATTTGCTGCAGGAATCGTCTACGTGATGCAGAACTGTTATCTTTCATAATAGGTTATTTTTTCGAATGCTAATTTACAAATCTTCTAATGCGTAACGCACATAGGCGAACTTTTTTCCATCAGGACTCCAAGAAGGAACATTTATCGTGCCCTGTCCGCCATAAAACTCCTCCGTCAAATCCTTTATTTTCTTCGTGTTTAAATCCAACAAGCGCAATTTAATTTGTCGGCCAAATGGATGCGCCTGCGCCTGATCTTCCATGTAAGTTATGATGGTCGCCACTTTATTATTCGGTGCGATGTGCGCAAACCAATTGGAGTAGTTATCAAAAGTCATTTGTTCTGGGTCAGATCCATCGGGTTTGATTCGCCAAATCTGCATCATGCCTGAACGGTACGAATTGATGTAAATATATTTTCCGTCGGGCGAATATTCAGGTCCGTCATCTAGGCCTTCTGTGCTTGTCAAACGGATTTCTTCCCCGCCATTCGTCGACATGGCGTATATGTCAAAATTGCCATTTCTTACGGCACAATAGACCATTGTCTTGTCATCCGGTGAAACACCGTGCCAATACGATGGTGTCAAAGGAGTTAATTGGACCGGTTCACCACCCGCTTCGCTCACTTTATAAATGAAGGAAGATCCGCCTTTAATTTCTGGTTTGCCACTGGAAATAAAGAGCGTTTTTCCATCAAAAGTATAGCCATGATCATTGTTAGCCTTCTGCACCGTTCCCGTATTCAGCTCGCCTAATTTCTCTCCTTTAGGACTAACTTTTTCGAGTTTCCCATATGCATTGATTAAGAGAAATTTCCCATCCCGCGACCAGTTAGGCGCCTCAAAATGTCGTTTTTCTTCTAAAATTTTCTCGGATTTCCCGGACTTGAGGTCGTATATGTACAACGAACTGATGACTTTTTTGCCCGCGGGCACCTGTGCCGAAAGCGAGCTGGCGAGGAGCGCCAGGGCGAGGATTTTTTTCATGGTAGGTGTAGAGATTCTCGTAAGTTTACACAGAATCAGATGAGTTTCCTATCCTGACTTCCCCCCTTAGCCCTCTCCCTTACCTTTGGCAATCCTCCAAGGTTTGCCAAAGGTAGGGGGTGGCGGATAGAAT
>CAZUAZ010000003.1:0-13539 GCA_964618445.1 uncultured Aquirufa sp. | reverse complement strand
ATCAAAATCCCATTAAAAATTAGCAGGAACTCGCGATCGTTGTAAGGGTCTTTTCCTGTATAAATGAATGCGGCGAGGAAAATCACCAACATACCCGTAACTAATGGCGTAAAGATCCGTGCAATCACGGGAGAAATTCTGCTAACTAACGTGGGGTTTTGTTGGACTACTAATGTGGCCAACAAAGGTACCGATGGAAGCGCAGAAAGGACTAAATAGCGGAAGTAAAAATCCTCGATTTTGATGTCGATCAAATTGAAAAGATTAATCGTCAAAGCTGTGAATAAGCCGCCCGCCAAAACAATCACGGCACACATTACCAACAAGTCGCCATGAAATCGCAAGAATTCAATACGCTTTGAACTGATAGATAAATTTGCTCCCGTGAATATAAAACCAACCACCATCCACAGTAAAATTGGCAAATGCAAACACGTTAAAGCCAAGGTATCACTTGCCGGATCGACTGGCAAAAAATTGATAAATACCACCGAGAAAAGCAGTATCACCAAAGGTGCAATGAGAGATTTAAATGGCAAGCCTTGTTTAAATGTCAAATATGCAGCCAGACCCGGCATCACAATAAAGGCCATGTTACGTGGAAAATAGACGTCATGTGAGATGGAAAGTATATCCGGTAGCTGCATAAAAAACGCCACCATAAGCGCGATGACACCCACAAAAATCCAATCCTTTGGACTTCCCCAGGTGATTTCATCTTGCGTATTTCGAAGGCGTTCATACCATATTTGAGCCGTTAAATCCGCCCGTATTTCAGGATAAACCGCAAAAAAAGTACGCTTAAAATCAGCAGGATTTGACCGATATAAATTCTCCAAAAAAGCTGCTTGTCCCAAATTGTTTTTAATAAGATTCTCCATGCCTTATGATTGCATTTGTTTAATAAGTTTTTCCAAAGTGACTAAATGAGCAGCAAAAGCTTCGCGCCCGAACTCCGTTGCCGCATATTGAGTATTTGGCTTGCGGCCAATGAACTGTTTACGAACTTCGACGTAGCCCAATTTTTCTAGGGCCTGCATATGACTCGCCAAATTACCATCGCTGAGTTGCAAAGATTCCTTCAAGCGTGCAAAATCCACTGCATCCTCCACAACTAATAGAGACATCATGCCCAAGCGGACCCGACTTTCGAAGGCTTTATTTAGATCGTCTAGGAAATTAGGCACGTTCGTATTTGACATAAATAATGAAACCATATATCACATGCAGGAGCCCAAAGCCCAACGTCCAAATCAATAATCCATACGTCAAAAAGTACGTGGCCAAAAGACCTAGAAAAATAAAAAGTAGGCCAACCGTCCGAACGGCATCTAATGTATATTTACTCGCACTCACGAGACCCATCCCATAAAATAACAAGGTAGCTGGAGCAGCGATGGCTATTAATCCAAAACGAGCTAAAAGCATTGAAAAGACTCCCCCGGCGAAAACCGGTATCGTTAAACTAAATGCAAGGCGTTTTGCCGCATTGTCCCAAGCAGATCTACCCGATTTATTTGCATTGCGCATCGCTAAAACAAACCCGATTCCAATACAAACAATCAATAAACTGATAAAACAAAGGATCAAAGCTTGGGATGACGAGAGCCACATGCGATCTATAGCTTCCGATTCGAAAGGCGAAATACCTGTCACTAGGTAGATAGTATATATACAAACAAAAGTTAAAATTCCAGCTAGGATGCCCGATAAACCACTGATTGATTTAAAGCGCGTCGCTTGATCCATCATATCGCGCATCTCTTGGATCGCGGCTAATTGTTCTTCGTGTTTTTCCATAATAAAAAGTACTTTGTATTACAAAGTTAAAATGGAAACGTTCAAAAACAAATATTATTTCAAATGCCCACTGATTAGTTCAGCGATTTCTTCTTGTAAACGCCGAATAATATTCCATTTGGCATACGGACGGTAATAGCAAATACTTACTTCTCTTCGTAACGAGCCATCTTGAATTTCAAGTAAATGCTGCCTACGCGATTCGCTCAGCTGCCGCACATACAACGAAGGCAGCAAGGTCATACCCTGAAAGGTATCGACCAGATTCAGTAAGGTATCAAAGGTGTTCGACTCAACAGACAAATTCGCAGGTAACGATTTATTCTTCTTCAAATCGCATAGTTGAATAATTTGATCGCGTAAACAATGACCCTCCTGAAGTAAAAAAATACGCTGCTGGCTCAAGGCCAATTTACTTATTTGCTTCTCCCCACTACTCATGTAGCCGTACAATAGCAAATCCTCCACATACAACAATGAAGTCTCCAAATCCGAGGCCGATATAGGCGTACTTAAAATACCTACGTCCAATTTTCCCTCTCGCAAATCTTTCACTAATTGATTTGTCGTCACTTCATGAATTTCCAAATGCAACAGCGGATATTTTTCCACCAATGGTTTCATGATTAAAGGCAAAACCGAACTGGCGATCGTTGGGATAATTCCCACCTTCACCTTACCCTCAATTTTTTGATTAATAGCTTTGGATGAAGAAAGTAGCGCATTGGCATGTGCGACTACTTGTTGGGCCTGCACCAATATCTCCCGCCCATTTTCCGTCGTCGCAATCGGATTCGCCTTTCGGTCAAAAATCACGATATCCAGCTGCTCCTCCAGCTTTTTCACCATCGCGCTCAAGGTCGCCTGCGTAACATGACAATAATCAGCTGCTTTGGAGAAGCTTTTAAATTGATCAACTGCCAGTATGTATTCTAATTGCTGTATATTCACCGGTATAGATTTTATCTATGCCAAATATAGAAAATTTCAGTTTTCTCTATTCAATTGCTTCACCTAATTTCGAAACCTAATCGGAATAAAATCAACACGATCATGAAAAAACTACTCATCCTTTGCGGCTTGTTAGCTTCTGCAGCGACGATTGCCCAAGACTACGCTAACCCACACGGTGGTGCGGCTGCTAATCCTCATGGAGCTAACCCGCATGCGGCAGGTGGCGCTAATCCACACGCAGGAATCAATCCTCACACAGGCATGAAAGCCTCAGGTACCACGAACAAAGACTGGTGGCCTAATCAATTGAATGTAGGCATGCTTCGCCAAAACTCAGAGAAGTCAAACCCAATGGGCCCAGACTTCAATTACATCAAAGCATTTAAGAGTCTTGACTACTTTGCCTTGAAAAAAGACATCGCAGCGGTTTTGACAAAATCACAAGATTGGTGGCCGGCTGATTTCGGTAACTATGGTCCACTTTTCATTCGTATGGCTTGGCACAGTGCGGGTACATATCGTACAGGCGATGGCCGTGGCGGTTCGCGTGCGGGTCAACAACGCTTCTCTCCATTGAACTCTTGGCCAGATAATACGAACCTAGACAAGGCGCGTCGTTTGTTATGGCCGATCAAGCAAAAATATGGAGAAAAAATCTCGTGGGCAGACTTAATGGTCCTAACTGGTAATGTTGCCTTAGAGCAAATGGGCTTCAAGACATTTGGTTTTGCAGGTGGCCGTACAGACGTATGGGAGCCAGAAGCTAATGTATATTGGGGATCAGAGAAGAAATGGCTAGACGATAAAAACCGTTATTCAGAAGGTCGCAAATTAGAGAACCCATTAGCTGCGGTTCAAATGGGCTTAATTTATGTGAACCCAGAAGGACCTAATGGTGTGCCAGATCCGGCAGCATCGGCAAAAGATATCCGCGAGACTTTTGGTCGTATGGGTATGAATGATGAGGAAACTGTGGCATTAATCGCGGGTGGTCACACCTTCGGTAAAACACACGGTGCGGGTCCTGCAACAAACGTAGGCGAAAATCCAGAGGCAGCCGGAATCGAAGAGCAAGGATTAGGCTGGAAAAGCACCTACAAATCAGGTAAAGGAAAAGATGCGATTACGTCTGGTTTAGAAGTTACTTGGACATCTACACCTACGCAATGGGGTATCGGATACTTACATTTATTGTTCAACAATGAATGGACTTTAGAGAAAAGCCCAGCAGGTGCAAACCAATGGATTGCGAAAAATAGCGCAAACATTATTCCAGATGCATTTGACAAAAATGTCTTCCACAAGCCTACGATGTTAACAACAGACATCGCTTTGCGCGTAGATCCGGCTTACGAGAAAATCTCTCGCAACTTCTTAGACAACCCAGAAGTATATGCGAAAGCATTCGCAAAAGCTTGGTTTAAATTAACGCACCGCGACATGGGTCCTAGCTCTA
This sequence comes from uncultured Aquirufa sp., assembly GCA_964618445.1. Taxonomy (GTDB): domain Bacteria; phylum Bacteroidota; class Bacteroidia; order Cytophagales; family Spirosomataceae; genus Aquirufa. The sequence goes on along the minus strand of CAZUAZ010000003.1, from coordinate 9,329 downwards.
CCTATTTAGGACCAGAGGTTCCGAAGGAGCAATTGATTTGGCAAGATCCAATTCCTGCCTTGAATCATGAAGTGATCAACGCAGCAGACATCGCAGCTTTAAAGGTGAAGTTATTGAACTCAGGATTATCAATCAGCGAATTAGTTTCAACAGCTTGGGCTTCTGCATCAACATACCGTCATTCAGATCGCCGTGGTGGTGCAAATGGAGCACGTATCCGCCTTCAACCACAACGCAGCTGGGAAGTGAACAACCCGAAGCAATTAGAAAAAGTATTAGCAGTTTTGGAAAAAATCCAACAAGATTTCAATGCTAAATCAGGTAAGAAAAAAGTATCTATCGCTGATTTAATCGTTCTAGGTGGTTCTGCAGCGGTAGAAAAAGCAGCAGCGAATGCAGGTGTTAAGACTACTGTGCCATTTATCCCGGGTCGTATGGATGCAACACAAGAGCAAACAGATGTAGCTTCAGTAGGCTTATTAGAGCCAATGGCAGATGGTTTCCGTAACTACTTGAAAACACAATACACGTTATCGACAGAGGAATTGTTCATTGATAAAGCGCAATTATTAACCTTGACAGCTCCAGAAATGACGGTATTAACGGGTGGTATGCGTGCGTTGAATACAAACTACAACGGTTCGAAGCATGGTATTTTCACAGACAAAAAAGACGCCTTAACAAACGATTTCTTTGTGAACTTATTAGAGATGGGGACGACTTGGAAGCCATCGAACGCAACGAAAGAAGAGTTCGCAGGAACGAATACAAAGACAGGTGCAGCAGTTGCGACAGCGACACGTGCCGACTTGATTTTCGGTTCGAACTCGGAGCTTCGTGCGTTAGCGGAAGTGTATGCAACGAAGGATTCGCAAACAAAATTTGTGAAGGATTTCGTAGCAGCATGGACAAAGGTGATGAACCTTGACCGCTTTGATGTAACATTTAAATAGATTGTCAAAAGGTTTGAAGAAAAGCCGGCTCATTGAGTCGGCTTTTTTTATTGCTTCGCCTTCAACTTATCATATTCTATTTGCTCTAAAGATTCACCAAAGGTATGGTAGGCCTTAAAATATTGAATCGTCAAACCCAATCCCCAACCAAGCATCGGCCAAATAGGCCACGGAATTCGATTCCATTTGATTTCTCCTGGCATCGTCAAATACCAGATGACCCAGAGAAAAGGAATAACAAGTGAATAAGAGCCCAGGCTCCGCTTAAATTTGGCACGCATTCGGGCAATCTGCCATAATTGTTGGTCTGTACTTTCCATAATATTTCGTTTTTCGGTTTCATCATCTGGAGCATACAACAAGGTCAAATTCACACCTAGCACTTCGCCAATCGAGTTCATCGAATACAAGCTAGGTTTCCCTTCGTTACGTTCCATGCGCTGCACAGTGCGTAGGGCGATCCCTGACTTTTCCGATAATTCGTTTTGCGTAAGGCCCTTCGATGTGCGGATTTCCTTGAGTTGTTCTCCAAAATTCATGGGCCAAAATTGAGGTTTAAAATGGTATTAACAAACGCCTTTTATATGACTTCTTTGCGTCATCGCTTAAAATTTTCGATGGCTTTATGAGAACCATCGCAACTAGGTTTGCGCTTACTTAAGCCACAGATACAATCTGTCAAACCAACTCCTCTCAAAATATATTTTTCATTTTTCTCGATACGTGCGGTGCGTGTCGCCGACTGCTTGCCGTCAGAAAAATGCATGAGATAAGCACGCTGTCTACCCGGGGTGAGTTTTTCAAAAGCCGTCTTTACAGCAGGTCTTTTATCAAAAAAAGCTGTTAGCTCTTCAGGATAAGGGATTTCTTGCGGCTTTTCCATTTTCAATCCCAGTTTCTCTACCTCAATGGATTCGTAGACATAGGCTTTGATGAATTCCTCTTTTTCCAAAATTTCCTCTACCGAACTAAACTTCATCCAGCGACCTGACTGCGTGTGCTCGCCAGGCTTTATCAATAGATTGTCCTCGTCTTGAAGTAGGGCGCCGTTAAAAAAGCTCAAAGCACAATGGCCCTTTAAACTTCCCATGGCAATGATATTTTTCGTTCCTACCATATACACCGGAGTCCGCCACTTAAAGGTTTCTATCAGCAAACAGTCGAGCAAAATGCGTCGCAAACAAGCCATTTCTGCGGACCAATGGTCGGCACTTAGGATGAATTCGTCTACATTCGGGTCTTTCATATGATTAGAATTGGCTACAGATATGCTTTACCCTACAAAGAAAGAAAAAACCCATGAAATCACGAATGCTTATTGCGCTGCTTTTTGCTTCTAGTTCGTTACTAGCCCAAACGCAGCCTGTCCTTGTCGCCATGAAAACGCCTACACTTCGGGTAGGAAAATTGTCATTTAAAGATCTTAACAAGAACAACAAACTGGATAAATACGAAGACTGGCGTTTGCCTATAGCGGCGCGTATTAAAGATTTGGTATCCCAAATGACGCTTGAAGAAAAGGTGGGATTTATGCTGATCAGCACAACCCGCATGGGGGGAGATCAAGTTTTCAATAATGGGGTTCAAGGTGGCGGTGGTCCAAGACCTAAAATCACAGAAGGGTTTAATGAGGAAGATTTGGTTCAAAACACTAACATGTTTACTCGCAAACCGCTAGACGCACCCAATATGTCGGCAGCCGGTACGACCAAAGGCGTATCTCAATTTCACTTGCGGCACTTCATTTTACGTGCAAGCGCTTCTCCAGAAATTATGGCCAAGTGGTCAAATAACTTACAAGAATTATGCGAATCAACGCGTCTAGGAATCCCGGCCATTGTTGCCTCGAATCCACGTAATCATGTGACGACCGATGCATCGGTGGGATTGAGCGTGGGCCTAACGGCATTTTCAAAATGGCCAGGCGAATTAGGTTTGGCGGCGATGCGCGACTTTGATTTAACACGTAAGTTCGCGGAAACTGCCGCAGCTGAATGGCGCTCAGTCGGATTACGTAAAGGCTATATGTACATGGCGGATTTAGCCACGGAACCTCGCTGGGGACGTGTCGAGGGAACATTTGGGGAAGATGCGGATTTAGCTTCGAAAATGATCACTCAAATCGTGTTAGGCTTCCAAGGGAATAAACTTTCAAACACCTCAGTGGCGATGACCACGAAACACTTTCCAGGGGGTGGGCCGCAAGTAGACGGGCAGGATTCCCATTTTGATTGGGGAAAATTCGCACACTATCCGGGTGGCATGTTTGACTACCATGTGAAACCATTTAAAGCTGCGATTGCGGCGGGAACCTCAGCGATTATGCCATACTATTCCGCACCTAAAGGCAAGGAATTTGAAGAGGTAGGTTTCTCTTACAACAAGGCGATGATTGGCGATTTATTACAAGGCAAACTTGGGTTCCAAGGTATCATCAATTCGGATACGGGACCGATTGAGATGATGCCTTGGGGAGTGGAAAAATTGAGTATTCAAGAGCGTTACCAAAAAGCATTAACCGCTGGAGTAGACATATTCTCTGGTGCGGCAGATCCGACCACCTTGATTGACGTAGTGAAAAAAGGCTTAGTTTCAGAGGCACGCATTGATCAATCCGTGTCCAAATTATTAAAGGAAAAATTTGAATTGGGCCTATTTGAGAATCCGTATGTCAATGTCGAGGAAGCCGTGAAAACGGTGGGAAATAAGGAAGCAGTTGCGGCGGCTGATTTGGCCTTACGGAAATCAATTGTGCTATTGCGCAATGATGAAAAGCGTTTGCCATTACCGAAGAAAACCAAGGTTTATTTTGAAACCTACTTCCAATCCGGACGTAATGCAGGAGAAGCAATCAAAGTTTCGAAACCCGAATATCCGGGTCTTGAGTTTGTGTCAACGAAAGAGGAGGCCGATGTCGTTTTACTGTGGCTAGTTCCTACAGCCGGTGGTTTATTCAGTTCTCAAGGCTCAAAAATCGACCTGAATTTGTCTAAAAACCGTATTGATGTGAATCATGTGAATGAAGTTTTGAATGCTAAGCCAACGGTCCTTGCGATTAATTACACGAATCCATGGGTGATCGAGGAGATTGATAAGGGCAAGGCGACTTCAATCATCGCTACTTTTGGAACTACCCAAGAAGCACTTCTTGACATCGTGACGGGCGCTTATAAACCGACGGGCAAAATGCCCTTTACGACTCCTCTGAATCAGGCGGCTGTTGAGGCGAATAAATCCGACGTTCCGGGACACATGGAAGGTCCGGGATATGGTTTGTTTGCCTTTGGGCATGGATTAACTTACTAATCAAAAAGGGAGCAAATGCTCCCTTTTTTTATAAGTTATATTTCAATCCCACCGTACCAATCACCTGACCATTCGTGATGGTATAATTGCCAAAGGCTTTGGCTTGAAAATGTTTATTGATGTCATAAGAGATCGTCTCGGCAACACCGGTTAACTCCCCCACCGACAAATAATATCCTTGTGAGAAAAAATTCCATTTCTGGTGATGGTAGTTGGCATTACCCGAAACCAGCGTCACCTTAAAATCCGTATTTCGCGCATTTCCATTTAGAATAAAAGATCCCACATTCCAGGATGCGTTCACCGGATAGGACAATGTTAATTCCCGGCCAAAGAAACTCGTAACCTTATATTGCTCTGTCATTTGAAATGCCGGCATATGAATCCCCGCCGTTGCTTTAAATTTCTTATCAATAAATCGATAACGCGTAAAAAGAACTACCGTAGTGGGCGTCATACTCTTCATCCGCATCATGTACATCAAAGCACCTGTCAGCCTTCTTTTCGGATTCGTACTCGCATTGATAATCATATTAGGTTCCTTAGACGTAAACGCAGGAATAAATGAGAAACCACCGGTACTCATTTCAATACTTCCGGTTTGTGCGCTTAGCGTAAATGAGCCTAACATAAGACAGGCGGCTATCAATTGTTTCATTTTGATACATTAGGGGATTTGAAGGTGCAAAAATAGGTATTTCCTTTTCCTAAAACAACCGAAGGCGTTTTCAGTTACCTATACATGCCCAAATCTCCCATCCATATCGTCTGGTTTAAACGTGATCTCCGCTTTACGGATCACGAGCCTTTGTACCGGGCTTTGGAGTCGGATAACCCTGTTTTATTGGTGTATTTTTTTGAACCTTCCCTAATCGCATTTCCGGATAGCGATGTTCGTCATTGGCGATTTGTGCATGAATCACTTGTTGAAATGCAGGGCCGAATAGAAGACCGGAATGGTATTTTGTATCTATTTCATTCCGAAGTACTACCTGTATTTCAGGCACTATCAGAGCAATACGAGATCCGCCAGATTTTCTCCCATCAGGAGATTGGAAACAATTTAAGTTTTGAACGGGACAAAGCGGTGGCTGCGTTTTGCCAGCGCGAAAAAATTACCTGGAACGAGACGCCCACAGGCGGAGTAATTCGCCGGTTGAAATCGCGTAAAACCTGGCAACAACGCTGGGAGGAAACGATGCGGCGTGAGCCCTATTTAGTTCGCGAGGATAACTGGAATTTGCTGCGTTTACCGTCTGAATTTTACACGGCTTTTAAAGGTCCCGAACTACCAATTGAATTCAAAACGCGTAACCCTTTTTTCCAAGAAGGGGGCGAATATTGGGGTTGGAAATACTTGAAAAGTTTCATCGAAACCCGGCATTCCGCATATAGTTCGTCCATCAGCAAACCGGAGGCCAGTCGGCGCGCATGCAGTCGCATTTCGCCGTACCTAACCTACGGAAATATCAGCATGCGGATGGCCTATACGTTCACGATGCAGCATTATAAAACGGCGGCCAACAAACGGGCGCTTTCAAATTTCACATCCCGCCTACATTGGCAGGGACACTTCATGCAGAAGTTTGAGGATGAATCACGCATGGAATTTGAACATGTAAATAAGGCCTATCAAGGCCTTGAAAAACAGCGCGATGAGTTCTTAATTCAAGCTTGGCAAAACGGCCATACCGGTGTTCCGCTCATTGATGCCTGCATGCGTTGCGTGGTTGCGACAGGCTATTTGAATTTCCGCATGCGAGCGATGGTGGTGTCGTTTTTCGTTTTCAATTTATGGCAGGATTGGCGAGATTTGGCACATTTTCTCGCACGTCAATTTCTCGATTACGAACCGGGTATTCATTACCCTCAAATCCAAATGCAAGCCGGCGTCACGGGTATTAATACGATCCGCATTTACAATCCAATCAAAAATTCATATGCCCACGATCCGGAAGGTGTCTTTATCAAAAAATGGGTACCTGAAATAGCGGCGGTTCCTTCTACCTTAATTCATGAACCTTGGAAATTAAGTGACATGGAGCAGACTTTATATGGAGTCAAAATCGGGGTGGATTATCCAGCGCCGGTGGTGGATTTGAGTGCCACACGCAAAACAGCATCCGACCAAGTTTGGGCGATGCGGAAAACGAAAAAGGCCCGACAAGAGGGGGCGCGAATCCTTGAAAAACACGTGAATAAATGAGCGCATTCCTAATCTTTCCACACCAATTATTTGAGGAAACGCTCACGCAAGAAGCTGATGTGTTTTACTTAGTCGAATCTGATTTATTCTTCAAACAATACGCTTTTCACAAGCAGAAAATACTCTTCCACCGAGCGAGTATGCAGGCCTTTGCGGACCGACTTCGCACCGTGGGAAAAACGGTGGAATACATTGATGCGCAAGATCCTCGATCTGCGGAAGTAGCACTAGCCGCGTCCATAACAGGCCCCATTACGCTTTTCGATCCCAATGATTATCTGCTCGAACGCCGACTGCGTCGCACCGGAGATATTCACTTATTGGCAAGCCCAAATTTCCTCAATACGGACACTTCTCTGCTCGGCACCCGCAAGCCTTATTTTCAAACAGCCTTTTATACCCAGCAGCGTAAAGACCGCGGACTTCTGCTTGAGGAAGATGGGAAGCCAATGGGCGGCCAATGGACTTTTGATGCGGATAATCGTAAGAAAATACCGAAGAATACCTTTATCCCAGCGCCCTTTCCAGAGACTACCACGAACGCATATATCCTGGAGGCCATTGAGTATGTTTCAACACATTTCGTGGACAATCCAGGTTCTTCAGAGCGACCATTTTCAGGGGCTTTTTACCCAGTGACGCACGAAGAGGCACAGGCCGCTTTGGATCAATTTATACAGCAAAGAATTCCACTTTTCGGGGATTACGAAGATGCAATTAAGGCGCAAGAAAAGACCTTGTTTCACAGCATTTTGAGCCCACTGATTAATGTCGGATTACTGAATCCAGCTCAAGTTATTGAACGAGTTGTGGCCTCCGCAGCGCCTTTAAATAGCGTGGAAGGTTTCATTCGGCAGGTTGTGGGGTGGCGGGAGTTTGTGCAATTATTGTATCGGAAAATTGGAGTCCAACAGCGCACCACGAATTATTGGGGATTTACGCGGGAGATGCCTACAGCCTTTTACACGGGTACAACGGGTGTGGAACCCATCGACCAAACGATTCGCAAACTCTTAAAAACCGGCTACAACCACCATATCGAGCGCCTAATGGTGCTGGGGAATTTTATGTTGTTGTGCGAAATTAAGCCGGATGCGGTCTATCGTTGGTTCATGGAAATGTACATCGACGCATACGATTGGGTGATGGTGCCCAACATCTACGGCATGTCGCAATTTAGTGATGGCGGTTTGATGACGACTAAACCCTACATCTGTGGATCCAACTACATTCTGAAAATGAGTGATTACCCGAAGGGCGAGTGGCAAGAGATTTGGGATGGATTATTTTGGCGATTCTTGGATAAACAACGGGTAACTTTTAAGAAAAATCCGCGTTGGGCCATGCTCATCAGCACCTGGGACAAAATGCCTTTGGAAAAAAGAGACGCACACCTCATGCGAGCGGAAACCTTTCTAGCGCAATTGTTTGCTTAGTTTATTCCAAAACGAAAAGAAGCTATTGAATTCCCCTTGGAGGCCTGGAGCCAAGGACGGATGCTCCTCACGAACACCCTGAAAATGGGCATTAACGGGGTGATCGCGGAAAATACCTTTCAAATTAAGGTCTGCATATTCTCCATAAAAGACTTGAATTCCCGTTATGTTCTCTGCCAACGATAGGATGAAATCAATCGTCTTAGGAGACATCGGGTGCTTCGCAAAATGGCTCGGCTCAAGGACCAGAATCCGATTGCCTTCTTCCCCCTCATGGAAGGTAGGATCCAATGTATAATGGGTATAAATGAAAGTGGGAATTCCATCAATTAATTCCAGCGGCATTGTGTTAGGTGGTGTAAATGGACGTGAGGCTTCCACCGATCTACGCAGATGATCAGGGACTGGTTGCGTAGGCAAATCCTCATAGTCAAAATCTAAGAACGTACCTCTTTGCTGACTTCCGGTATATCGATTGATATTCTCCTGGTTTGCGTAATACAGCTTATTGCTGAAGGTACCGGCGCACCATTGCCAGCTCAGCGCATTGCTCGCCAAATCGCCGTCCAATAAATGGTAATACATCCACTGGGCGGGTTCAAGCCAATGGTATTTGGCCACATTGCAAATGGTCGCAGCGAGGTACATACGGAGGTGATTGTGCAAGTAACCCTTCTCCGAAAATGAAGCAAGGTATGTATCCAAAGCCCTAACTCCAGTGTTAGATTCCAAAACGGCACGAGGGATTCCGAAGCGCTCAATGCCCTCCTGCGGATGGCGAATATCCTCAAAAATCCCATCCCCTTTTTGAAACCATGTCCGCGTATAGAACTCGCGCCAAGCTAATTCTTGGATGAATTTCTCCGCTTGTTCTAAACCAATTCCGCGGTCTTTCAGTCGCTTAACGACTTGAGGAACGGTGATAAATCCACGCGACAAATAAGGGGATAAATAGGAGACGCCACCTTTGACAAAATTCCGAGTCCGTGCATAAAGCTCAGGGTCAAATTGGTCGATACGTTCGTAAACAGCCGAAAGGTACGTTGGGAATTCCACTAGCGTTTGCTGATTTTGTTCATACTAATGCTCCGCTGCAAGGTGCATTTGAAGCGCGGATCTAGGGCAACGCGTTTTTGCAGGTGTTTGGTATTCCTTCCTCCCATGCGCTTGCGCCACATCCGGAAACTGGACTCTTTACTATTCAAGCGCATGAATTCGATGACCTCTTTTTCTTTCAGGCCAAACTGAAATTCGATGGCCTCAAAGGGCGTGCGATCTTCCCAGGCCATTTGGATAATGCGGTCGATGTCTTGGTCGGTAAACTTATTTGCTACGTCTGCACTTTTCACCACAATAGATGATTTGGTCCCAATTCTTTTCCCATTTCTTGCGCCAGGCGAAAGGGCGGTTGCAAACGGGACAGATTTT
>CAZUAZ010000002.1:77397-99951 GCA_964618445.1 uncultured Aquirufa sp. | reverse complement strand
ACCGACATTGAATAATCAATGTACGCCCCTCTCATTTCATCTTCGATGTTGATTGGGATAATATTTGTTTGTAATGACATAAATAATGATTTGATTCGTTGAACAACCCATGTTAAATCATTCCTTTTGAAAGGAAAAAACAGAGATTTTCAATAGGTACAAATATCTCAAATTCTGCCTATTTTTCCAAGAAAAAATTCTGTAAAAAAAATGAATAAATAGAAGCCCGAATAAAGCCGCTATTTGACGCGAACAGACGATTCACGTACCATTAATTGTGTCTTCAACACCTCAATTACAGGAGCATCTCCCGCATTTTTTCCCTCAATCTGGTCGATTAATAATTTGAAGGCCAACTGCCCTATTTCGACTAAAGGCTGCGCCACCGAAGAAATCGTAGGAGAAACAACAGAACATATAGGCTCATTATTAAAACTTACAATTTTAACATCCTCGGGAACCCGTATTTTAAGTTCTCTCAACGCCATTAAAACACCTAATGCCAATCGATCAGAAACCACCAAAATTCCATCTGGTGCATTGTCCATGCGCATCAAAATATGTGTTTGCGATTTGGCAGTATCCTGGAAATAATCAGAATGAAAAATCAAACTTGGATCCGCCTCAATCCCAGCCTCCGATAAAGCACGTAAATAACCTAAGCGGCGCTGATTACTAACTGACACGCTTTTAGGCCCTGCCAAAAAAGCGATGCGCTTACAACCATTTTCCAACAAATGTTTAACTGCTTCATAGGCTGATTGCTCATTGTCAACCATCACTTTGGACGCATGAATCTCATCACTATCTCGATCAAAAAACACCAATGGAATCCCACGACGTTGTAAACGATTCAAATGATCTAGATTAACCGTTTCTCGCGAAAGTGAAATAATAATTCCCTCTACTTGAGATCGAGATAAATTCTGAATATTGATCAGTTCACGCTCATAAGACTCTTGCGTTTGCGTAATCAACAAGGAATAACCAGCAGCAATAGCAGCCTCTTCAATGGACTTAACCACCGTAGAAAAAAAGTAATATCCCAAATCAGGAACAATTAGTCCCAAAGTCTTCGTTCTACTTTTCACTAAACTTGTTGCCAAAACATTCGGCTGATAATCAAGCTCAGCCGCCAAATCAAGAACTGATTTTTTAGTATCCGGATGAATATCCGGCAAATCACGCAAAGCTCGCGAAACAGTCGCTACCGATACATTCAACTGCTTGGCAATGTCTTTGATCGTAACCTGATGACGCATAACTAGGATAATTTTGATGCGAATTTACACTCTTTTTTTTAAATATTCATCTCCGAATTCTCCTTCCAAACCACACAAGAACGACCTCCCAACATACCCATGGGCGGATGCTCCTTACCTATTCGAATCTCCATCTCGACATAATCAGGATGCAGTTCTTTGCAACGGGTAGCAATGCGCTCGCAAAGTGTTTCTAACAAATCAACCGGCTCCCGCATGATCTCTAGACATACCATGTAAAGTTGGCCATAATCCACCGTCCGATTAATATCATCTTCAAAAGCTTGGGTAATTTGCTTCGAAATAGCCAGATTTAAAATAAACCAATTACCTAATACACGCTCCTCAGGAAACAGTCCGTGATACCCAAACAACCGCACATCCTCTAATCGCACCTGATATATCCGCATCATGATTAATTTAAATCACCCACTTTTCCGCGCGGGCCGCTAGATTTTGCATAGGCTTCTAGCACTTTATTCAATGTAGGCAAGCCATCATCCTCAATCGTGCTCACATCCAAATGATTTGATTTTGCAGGTTTCGAAACTGGCTTTGCCTTTTTCTTTGCTACCGGCTTTGGCTTAGCTACAGGCTTACCCACCTTAGATGCTGGTTTAGCTTTTATCTGCTCAGATTTAACTGGAGCAACTGAAGGAACATCCTTCTTCCATTTAGCTAATTGATCTATGGTTTGCTGAGAAAGCTCCAACATCTGCTCCGCAAAGGCTTGTTGGACCGCCTCCAAACGACCCATCTCACGCTGTTTTTCCTTCAACTCCTGCTCAGCTTGTGCCAACAGTTGTTTGCGTTCATTTTCAACTAATAACGCTGCTTTTTTAACTGATTGCTCAGATTCAGCAATTAATGCATTTGCCTTTTTCTTCGCATCGGACAGCAAACCCTCGGCTTCTTTTTCAACTTTCTGTTGCCAATGCACTTGTGCTTCCTCGGCTAATTTCATCGCCCGAAAAAGGGACGATTCCACCTCGCGCAACCGATTAACCTCTTGTTCTAATTGCTGGATTTTTTCTTGCATTAACTGCTCATTACGTGCAGCTTCTGCAGCAAATAAATCTACGGAGTTCACATAGGCTTGCACCTCTGCCACATCGTATCCTCGAAAACCTTTGGAAAAAGAAACTGCTGATATGCTCATAGGATTAATGTTAAGTGGTAAAATAAAAAACCTTTAGTCTATTTTCCAAACAGAAATCTGTTTATCATCAGAACCAGAAACCAACAAGTCTGCATACGTGGACCAAATAAGCGCATTAATGGAATGCTTATGTCCCCCATACCGTGCAAAATCAATCACCTTACGCAAGGCCAATGTCTCCACATCCCAAATTTTAATCGTCTTATCCATACTCCCTGTCGCCAAATAGCGCCCGCAAGGACTTCGCACCAGTGAGTTAATCGCTTGAATATGCGCAGGAATTCCGGGCAATGCTAAGATCAATTCATTCGAATGCCAGTCCCATGATCGAATGTGCGCATCACCCCCTACCGAAAAAATACGATCCCCGGCTGAAACAATGGAAAACACACGTTTTTCATGTGCTAATTGGGCATATTTTAACACAAATTGAGCATTAAATACCCGCATAAATCCATCGCTGTAACCCGCAAATATATGTTGGCCTACCACATGCAAACAACGCACATGTGCCTCTCCTACTTTAATGTGCTTACTAACCAGATGTGACATCCGGTCTATCACCGTAATCATGCCATGTGAACTGGCCACCCAAACCTGATCTCCCCAAAATTGGATATCAAAAATAGATTGATTTAACATAGGAATCGAAAATACCCGTTCCAATGAAACTAAATCGATGCCATGAATCCCTTCATTATTTTGAGCAACCCAAAGAATTCCCGAAAATGGATCAAGCCGCATGGCATAGGCGGAACCTTGAATTTGAGCAATTACTTTCCCTAGATCAGGTTTTTCTAAATTCCACTGCACAACCCATCCATCTGCTCCGGCCGAATAAAACAAGGCTTGGTCTACGGCTTTTTCTAACGCGTAAACTGCACCACGGTGACCTGCGAAGGTATCAATTCGTTCTATTTTCAAAATACTAAGCTAAATGAACTGCAAAAATGATAATTTTACAGCCAAATATATCGGTATGCCGGAATTTTCCTCCACCCTCAACTCACTAATTCCAGAAACACATGTCTGTGTGTGGAAAATTGACGAGCCCATGGAATTTTTCGAACAAATTCCAACACATTGGCCCAACATTAATTCCCAAAATCCAATCAAACGCATCGAATCTTTGGCTGCACGCTACTGTCTATATGATTTGTGTTCTCGGCTAGGATTGTTGGACGTGGTGCTCCAACAAGACGAACGCGGCCGCCCTTATTTACTGAATTCAGACTGGAAAATATCCCTGACGCACGCATACCCTTACGTGGCAGCTGCTTGTAGCTACCAAAAGGATGTTGGTATCGACATCGAAAAAAAAGGCCGAAAAATCGAGAAAATAGCCCCTAGATTCTTAAATACAAACGAATTAGACAACCGAGCCGATAACCACATGGCCTTAACCCTTGCTTGGTCCATCAAAGAATCCATTTACAAAGCAGCGAATATTCCCGGATTATCATTTAAAAACTCAATAGCATTAGATCAGCATACAGAAGAAACAGAAGGAAATGCGATCCTGCTCCAGGGAGAAAAAACAATAAAATATTATTGGGAAGATTTAGATGATTTTGTTATCAGTATGGCACGGGTGGGTTAATCCAGTGAACTAATTAGATTCGTTAACTCATCTTTATACGAATCATCTCCAGCCTTTTCATAGGCCATGATAAGATTTCTTAGGACACGTCGAACAATTTCTAAATTCGAACACGGTTGATAATAGATATCATTAGGCTGTAAATTCAATTGTGCGATGTAATTATCAATATCCGTTTTATTGAATATCAAGCCTTTATTAAAAACATTAATATAGAATTGAAGTTCATCTTTTTTATAGGTCAATACAAACAAATTAGGCAAATTAACCCCATAAACTGGCATCCCTAATTTCTGAGCAATCCACATATAAATCACACACAAGCTGATGGGATTGCCTTTTTTGGAGTCAAGCACTACATTAAGGAAGGAGTTATTGGCTGCATGAAAATTCTTTGTGTTCGCCCCAAATTTCATTTGGTCAAACATGACCGTATTTAGAATTTTCAATTGGTCAATCGGATGTAAATCATCCCGCATCTGAGGCCATACTTCGAAATACAATTGCTCCATGGTTGCTTGCAATTCGGCATAAGAAAAATCAGGATAGCGATAGGTGGATATAATCCACATACCCTCTAACAAATCCATTCCTCCACCCTCTTTCCAATGAGTGAGTCGACTTTTCATCAAGTCTAATTGAAACTCGTGAATTAAATCCTCGATTTTAGTCTGTAAATAAGGATTAAAACTCAATTGCTCCCATTCCGACTCCAATACGGGAATGATCGCAGAACCTAAGGTGCGTATTTGGGCTTCGACCAATTGGACAACTTCGGTATCCGAGTCGTCCAACAGTTGAATCATTGCTTTAATCGCGGGTTCTTCCATAGGGTAATTATTGCACTCAAAATTAATCAAAATCCTCAAAAATCAAACCTCCTGTCCTTTGCATAAATGTTTGGATACTAAATTTTTTTTCGGCGAAAAATGAAACTAAATTTGTGGTTGCTAAAAGCATAAGCAAAAGCACACATGATGAATATTCTGATTACGGGAGGAGCTGGTTTTATAGGTTCACACACTTATGTTGTTTTACAAGAAAATGGGTACAACCCCATCATTGTAGACAATTTTTCCAATTCTTCCGAGAAGGTCATCGCTAATCTGGAAACCATTTGTGGAAAACCAGTCACCTATGTGAAAGCAGATGTTAATGAACCTGCTACCTACGATCAGCTATTTACCACCTACCAAATTGACGGAATCATTCACTTCGCAGCTTCGAAAGCCGTAGGTGAATCCGTTGCCAATCCACTTAAATATTACCGAAATAACGTTGCGTCAACGGTACTCCTACTCGAAAAAATGCAGCACTATGGGGTTAATAACCTCGTATTTTCATCTTCATGTACGGTATATGGCCAACCAGACGAATTGCCGGTAACTGAAAATTCACCTGTACAAGAGGCCGTTTCCCCATATGGAAATACCAAACAAATTTGCGAGGAAATTATTCGCGATACGGTTCAGGCGAATGCTACCCTCAAAGCCATCTCTTTACGTTATTTCAACCCCATTGGAGCCCATAAAAGTGCCCTAATTGGCGAACTACCCCTGGGACCACCTGCCAACTTAATTCCCTTTTTAACGCAGTCTGTGGCCGGATTACGTGGACCGCTGCAAGTGTGGGGAACAGATTATCCAACGGCAGATGGAACCGCCATTCGTGATTATATTCACGTGATGGATTTAGCCCATGCGCACGTGAAGGCACTTTCTCATGTATTGGGTAGGCCCAATACTGCTTACTACGATTTCTTTAATATCGGCACAGGCGAAGGAAGTTCTGTCTACCAAGTGATTCAGGCATTTGAAAAAGCAACACATAAAAAAGTAGCGTATGAAGTTCGGGATCGCAGACCTGGCGATATTACAGCCGTTTATGCGGCTACCGAAAAGTCAAATAACATCCTCGGATGGAAAGCTGAAATCAGCTTAGAAGAAGCCTTAAAAGACGCCTGGGCTTGGCAAGAAGCCCTTTTATAATCATTATGAAGAAAATAGTAATCACCGGCGGTGCCGGATTTATTGGTTCTCACGTTGTCCGTCTTTTCGTCGAAAAATACCCGGATTATCAAATCTATAATTTAGATGCGTTGACGTATGCAGGGAATTTGGCCAACAATCAAGATATTGCTGACCGACCAAATTACCACTTCATCAAAGCAGACATTACTGATGCGGCACACATGGACGCGTTGTTTGCAGAGCATCAATTTGACGGTGTTTTGCACCTAGCAGCTGAATCCCATGTGGATCGTTCGATTACAGATCCTTTGGCATTTGTACGTACCAATGTGATCGGTACTGTTAATTTATTACAAGCAGCTAAAAAACAATGGGCTGGCAACTACGAAGGCAAGAAATTCTACCACATCTCTACCGATGAGGTTTACGGTGAATTACATGATCCAAAAGAGTTCTTTCTAGAAACAACTCCATACGATCCTCGCTCCCCATATTCTGCCTCAAAAGCGAGTTCAGATCACTTTGTGCGCGCATATCATGAGACATATGGTTTGCCAACTGTGATCACCAATTGCTCTAATAATTATGGACCGAATCACTTCCCAGAGAAGCTGATTCCGCTAATGATCCATAACATACTGAACAACAAGCCATTACCTGTTTATGGTAAAGGAGAAAACGTACGCGATTGGCTATTTGTTGTTGACCATGCACGTGCAATCGACACTGTTTTCCACCGAGGAAAAATTGGCGAAACGTACAATATTGGAGGATTTAATGAGTGGAAAAACATTGATTTAGTACATCTATTGTGCAAAATCATGGACGAAAAATTAGGCCGACCGGCTGGTACATCAGTACAGTTGATTACCTATGTAACCGACCGTGCAGGGCATGATTTACGCTACGCAATCGACGCAACTAAGATTATGAAAGAGCTAGGTTGGGAACCTAGTTTGCAGTTTGCACAAGGATTAGAAAAAACAGTTAGTTGGTATTTAAGCAACGAAAAATGGCTTAATGATGTCACATCAGGTGATTATCAAAATTACTATACGACCATGTATCAAGGACGCTAATTATGAAAGGAATTATTTTAGCCGGAGGATCTGGCACACGTTTACATCCATTGACTTTAGCCGTTAGCAAGCAATTAATGCCTGTTTACGACAAACCAATGATCTATTATCCCCTATCTATTTTGATGCTTTCAGGCATCCGGGAGATTTTGATTATTTCAACGCCACATGATTTACCTCATTTTGAGAAGTTACTGGGTGATGGTTCTAGCATCGGTTGCAAATTCGAATATGCAGTCCAGCCAGAACCCAATGGTTTAGCGCAAGCTTTCGTGATCGGTGAAAAATTTATCGGAAAAGATAAAGTGGCTTTGGTACTAGGCGATAATATTTTCTATGGCTCAGGTTTGAGTAAGTTGTTACAAGCCAACAATAACCCAGATGGAGGCGTTGTTTATGCGTATTCGGTCAATGATCCGGAACGTTATGGTGTGGTGGAATTTGATGCCGACAATAAAGTTATTTCGATTGAGGAAAAACCAAGTCAACCCAAATCAAATTATGCGGTTCCAGGGCTTTATTTCTACGATAATGATGTCGTGGACATTGCCAAAAATATTGCACCATCTCCACGAGGTGAATATGAAATAACCGATGTAAATAAAGAGTATTTGAAGCGTGGGAAGCTTTCTGTCGGAATCTTAAATCGTGGAACAGCGTGGCTAGACACGGGCACTTTTGCTTCCTTAATGCAAGCAGGACAATTTGTCCAAGTCATTGAAGAACGTCAAGGAATGAAAATTGGGTGTATCGAAGAAGTTGCCTACCGGATGGGATTCATAGACGCAGGCCAACTCGAAACGATAGCTAAACCACTCGTTAAAAGTGGCTATGGCCAATACTTATTAAATTTATTACGATAACACGTAACCGGCTACTAATGCCGCACTGAATAGCGCAATTGCAGGAACACGTTCCGTTTGCGCCACTAGAAAAGTAAAAATCACTAAGGCGATGGATACCCCATCGCCTTTTTCGATCATTGGAAAAACAAATGTGTACACTGCGACACCCGTTAATCCCACAGATGCAGCCTGAATACCTGCCAAAGAAGCACGTATGAATCGATATTGCTTCAATTGACCCCAAATACGAAAGACGAAAAAGATCAAAAAAGTACCTGGTAAAAAAATCCCTAATGCACCGATTACACTACCTGATAACTGACCGAATATCCCATAATCTTTCATCAATAAAACACCTAAATAAGAGGTAAGAGCAAAAATCGGACCAGGAAGTGATTGCGAAAGTGCCATACCAGTCAAATAATCATCTGGCCGAATTAAACCCTTAAAATCAACAAATTCGGTATATAAAACAGGTGCGAGTACCTGCCCACCCCCAAAAACGAGACTTCCGTTTCGATAAAAATTCTCTAATAAATGAAATGGAAAGTAATCCGTGGTTTCACCTAACACCACCAAAAAAACAAACACCCCCCAGAACAAATGAAAATTTGCCCAAGGTATGATCATTTTATGCTTATTTTGGCGTGGAAATTCACGAAAATTGAAAGATGAAATTAAGCCTCCCAAGACTAGTACAATTGGGAAAATATACGGCGTCGCAAACAAAATACCTACCGCAATGGTGAACACTAAAATCCAAACATACAGATAGGATTTTATTACTTTTCTGGCCATCAACCAGCCTGCTTGCAAAATCAACCCCACCCCTACAGGTAACACAAACTGAACTAATTCACGATTACGTAAATACGTCATCCCATAGGCAGCTAAAGTCATGATAAATACCGCTGGAGTGATCCACAACAATAATGTCATGTAGGCTAAGGAGGCCCCTCCCCGCTTCAAACCGATCGCCGTAATCATCTGCGTGGAAGTTGGCCCGGGCAATACCGAACACAACGCCTGAATCTCAAAAAGCTCATCTTCAGTCAAATACTGCTTTTCATGCACGAGACGGCGCAAAAAAAGGGCCCAGTGTACCTGAGGCCCTCCAAATGATGTGGCAGCCAAAACAAATACATCCCATAAAAAATTCAGATGTTTTGGCCGTTTCACGTTATTTTTTCTTTAATCCCAATTCGATTAATCGCTCATTCAAAAACTCTCCAGCGGTCATGTCCGTATAAATCTTTGGACTTTCTGATGTTACACAACTCTCCAAGCAAGTCAAATCCATTTCAGATCTAGGATGCATAAAAAATGGAATCGAATAACGTGACGTACCCATCTTTTCACGCGGAGGATTAACTACGCGGTGAATCGTAGATTTTAGATGATGATTGGTTAAACGATCCAACATATCCCCTACGTTTACGACAACCTGATCTGGCAAAGCCGTAATGGGAATCCATTTTCCATCCATGCGCAACACCTCTAGACCTTCCGCAGAAGCACCCATTAAAAGCGTAATCAGATTAATATCTCCATGAGCAGCTGCACGAACAGCCCCTTCCGGCAAGCTATCTGGATCTGCGATGGGGAAATAGTGAATCGCACGTAAAATGGAATTACCATTTTTGACACGAGGCTCAAAATAATCCTCTGGTAAGTTTAAATACAAAGCAATCGCACGCAACAATGATTTTCCAGCTGCCTCAAGTGTTTCATATCCTTGAACAGTTAACTCCCCAAATTGTGGGTATTCCGCAGGAAATACATTCGCAGGATATTCCTCCCAAACTGAATCTCCGTCATGCTTATGTGGCTGACCCACATGGTAAAACTCCTTCAAATCAGGCACTTTGAAACCCTTTGCAGTTTCTTTTCCTTTCCCAATGTAACCCCGTTGGCCTGCAATTCCTTCAATCTCATATTTTCGCTTAAGCTCATCAGGCGACTGGAAAAAACGCTCCACCTCTGCATACAAAGCTTGCGTAAATTCATTCGACAGGCCATGACCTTTAATCGCCACGAATCCGATCGTATTGAACGCTTGACCTAAATCTTGTACAAATTTCTCCTTTCGAACAGGATCTCCTGAATTAAAATCAGCTAAATCCAAGGAAGGTATTTCTTCTAATAACATACTTATTTTGTTTCAAATTGACGCGAGACAAAATCCCAATTGACCACATTCCAAAAAGCTGCAATATAATCAGCCCGCTTATTTTGATACTTCAAATAATAAGCGTGCTCCCACACATCTAACGCTAAAATCGGTTTGCCTTTCACTTCAGCTACATCCATCAACGGATTGTCTTGGTTGGCCGTCGAACTAATCACTAATTTCGACCCATTCCAGGTTAACCACGCCCAGCCGGAACCAAAACGCGAAGTTGCGGCTTTGGCAAATTCCGTTTTAAAGGTATCTAAACTTCCAAAATCAGCTTGAATTTGCTTTAATAATGCGGCACTTGGTTGCTTTCCTGTCGCAGTAGCTAATAATTGCCAAAAGAAACTGTGATTCCAGTGCCCTCCCCCATTATTTCGAACAGCCACGGGCTGTGTACTTATGGTTGCCAACAATTCTTCGATTGATTTACTCGAAGTACCTACCGCCTTGTTTAAGTTATCTACATAAGCTTTGTGATGACGGCTGTGGTGAATTTCCATGGTCAGCTTATCAATATGCGGCTCTAAGGCATCATATGAATAACCAAGGGTAGGTAATGAAAAAGGTGCATTTTCCAATACACTGATCCGTGAGGCCACTAAACCTAAACCGGATAATTTTAAAAATTCGTTGCGATTCATTGTGTATTGAGTTTATTCATAGTTGACTCGGCCTACAATACTACGGCCAAGGGTAATCTCATCTGTATATTCTAAATCTCCTCCGATCGGAATTCCACGCGCAATGGTGGATATTTTAATCGAATAATCGGCTAATTTCTTTGTCAAATAAAATGCTGTCGTATCTCCTTCCATCGTTGGACTCAGTCCCAAAATGACTTCATCAAAAGCACCTGAGGCAATGCGTGTAATCAGGGTATCGATGTGTAAATCAGTAGGAGAAACACCTGCTAGCGGCGAAATGATACCGCCAAGTACATGATATAATCCAGTATATTGTCCTGTATTTTCAATCGCCATCACATCCCGCAAATCTTCCACGACACAAAGTAAACGCTCATCGCGCTTTGTACTCGCACAGATTCCACATAAATCACCGTCGGAAATCATGTGGCATTTAGGACAATATTTGGTCTCCGTACGAAGCTGAACTAATGCATGTGCTAACTGTAAGGATTGTGATTCCGGACGCTTCAGCATGTGTAATGCTAACCTTAAGGCTGATTTCTTACCAATACCCGGCAATTTCGAAATTTCCTCCACAGCTTGCTCAATGATTCGAGACGGATAAGTATGCATCATAATTTAGGACTCAAATGATTCAATCTCGGCTGAAATACCGCGCCTACAAATCTCGTTACGCATGGATACTAGGGTGTCGAAATCACCAGATTTTACCCCACACCGACCGCGAAAATGAATCATTAACGTACATTGTTCGGCTTGTTCGGGGCTGTGTTCACAGACTTCCATGAGTGTTAACGTGACGTACTCGAACGTATTAACCTCATCATTATAAACGACTAATTGATGTGCTGGAACTGCTTCTTCATCCACTAAAACTTCTACTTCTTCTTGCCATTGCTCTTGCCCTGCCAAAGAAAAAATGAACTCAGAAACATTATCTACGGAGAAATCCATATTTTTGAAACTAGTATTGAAAACACCTCGTACAAATTTATATAAATTTCTCTTTAAACCTCTATGTCGATTCAATTAGCCGGCGGAATTCTTGCCATCTATTTTGGCCTTTTGTTGCTCATTTCTTACTTCACATCGAAAGGAGCTGACACAAACGCCTTTTTTACTGCGAATCGGGAATCTCCTTGGTGGCTCGTGGCCTTCGGGATGATTGGTACTTCCATTTCTGGTTTAACATTTATATCAGTTCCTGGGGCAGTTGGCAAAACCTATTTCACCTATTATCAGGTCATTTTAGGGCATTCATTGGGCTATTTAACAATCGCGCTGGTATTAATGCCTCTCTATTACCGACTCAATCTAATTTCTATTTACGGCTATTTAGAAACGCGTTTTGGTTTCTGGTCCTATAAAACAGGCTCAGCCTTCTTTTTACTTTCCCGGACAATCGGATCCGCAGCTCGTTTATATTTAGCTGTCAATGTGCTCCAAATCGCTATTTTCGCTCCTATTGGTGTTCCATTTGTTTGCACCGTATTCATTTCGATCGCCCTAATTTGGCTCTATACCCATCGAGGAGGGGTTAAAACGATTATTTGGACGGACACCCTTCAGACGCTCTTTTTACTCGTCGCGCTATTCATCACCATATTTTTAGTTGGCCAAAAAATGAACATGGGTTTCGGAGAAATGGTCAATACCATCCAAGCGAGTCCCCTATCGCACATGTTTGAATGGGATTGGAAGAGCCCGCATTTCTTTGGAAAAGACTTTTTAGCGGGGGTGTTTATTGCGATTGTGATGACTGGATTGGATCAAGATTTGATGCAGAAAAACTTAACCTGTAGGTCGATTGGTGAAGCGCAAAAAAACATGTTCTGGTTCTATTGGGTATTGTTGTTCATCAATATTCTTTTCTTGTCATTAGGTGCCTTATTGTATATATACGCACAAGCAAATCAGATTGCCATACCGACCAAAACAGATGAGTTATACCCCTTATTAGCACTGGGTGGAGAATTTGGGACTTTGGCAGCCGTGACGTTTTTACTGGGAATTATTGCGGCGTCTTATGCGAGTTCAGATTCTGCTTTGACCGCATTAACAACTTCATTTTGCATTGATTTCTTACGTATTGAGAAATTCAAGGAAGCTAAACGAGAGAAGTTGAAACAACGTGTACACTTAGGATTTTCAGCTTTGTTCTTTGTCGTGATAGGTTTGTTTCACGTATTCAACACCCAAGAACTAATTGCGGCCGTCTTTAATTTAGCCGGCTATACGTATGGTCCGCTCTTAGGTTTATTTTCGTTTGGTTTATTTACCAAATACGGTGTGAAGGACAAATTGGTACCATTTATATGTGTGGCCTCCCCGATCATTACCTTTATCTTGGAAATGCAAGCACAAACGCTTTTCGGTGGATTTGGATTCGCTAAACTAATTTTAAACGGGGCGGTGTGTTTTCTAATGCTCTGGCTGATCCGAAAAGATCGCGCGATTGCCTAGAATTTAATCGCATTACGAATGGCAAAATAAATGACATTTTCGCCAGCACCTGTTTCTTTTAAATAGGTTCCGGCCTTGCAATAGCCTAGTTCGGCCTGAAAAAAGTAATGTTTGGTGGGAACATAATTGACATCTACCGCATAAATATCACACAGTTTTAGGGCATCAGACGTCATTTTTTTCGTATCATACGGACGCAATTGAGACATATTGGGCGTATATACCCCATCGTATGCACTCGTTCGCTGGACAAAAGACGCCCGTGCAGTCGCTATCCATTTGGTACCATTTTGATATCGGATATATGGGCTTAAGTTCAAGGTATTAGAAATATTCAGGGCAACCGTTTGACCAAAAGGTGGACGGGCAAACAAGGTGTTAAACGTATTCAACTGTTTGTCTTGGTTAGATTGATCACCAGGTACATAATTACCGCTAAATCCAATGTATCGATGTGGCATAATCGCTAAGTTAACATCCCAAACAGCCATCATAGCTCGAATATCAAGTGATTTAAAGGTTCCCATCTGCCTTGAAAATTCAAAATCATAATTAAAACGTTGCGGATTTGAATAGAGATGTACACCTACCGTATGCCTTTTTTCAGCACCTATTGATGAATAATACTCACGTGCTTTTGATTCAAAATAGTAATAAAAAGCATCGGCATTAAGCAACTTCAATACCCTATCGTATTTAACATGTAAGCCCGCTAATTTTTCCGTTGACTTTTCATCATCGAAGGCCCCTTGATTTAACCGAATGGGATGTGTGTAAAAAAGATCTGTTCTAATGCGTTTGGCTTGATGAATGACATGCGCACCCACGAAACTTTGACGATTATTCGGTCCCTCGCGCGATGCAATAAAGCGCTCTTGGCCAAACAGTAATTCTTGTCGGCCTAATCGAAGTACCAGCTTGTCTGCCAACTTCAAATCTGCGAACCATTGATGGAAACTCAGGGTATTCTGATCTACTTGGTTGGTTATCGGATTTGGATTCCAAAAACGAACGGTATTATTGATTTGAGCAAAAACCCGAAAATTTGAATGTAGCTGCAAATCCCCATGGAGCAATAGTCGATGCAGCCATTGATGTGGATTTCTGGTGACATAGGATGTAGGAATTTGGCCAAAATTGACATTGGTATAATTCTGATAATGTTCGCGTATTTCACCCCCTATGCTTAAGGTAGCCTGGCCGACAATCGATAGGTATTTTAATTTTTCATCCCAAGATTTTGTTGAACTATCTGATTTTAGGTACGAAAAGTCATCGTCAAAACGAAGGCGCGCAATGTGTTGTGCCGAAACGTGGAAACTCAAAAGGCATACCAATAATGAAGAAAGAACTATTCGGAGCAAAATAAATTATTAATAGACGCGCATAAAGGTACCAAGTCTAGATTTAAAATAAAACCGAGCTCACATGACAGCTAAGATAAAAACAGCATGTTTTTGGCATTTAGAAAACAATTGAGGTTATTTATGGTTAAGTTTCAATAATTTATAAAAATATTTCAATTGACTGAAGCGCGTATATATGATCTTGCTATAGTAGGCGCCGGAGCAGCAGGGCTTCAATTACTATATGAATATTTACAAAAAGCAGAACATATTGATGCAAAGATCTTATTGATTGACTCAGGAGATCGCACCAAAAAAAGTTGGTGTTACTGGGCCAAAAACGGTCAAGAATCCTTTCCATTTCTAATTGAAAAGTCCTGGAGTAAAATAACTTACCGGTCGTCCCAATCAATGAGCCAAACACAAGAAATTGATTCATTAGCGTATCATTACATTTCATCAACTCATTTTTTCAACTATTTCTTCGATCAATTCATTCCAGCACACACCCAAATCACGCATGAGATGGGATGGGTAAGTGAACTTATTGAATCAGCGTCTACGGTAGAAATAAAATTACAAAATGGTGCTAGGTATGTTGCCAAGCAAGTTGCCGATGCGCGCATTGGACACATACAAACGGCAGGTAAACCATCCTTATCGCAACATTTTTGGGGAAAATTCGTCGAATTTGATTCGGATGTATTGAATAGTGATTCGGTGACTATGATGGATTTTAGTCAGCCACAGAGCAATAACCACTATGCTGTGTTTCATTACATACTGCCTTTTTCTTCCCGAAAAGGGTTGATCGAAACGACTGTATTCAGTAAGCAGGCTTATGATGAAGCTGCCTACGAATTGCATTGGAATCAATATATGGAAGCCAACTTCCCAGGCAAAACATATCAAGTAAGTGATGTGGAGCGCGGAACCATTCCGATGAAGATTATAGAATCACCATCCCAAACTGGGAAAATATTTTCCATTGGAACGGCAGCTGGGCGAGTGAAGGCATCAACGGGCTATGCATTCACACGGATGCATCAAGATGCGAAAAATAGAGTAAATCAGCTAGCAACCAAACGTCAGTCTCGATTCACATTTTATGATTCCATTCTATTGAACATGATACGAACGGAAAACAGGGTGATTCCTTTGGTTATGGACCGACTTTTTGGTCGCATAGGATTTGCTAGAATTCTTGATTTTTTAGATGAAAAAACAACGATTTGGCAAGAAATTAAGTTGTTTAGCCAGCTCCAGATACCTCTTTTTATCAAACATTTAGTGACCAAAAATCGATGATCTCATTTTACCGCATTTCTGGCATTGTGTTGACCATAGGATATTGGGTATTGATTAGCTTGTGGAAAAATATGCCCAATCAAATCGAATGGGCATTTTGTCTTTTCTTATTAGTTATTTTAGGCATACCACATGGGGCGGCAGATCATTTGGTCGCGCAACAGCTAGCGCGCTTACAGAATAGTTCATTTAGTCTCATCTCGTTTGCAAGTAAATATCTTGCTGTTATGGTAGCCTATGGAATCATGTGGTATTTCTTTCCGTTGGCCTCATTTATTATTTTTATTGGCATCTCAATTTTCCATTTTGGGGATTTGGAAACGACGGATGCATCTCAAACAGCCAAAACTGGACCAGCCTATTTCATACAAATACTTAGAACATGCCTATTAGGTATGGGGATTTTGGGCTTCATCTTATCCCAGCATGCTACGGAGGTGAGCATTATTCTACAGAATTTCAATTTGGGTATACATATTACAGTTGATGCCCTACCAGTGGGCTTTTACATACTTTGCATCCTTTTGGGTTTCCAAAAAGAGCATACTGGCTACTTTATCAATACAGGTGTCACATTGCTCCTTGGCATGTATTTACCGCTGCTACCTGCCTTTATGTGTTATTTTGCTGGTTGCCATTCCATCTATAGTATACGAGTACTGACAACTAGTCTAGCGCTCAGTACTAAGGATCTGTATCTGAGGTTATTACCCTTTACCGTTGCTGCATTTGTGATGGGGATGGTCTATGTTTTGATGGTGAACCAACAAAAATGGCTCGCTCATGCATTTATTTTTCTTTCAATTTTAACTTTACCTCATTTTTTTTTAATGCATAAAATCATCCCTAAAAGGCCGTAAAGGAATATTTTGCACAATTTTTATTTTTATTTTAATTTTTTTTATTCAATTCGAAACAATATTTAAATTTAAGTGTTTAACTTTCAACGAATTAAATTAAACAGTACAGTAACATATTTTATTTATCACTTTAAACATTTCTATTATGGAAACATTAAACATTTTACTGAATGGCACATTAGCTGCCGGTGATTACATTGGATTTACCTTCTTTACAGGGTACATGTCCATGCTTGCTGCTTCAATTTTCTTTATTGTAGAAAGAGGAACAGTTAATGACAAATGGAAAACATCTTTATTGATTTCCGCATTGATTACATTTATTGCTGCAGTACACTATTTCTACATGCGTGGTGTGTGGTTAGACACAGGTGAGTCACCAACTCAATTCCGTTACATTGACTGGACTTTAACAGTTCCTTTGATGTGTATTGAGTATTTCTTAATCTTAAAGCCAGCTGGTGCAAAAACAGGCATGCTTTCTCGCTTAATCTTCGGATCAGTAGTGATGTTAGTAGCAGGTTACATCGGTGAGGCAGTTGTACCTGAGCAAAACGTAATGTGGGGTATCATCTCAACATTAGGTTGGGCTGTAATCATTTATGAAATCTACGCAGGTGAGGCATCTAAATTAGCTGCTGCTTCTGATAACGAGCACGTAAAGTCTGGTTATAAAGTAATGCGTTGGTTCACATTAGTTGGTTGGGCAATCTACCCTATCGGATACATGATGTTACCAGGTAACTTATTAGACGGTATGGCAGGTAATATTGACCTAGCTTACAACATTGCGGATGCGATCAACAAAATCGGTTTTGGTTTAGTTGTTTACAGCATTGCAAAAGGAGCTTCTGCTGCGAAAGCTTAAGAATTAGTTATAATGCTACAAAAAAAGAAAGGCCAACATTGGCCTTTCTTTTTTTGTTTACATATGTCCCAAATCAATTGTCATTTTACCAAGGATTTAAAAATTGGGAAGATATGAATAGTTCCGATTCTCCTAAGATTTTAGGTAATTGGTGACACTTGATGACAGAGCCTATTCATCACATGAGGCGAGTAGATGAAAAGCAAGAAGAACATAACAAAACCAACAAGTTAGATGCGTTGCTGCCTTAAATAATTAATGAAAATTAGAGACATAATCAGACGAAAAATAAATATTTGCAACTACCGTTCTAATCAAACCATTTAAAACAAAAAAACCACTCGCCTGAGTGGTTTTTTGCCTACCGAAGTAGTCCGTACGGTTTAAGAAGACCCTACCCTATCGTATCTTAATCGAATCAAAACCAAACCAGATTAATCTATTTGTATTTTTTGATTTTTGAGACATATTAAAAATTGGATGCAATAGACAGGTGTTGCTCACTTATTTGCTACTCATTTAAAAAAGGAATATGTTTTAATTAAAATGAAATTATTACTAAAATTGTGTAAACGAGAAACACTTCATAAGGAAAAGTCCACTTTAGTTTGACGACGTTCAATTAGGCTTTTAGTTTCTAAAATAGATAAAAGTAATGATCGAGTTCTTAAAAGTTATCTTCCACTTTTGTATTGGTACATTATTTCTGCTTTTTGGAATAAAATTAATTTTGACAAAAGGAATGACTGCTTCCAAAATTTTAGGAATGCAATTTGCTCTTATAGCTTTTTCATTTTTTATTTCTTACTATTTAACCGAAGATAAAATTTTAGAACATCCTTATTTTTTTAGGACTTTATCCCCTCCGATTTACCTAATTGGGCCATTTTCCTTACTAATTCAGCAGTTTTTATTATATCCTGCTAAAAAATTCAAATTAATATATTTACTACATTTTACACCATTTGTACTTCATTTTGCAGAATATATTCCTTTTTACTTGAGTTCAACTGATGTCAAAATAAATGAAATTAGATTTATTATTAAAAGTGGAAATCTTGCGGCATCAACAGGGGATTTTGGATTGATACCCATGCCTATACATGATTATTTAAAAGGATTTTCAATAATATTCTATTCTATTTGGCTGGGATTTGATTTATACAGTTATTCTCAGATAAAAGGATTTAAGATATTAAAGCGTAATAATAGCACAATTATTAAGTGGATATTTATTGATTTCACAATGAAGATTCTTGCTGTTTTATTTTTCTTAATATACTTTTTATACTGGCAATTGACAGGTACAAAATCTTCACTTCAGTTAATTATATACTTCATTTTATTTTCATTAAACTACTTATTTGAGGTGTTTTATTTAATTCTACATCCACAAATGTTAGTTGGCCCCACTCTTAGTGGATTTTTTACTAGGAAAGAGTTGGAAAAAATTTCTACCACTACAAAGACGGTAAAAAAAGTTTACAATCCAGATCATATCTTGAAAATTCAAAATTTATTTGAAACTGAACTAGTTTTCTTAAATCCTGATTTGAAAATAATTGATATATCCGAAAGATTGAAATTGAGCACTCCTCAAATTTCATTCTCCATCAAGCAAGCACAAGGCCAAAGTTTTCCTGAGTTTGTAAACTATTGCCGACTTGAATTTTTAAAAAATGAATTAAAATACAATCCTGTTTGGCAAAAATATACAATAGAAGCATTAGCATTAGAGATAGGATTTAAGAATCGACAAACTTTTCACTTTGCATGTAAAAGTCTATATGGACTTTCAGCCTCTAAATTTTTAATTAAAATTAAAAACAATAACTAGTTTGTTAGATTTTTGGATCTATTAAAAAAAACCGTACAAAACAAAAAAAATAATATGGTTACTTGCTCTGAATAAAATAAGAGCATTTTCATGAGGTATAATTTTTTGTTAAAAGTATTGCCGTTAATCGTTGTACTAATTACTTCGTTCAGCCAAGCTCAAAGTTTAAAAATACAACTAGGTTCCTCAATTACAGAATTTAGGTATACCCAAGCCAATGGGGTCAAAGCTAATTACCTAAAGCCATCCTCCGGACTAGCCTTTGCCATGGCTTTTCACAAAGCCAGCTTAGTGGATTCAACTACATACAAATTAGACCAAACACCTTTTGCGATTTATTTGGGTCAAAACCCGAAAGTAGCCAAACTACTAAGCCTGATTAATTACGACCTGGGTCTTCAGTTTACCCAGCTGAACGCGGTAGGCGATATTCAAAACAATGCCTTTTCGTATCAAACCGATTACATAGGTCTTCATGGAAAATTAGGTCTCAGGATTCCATTGCCTTTTAAATTCTCGCTGAATCTTCAAGGAATTTCCAGTGTGAATAAAATTGTTCACGGGAACCAATTGCTGATGAATCGTTATGTAGACCTAACTGAAGATGCCCAATTCGCCCAAGTCAAATTGATGGCCGGCTACGGCGCCGAATTTGAGAAAGGATTTTCAGATAAATTGGTAGGCTTCTTTTCTTACCAACAAACCCAGACGTTTAATTCTAATCCCATAGGTCTATCGACCCTCCATTTTAAACACATGATGTATTCGGTGGGAATCCGCCTACTAAATTAGATCCGCGTATGAAACGTATATATACCCTAATTATTTTTTTCTTATCAGGCAACATTAGCCAAGGCCAATATTTAAAAATGACCACAATTTCTTCTTGGGGAGGTACAAGCTCCACTGTGAATTACATGTCTCAGGTAGTGGGACAGTCAAGCATCATCGCTGGAACCGAGAGCAAACACGGAACAGTGTTCCGTCAAGGCTTTAAGCAACCAATTGGCTATCAGAAAAAAGTCCTAACAAGCGGAATGCTTCAAATGGCTAACGAAGGAGGTCCTTGGTCATTCAATGTCTACCCGAATCCGTTTAAGGATGCTTTAAGTGTGCGATTTGATCGGAATACAAATCATCCGACACGCCTTACTTTGTATGATTTAGGTGGCAACATCATTTGGGAACAGATTTATGCTGAAAATCAAAGTGAAATTAAATTAGATCAGTTCCAAGTGATCAAGGCCGGCAAATACATCCTGCAGATATTCCAAAAAGGAAAGACACAGAGCCGGTCTTTGATCAAGGAGGTACAATAATTGAAAATGATATTCAACTAACATTAAAAAAAGTATACACAAATACGCGGGCAATAACATCTTTTAGTTCTGAAAATTAACATACCATGAATATTAAAAAGCAATTACTCATCATACTTTTTGGTCTATTAGGTCTTAGTACCTTAGCGCAGTCTAGTAAGAAATCCCTCAACTACCAAGCTGTGATTCTTGATCCGAATGCAATTGATATTCCCGGAGCGAGCATTACGGGCCAGCCCTTAAACAAAGGCAAGGTGTGTTTGCGCTTTAGTTTATTGAATGCCCAAGGAGGTTTGGACTACGAAGAAACTCAATCATTGACTACTGATGAATATGGATTAGTTAATGTGGCGATAGGTTCTGGAACACAAGCTCAGGCCGGAAATAGCACAAGCATTTACAAGAGCTTTGAGAGTATTCAATGGAATGAGAATGTGAAGAGTTTAAAAGTAAGTGTAAGTTTTGATGGTTGCAGTAGTTTTAAACAAGTAAGCTCTCAGGCGTTAAATTATACGCCTTATGCTCTTTATGCCGAAGCAGTAGATTACAAAAATGTACGAGAGGCACCTACGAAACTATCTCAATTTTCAAACGATGCGGGATTCTTAATTCCAAAAGACTTAGATCCGTTGAAGACAGATATTCAAAGCAATAGTTCAAAAATTGAGGCAGCTAGTAATTCAATTGCCGACAATAAAAAAGCAAGCGATGCCACGTTTTTAGTGGTGAATCAAAGCATTACTAGCCTTGAAACAATATTAGCTGAGAATAAATTAGCGATCAAAGAGAATACAAGTTCGATTACCAACATCAACACAAAAATAACGGACCAACAAAACCAAATAGTTGACAACCGCAATCAGATTGCTGCGACCAACAGTAAGATGAATGCGCAGATAAGTGGCTTACAAGGACAGATTAACAACACCAACAATACCGTAAGTAATTTAACAGGTGTCGCAGAAATGCAATCGAATAAATCAACGGCCACAAATCTGGGCGGTGCCAATCCATCCGATCAAGCTTACCCAAGTCAGAAAGCAGCCAAAGCCTATGTGGATCAAGTTGTTTCACAAATAGCAACAAGTGGAGTACCTGATGCGACGACATTGGCGGCAGGTAAGGTACAACTAGCGGGAGATCTTGGTGGTACTGCGACCAATCCAACGGTACCGGCTTTGGCAGGCAAAGAAAACACGGCAAACAAATCAACGAACGTGCAAACGGACGGAACCAATGACACGAAATATCCTTCGGTAAAAGCTGTGAAAGATTACGTGGATCAAGCAACACAGGGTACGGCATTAGCAGCGGATTTGGCAGCGAAAGCAAATCTTGCTTCGCCTACGTTTTCAGGAGCTCCTGTCTTGCCTTCGGGAACGACGGGTGTGACTCAAACATCTGGAGACAATTCAACGAAGCTTGCGACCACGGCTTATGTGGATGCTCAGTTAGCTGCTGGAGCTGCGGATGCGACAACATCAACCAAAGGGATTGTTAAACTAACAGGGGACTTGGGAGGAACTGCGACAAGCCCAACGGTACCAGGTTTAGCGCTAAAGGCCAATACGGCTGATGTGATAACATCCTTAGCCACTAAGGAAGATGCTAGTAATAAATCCAATGCAGCCTTAGGTACGAGTACTACGTTATACCCGACTCAAAGTGCGGTGAAGACTTATGTGGATGCACAAGTATCCTCAGCAACGATCGTGGACGCAGACGCAACCACGAAAGGAAAGATTCAATTATCAGGTGATTTAGGTGGAACTGCGGCAAGTCCTACTGTTCCTGGTTTAGCACTAAAGGCAAATA
>CAZUAZ010000002.1:29566-77297 GCA_964618445.1 uncultured Aquirufa sp. | reverse complement strand
ATTGCTGACGCGGATGCTACGACGAAAGGAAAGTTACAATTAACGGGTGACTTAGGTGGAACTGCGGCAAGTCCTACTGTTCCTGGTTTAGCACTAAAGGCAAATACATCCGATGTGACAACATCCTTAGCCACTAAGGAAGATGCTAGTAATAAATCCAATGCAGCCTTAGGTACTAGTACAACTTTATTCCCAACGCAAAATGCGGTCAAGACTTATGTGGATGCTCAATTTGCCTCAGCAACGATTGCTGACGCGGATGCTACGACGAAAGGAAAGTTACAATTAACGGGTGACTTAGCGGGTTCGGCAACAAGTCCATCAGTGGTCAAGTTACGCGGTACCCCCATCAGTTCGGTGGCACCTACGACCGCAGGTCATGTATTAACCTATGACGTGAATGGAAGTGCCACATGGGCAGCTCCAGCTAATTCAGCGAATACCATTTCCGGTGTAGTTCCGGTAGCTAATGGTGGTACGGGATTAAGTTCGGTAACCAATGGTGGTGCAGTTTACGCAAGTAGTTCAAGTGCTTTGACAACGGGAACTTTGCCATTAACGGCAGGGGGAACGGGTGTAACATCCCAACAAGCCGCTATTAATGCCTTAACAGGAACGCAAACCTCAGGAACGTATCTGCGAAGTGACGGTACTGACGCACGGTTGTCAACGATCCAAGCTGCTGATATACCTACCTTAAATCAAAATACAACGGGTAATGCTGGAAACGTAACAGGAACCGTTGCTGTAGCTAATGGAGGAACAGGTGCTACAAACGCTGCTTCTGCTAGAACAAATTTAGGATTAGTAATTGGCACTAATGTGATGGCTGCTAATGCCACTACTGCAAATATTACACCAACTACAGATAGAAATTATGTAACGGATGTGCAAGCGGGAGTCTTATCAAATACATCTGGCATTAACTCGGGAGATGAGACAACAAATACTATAAGAACTAAATTAGGCATCACTACACTAAGTGGCAGCAATACTGGTGATCAAACAATTAGTCTTACAGGAGATTTAACGGGAACAGGAACAGGGACCATAGCTGCAACATTAACAAACAGTGGAGTTGCCGCAGGCACTTATGGAAATGCTTCAAGTATTCCAACTTTTACAGTAGATGCAAAAGGAAGATTAACATCTGTAGGAACTGTTGGAGTAACTTCAACTGGAGTTCCTTATTCAGGTGCAACTATGCCTGTAAATTTTGGAAATTTTGATCTGGTTGTAAATGGCATTTCAGTTGGAAAAGGTGCTGGATCTGTATTTGTAAGTAACACAATAATCGGGAGTCAAGCGCTTTCGAATAACACTTGGGGTTCAGAAAACATAGCTATTGGTAAACAATCTAGTTTTTCTAATATTGACGGTACACACAATGTTTCTGTAGGTGACAAGGCATTATATAGTAATAGAACTGGCGGCAACAATATTGCAATTGGTTTTGAATCATTATTTTATAATACGGCTTTTAGAAATATTACAGCTGGGTGGCGCGCGCTCTATAATAATACTTCAGGGTCAGATAATATTGCAATTGGTCATGAGGCACTTGGTGCAAATACAATAGGTTCTTATAATATTGGTATAGGGAGTAGTTCAAACAATACTAATGGTTCATATAACGTATATATTGGTGGAATGGCAAACAATTCTGGTAATACGAACGTAAATAAAAATACTGCCATTGGATATGGAAGTAGAATTGATGGAAATTATACAAATGCCTCTGCCATTGGTTATGGTGCTGGTGTATTTGCAAGTAATACTGTAGTTTTAGGAGATGCAAATATAACACATGTATATTCTAGAGGTGCATATTCTAGTAGCTCAGACAAAAGAATTAAAAAAAATATTGAACCTATTACATATGGATTAAATACAATTTTAAAACTAAGGCCTGTTAAATTTACATTTACACAAAATAATCAAATACAAATTGGATTTATTGCACAAGAAATTAAGCAAATAATGCCAGAAGTTGTAAGTGGAATTGAGGGTGATTTGGATAAAGGAGAAATATTGTCTGTATCTTATCCAAACATAGTTGCAGCACTCACTAAAGCATTGCAAGAGGAAGATGCTAAAAATGAGCAGTTGAAAAAAGAACTAAAAATTCAAAAAGATGAAATAAAAATTTTAAAGAGAAAAATAGAATTAGTTTTAAAAAAAATTACTCATTAATTAATACCCTCATTCATTCGCAGGATCCCAAAATATTTTATAAAGTAATCAAAGTATAAAGGTTAATTCAAATGCAAAAGCTAAACAAATTGAATAAAATCCTATTTACATCTTTACTTTGTATGGTAATCATAAATGCGCAAGCTCAAACGGAATTAAATTTTCAGGGTCTAGCCAGAACTAATAACAATATCATTTTGGCCTCTCAGCCAATTAGCCTGCGTTTTAGCATTTTACCAGGTAGCTCAACAAATGTAGCGGAATATGTTGAAACAAGAAGAGTGACCACCAATGCACAGGGATTATTTACCGTGTGTTGAAAACGGAAAATAGCATTGAATCTTTTGATTTTTGTCAATTAGAAAATATTGTAGACTTTTATAGGACTTTAGGAGAGATTGAAGATGCAGATTTTATAGTTTTTCTTTTTAATTATAAATTAGATTACGAAAAATATAATGGAGATAAGAGATGGCAGCGATTGCCATATCATTTAAGAGACAAAAACCTTCCCCTCGTTCGGCAAATGCATGATGTGTTCTTCCAGCGATATTTAATACACATCCATGTTCAAATGCAAATAAGGCACAATCAATCGTACTACCAATACCTTATAACAAAAAAACCACTCGACTGAGTGGTTTTTTGCCTACCGAAGTAGTCCGTACGGGACTACAAGTATGGCAATGTATGTCATAGCAAAAACTACGATTTCTTAGCTATAAAGTCAAATATGGCAATAAATAGATGAAATAAAAAGCAATAACATGTCATTAAAAGCCAATAAATCTTTACCTATATCTGTACCTATTTTGCAAAATTTAATACATTTACACTATGGCTACAACTCGGTTTATTTTGCGAAAGGATAAAGTAAAGGTGAAAACCAACAAATATCCCCTATATCTCCTTATTACAGAAGGCAAAAAAAATACCCAAAAAAGTATTGGAATCGACTTGTCGTTAGAGGAATGGGATGAGAAAAAAGAAAAAGTAAGAAGCAAACACCCGAATTCATCAAAACTAAATATATTACTTGCGAAGGTCTTATCTGATGTAGAAGAAATTAAAATTGATCTTGATGGGAATAGAGGGATTGGTAAGAATTACAAATCAAAGAAGGCTTCAGGCAATAAACTACACTACTTTGAATATTTCAAGGAATATATAGTAAGCTTAGAGACAAATCAACAAATTAACTCAGCTAAAAAAGCTCAATCGGCGTACAATTTGCTTAAAGAATTCAATAAAACTACAAATTTAACCTTTCAAGAATTTAACGTTGATTATTTCAAGGCCCTAAATACGTATTTAATCAAAAAGCAACAAAAGCCTAATACGATTTACAGCTACATGAAGATATTTAAGCGAATTTTCAAACAAGCGCTTAGGGAAGGTAAAATTTTACTAAAAGATGATTCATCGAGGCTCTATAAAATTACATGGGAAAAAGTTAACACGGAGTTTTTAACTGAGGATCAGTTAATCGAGTTAGAAAATCTAAGTCTTGCAAAAGGATCGTCGTTAGACTTACATAGAGACATGTTCATCTTTGCATCTTATGCTGGAGGAATTAGAATTGGAGACCTTATTCAGCTTCAATGGAATAATTATAATGAAGTAACAAACAAACTAAGTTTTGTTGCTCGCAAAAACAACTTCAAAGTCTCTTTCCAATTGCCTAAAAAAGCTATTTCTATTATTAATAAGTATAAAACAAATAAAACTGAGGGCTATATATTTCCATTACTCACAGATGATTATTTGAGTAGAAATCCAGACCAAATAGAAAAGAAAATATCCTCAATTAATGCAAAAATTAACAGCAACTTGAAAATACTTGCTGACAAAGCAGGCATAAGCTTCAACCTCCACTTTCATCTTTCGCGCCATTCATTCGGATGTCTCGCGTATTCAAAAAAGATTGGTCTAATGGAAATTAAAGAAATTATGGGACATGAGGATATTAAGTCTACAATGATATATGCGAAGCTAATGGAACAAGCTGTCAATCTGGAGATGCTAAAAATGGACAATTAGATACAAACACATATCTAACATTGACATTATTTTACTTTTCAATACAGTTTGTTTAATACCTATTCTAAATTTATTATACAAAATTTAGTTAATGCTATATTATGTGAAATATTTTGCATAATTGCCTCTATTCGCTTGCATGCTTATATTTTACTTTAAATCTTTGTGTCAGAAATCGTACGACAGAGGTTGAAAATACAGGAATTCTGCGTCACCTGTAAGTAAACCTGACGCAGCTGTTGTTAGCTTCAATTTACGTTCCAAATCAGGGACATTTTTCAACTACATAGCAACTTAATTATGCAAAAAAATAGCGAAAATATCGCTAGGGATGAGTACGTCCCTACGAATTCGTGTTGTGAAAAGATATACAACACCCAAGAATTGGCAAACCTTCTTAAGGTTTCAACGCGCTCGGTACAAAGGTGGAGAGATTATGGATTAATCAAATTCTCCGCAGTTGGTTCAAAGTTCTATTACTTCCACACAGATGTTGTGGGAATGTTAAAATCTAATTCAATAAACTAATAAAACATGTTAATTACTACAAATTCGAATCATGGGGGCAAGGCCCCTAATGATTCACATATAAAAACAAGTGAGTTGCGTCACAACGACAATGCGACATCCTTCAATTTAGATGAATTAATTGAGCAGCTGCCTCCTACCCTAAGGCAATGTATCACATTACTAGACAACTATGAGGAACGAAAAATTGCTACTTATGCTTTAATTACATTAGCTGGCTCACTGATGCCTCATGTTGAAATTAATTATGACGGCTCAATTAATCATCCGCAATTGATGTTGTTAATTTCTTATCCACCGGCTAGTGGAAAAGGTAAGCTAAATCACCTATTAGAGCTCATTAGTTCAATTGATTTGGAAATTAACGAGCAATCACTTCGGGTGGCTAGAAAGTATAAATCGGATTATGATTTTTACAAATCAAACATAAAGAAAGGAGTAAGAATTGAAGAGCCAGAAAAGCCCAATCAGCCTTTGTATTTAATTCCCGGGAACACAACATCCTCAAAGTTAATGCAACAGCTAGCTGAAAATGGAGAATCTCAAGTAGGGTTAATTTTTGAAACTGAAACAGATGCATTGGCCAACATGCTAGGTTCAACACATGGAATAGACAATTCGATGATGCTTCGGAAGGTATACCATCACGAATCTATCTCTCAAATGCGAAAAACGAACAACGAACATTTAGTGGTAGCAAAACCGAAGCTTGCTATTATAGTTAGTGGTACACCATCACAAATACCTAAACTATTTTCAAGTAATAGCGATGGGTTGTTTTCGCGTTTTATGATCGTAAGCGGCAGTAGTCCTATCGTGTGGAAAGATGTTAAACCCAATGTGGGTACTTTACCATTGAGCCTACAGTTTAAAAGATTAAGTCGAAATTTCTATTTGATGTGGCAACATCATATTGCTCATAAATCACTAAATATTACATTTTCCGAAAATCAATGGAAAACGTTAAATGATCAAGGTGATTATTTGCAATCTATATGCCTCGAAGAAGGAGGCGAGAACGCAGTAAGTATAGCCAGGAGACACATGAATATGTTGGCAAGGATCGCTAGCATTTTAACTGCAGTGAGGCATTACGAATCTAGAAGCTCAGAAATAGACATGGAATGCAGTTCGATTGATTTTAATATCGCTTTGGGTTTAAGTGAGTATTCATTTCATCAGGCTTTGGACTTGTTTAAAGTATTGCCGGGAGAAGTTACAAAACAACCTAAAAGAGCTTTGGAATTCTACCATAAGCTTCCAGATATAGTTTTTACTACCTACCAGATCCAAAATATTATTTCAGAAATGAAGGTCCAAATCAGGATGATACAGCGATATATAAGGCAATTGATAGTCATGGGGTATCTAATAGAGATATCGAAAAATAGATACAAAAAGATAAATAAATGACAGTGACGCTGTGTCGCATGTCGCTAACCAAGTTCAATAATTTCCCCCAAAAAGTCTTGGGGATTCAGTAATTCTCAATGAAATAAATTCACGCTAATAGAATTAGCATTAAACATTTATATAAATGACACGTATAAAACTTTTATCGAAAATTTTGGGATCAAAATATTTCGCACAACTGATGATTGATGATAAAGCAATCACTCAAACACTTAATGCTCGTGATTTAACAGTCAACTTTGAGCCTAATATTAAATACTTTGAACTTAAAAAGAATATCGAGGATATAGTATTAAAGACAATTGAACGTCTGCAAGCCCCAATTACCTCAGAGGATCAGATAGATGCTATAAATGACAACTTGTTTTACGCAGATGAAAATGAGGATGACAAAATTGACTATCTGTATAAATTCCATTTCGATGCAATTTACTCGAAGCTATTCAAGCAGGTCACTATTGCCAAAAAGTTCATTGCGAAAGAGTCAGAGTTTAGGGCTGCAGTTGATCTGTTGCAGGTAAAGATTAAAGAATATGATTGTAGAGAGCACTGGCTAACTAAATACCTTGAGTTATTCGAAGAAACAATTGATGATGAGGCTGAACAACGCTATGAATACAACAAGGATTACAAATATTATAGCGTAACACACATGAAAATTTTGGTATCGGAAGACGTCTTCTTGTATCGACAAAAATTCAAATCCAAGTATGTCGAACTAGCTAAACAGTTAAACAGGAAATACCGAGGTTATTACATTGAAGGTGTTAGGTACTTTGATGATTATTGACATAATGGGGTTTCGGCCCCATTATTTATTTCTGCATTTATTTTTTAAACTAAGCTAAATAATTACTTAATAGTCAACAAATTAGAACTCTAATTATTTAAATCACCTGCTAAATTTAGTGTCCAAAATTATGCCTTTAAAATAGAAAATTTCCATTTTTAATAAAAAGTATAATATATTTCAGCAAGTTTTTAATCTAAATGGAATTAAGAATTGGCCAATTATCGAACATTAGCAAATATTTTTTAGCTCATTGAATAAATTAAATATACATACAAACAAATCAAGTGACGCTACACTTTGGAGCCAAATAAAATTAGGTGACGAAGAGGCATTTTCTTCATTGTTTGAACGATATTATAGTACGCTGGTTAATTATGGAAAAACCTTAATTTCAGATGAAGATAAAGCAAAAGATTGCGTCCAAGAGGTATTTATAGATATTTGGACCTATCGTTTTAAATTAAATGAGGCCATTATGGTCAAAGCCTATTTGCTTTCGAGTGTACGTAAACGAATAGCTAGAAATCATGCACGGGATCACATATTCGCGCAGATCAAACCTGTAGATTCCCTTGATTTTCTGTTTGATTTCTCCATTGAAGATCATTTGATTGCCGATGAAACTACGGCACAAAGGGTCGCACAATTAAATAAGCACATCAATAATCTTTCAGCACGTCAAAAAGAAGCCCTTTATCTACGCTATCATCAAGGTCTTTCAGTCGAGCAAGTTTCCGAGGTGCTCAATCTAAATTACCAATCCACCAAGAATCTACTCCATCGTGCGATTCTTCAGCTTCGTAAGGAATTTCCTATTTCTCTTTTGGTTTTACTGACCAACTTTTCAATAAGTTAATTTTTGTATAAAAAGTTTAATTTTTTTGAGTACCAAATGTAATCGTTGACCTCTCTGTATTTGAAACCAACTTTCAAATGCAAAAAAGAGATTCCTATCAAAAGATTGAAGACTTTCTCGCTGATGCGTCATTTCGCAATTGGGTGAAGGGAAACGAAGATCCCGCTAATTGGAGTGAATGGACGGTAGAAAATCCAATCCGTGCCAAATTAGTGGAAGAGGCTCGTATATGGATGCTTGCGATGAAAGTCGAGTATACGCCCATTTCAGATCAAGAGACTAATCAAGCGTTACAAACTATATGGAATCAGATCGGTCAGGCTTCGGAGGAACCTAGTGTTCAGCCTATCTGGCGACTGACGTGGTTCAAAGCCGCCGCTGCGGTAGTGGTGTTAGGACTAGCGTCCATTGTGTATTACACTAATTTTTTATCGAATCAGTCAGATTCAACCATTACTTACCAGGAGTTAGTTAGTGAAGAGACGGATGGATTAATTGAGCAGATAAATAATACCGATAAACCACAGTTGATTACCCTTTCGGATGCCAGTTCAATTTTACTTCAGCCTAAAAGTAAGTTAAGCTATCCCAAGAACTTTAAGGGGAGCATTCGTAAAGTGTATCTTTCAGGGGAGGCATTTTTTGAAATTAGCAAAGATCCAAACAAGCCATTTATGGTTTATGCTAATGAAACGGTGACCAAAGTATATGGCACAAGTTTTCGAATTGTTGCTTATTCCAATCAACCAAATGTGGAGGTTTTGGTCCGAACGGGTAAGGTTAAGGTGAGTGGAGTACAGAAATCATTAACGAATTTATCAAGCGAAGTAATCCTTTACCCGAATCAAGCGGCTAGGTTTGAAAGAAAAAATCAGGTTTTCGAAAAGATCCTAGATCTGACGCGTGATGAGTCCTTGTTGCAAAGTGCAAAATCGATTGAACGATTGAATTTTGAATTCCGAGATATTCCTGTTTCTCAAATTTTTGCAACAATAGAACAAGCCTATTTGGTTTCCATCGATTTTCCAATGGAGAAATTGAAGGAGTGTTATTTAACCACCTCGTTAATTGATGAACCATTACCTGAAAAGCTCAAGATCATTTGTGCGAGCTTGGGTAATAATACGCGGTATGAGATGAATGGAAATCAAATAAAAATTATTTCAAATGGATGTAAATAAACAAGCATGTGGCCTATGATTAAAAAATGACCAATTAAAAAAAGCGCCGAAATGCTGTAACATTTCAGACGCTCTTACATCTCAAAAACCCTTTTAAAGGATTACGAGCTAAGTCAACACCAGTCAAATAGTATTAACCTTATTTTTCAAAATTATGAAAATAAATCTTATTAATCGGCGGTTATTCCGTTACATCGTGAAAGTTTCAATAACACAAATAGCCATTTACCTCATTTTTTCGAGTATAACCATGGCAATGCCAGCAAAGGCGCAAGAATTACTAGAGACAAAAGTAAATCTGTCTCTTAGCAATGTCAGCTTGGAAAATTCAATTAGGGAAATAGAAAAAACCTCTCAGGTTAAGTTTTCGTATAATTCTCGGGCCTTAAAGCTTACTCAAAAAGTAAATATAAGTGCTCATAATGAGTCGCTTTCTAGCGTTTTGAGTAGACTTCTAACTCCACTTGATATTTCATATGTTCAGGTGAGTAATCGAATAGTCTTACGAAGAGACGATAAAAAAGCAATCTCTCAATCGGAGGGATCCTCAATACTCGAAAATCAATTAATTGATGAACTGAATATTAAAGGTACGGTAGCAGATGCCAAAGGCGAAAAACTCCCGGGAGTAAATGTTGCCGTTAAGGGTTCAACGCGCGGAACGTCAACGAATTCAAATGGAGAATTTACAATTGCCGTACCTGATAATAAATCAGTTTTAGTGTTCAGTTTTGTTGGTTATAAGTCTCAGGAAGTACTTGTTGGCAATAATTCTATTTTGAATTTAGTTCTGATTGAAGATAATAAGGCATTAGAAGAGGTGGTTGTTGTAGGATATGGAACTGTGAAAAAATCCGATATAACAGGCTCAGTGTCATCTATAAAAGCACAAGAAATTAATGCTTTCCCTGTTCAAAATGCAATGCAAAGTCTTAATGGCAGGGCTACGGGAGTACACGTTGTTCAAAATTCAGGAGCCCCAGGTGGTACCTTAAGTGTAAAAATACGAGGGGGTAACTCACTACAAGGCAATAATGAGCCACTTTATGTAGTTGATGGCTTTCCGCTCACTGGAAATATAAATGCCTTAAACCCTGCCGATATTGAATCGATGGAAATTCTAAAAGACGCTTCTGCTACTGCCATTTATGGCTCAAGAGGTGCTAATGGTGTGGTTATGATTACAACTAAAAGTGGAAAAAGTGGAAAAGGAAGAATTGATTTTGAAACTTATTATTCAACACAACAAGTAATCAAAAAATTAGAATTACTTAATGCCACTGAATTTGCTACATTAATGAATGAGCGAGCCCTGAATGATAAAGTGGCTTCACCTTATTTCACTCAAAACGAAATAGCGAGTTTTGGTGATGGTACAGACTGGCAAAATGAGATTTTTAGGTCGGCTCCATTACAAAATTACTCACTTACGTTTTCGGGTGGCAACGATAAAACTAAATATTCAATTGGGGGTAGCTGGTTTGACCAAAAAGGTATCATCAAAAACTCGGGTTTTGGCAGAGGAAGTATTCGTGCCAATATCAATTCTGAAGTAAACAAAGTAGTTAGCCTATCTTTAAGTACAATTTATAGCAAAACGGCCAACACTCGCTTGCGGTCTGATAACAGTGCAAGGGGTAGTGGAGCGTTGACGG
This sequence comes from uncultured Aquirufa sp., assembly GCA_964618445.1. GTDB lineage: Bacteria > Bacteroidota > Bacteroidia > Cytophagales > Spirosomataceae > Aquirufa. The sequence continues at coordinate 66,638 of CAZUAZ010000002.1, read as the reverse complement.
CTGCATTGTCTGCACCTCCTACAATTGCACCCTATAACGCCACGGGAGGATATAATCGCGTTGACGCCTATTCGTTTAGCCCTAATGTGTTAGAAAGTCCTTTGGTGTTTTTAAACGAAATTACTGACACTGGTAGCAATGATGAGCTAATTCTTAATTCTGCTATCAATTTTAAAATAATTGAAGGGTTAAATTTGAAGCTTTCAGGCGGCCTACAAAATTTTAACCAACGTAACGATCGTTATTCTACTAGATTATTAAGAGGCACACCCACTGGCTCTGCCAATGTTAGTTTTAATCAAAGCGTGAGTTATTTGAATGAAAATATTTTGAGCTATCAAAAACAATTCAATAAAAACCATTCCATTTCTGCGTTGGCAGGTTTTACCTTTCAAAACAACATTAACAATAGTCTTTCATCAGGTGCTGCAGGGTTTCCATCTGACGCTCTTTCATTTTATAATTTGCAGTCAGGTAGTGTCCCCGGAGTACCCAATACTAGCTACCAAGATTGGACAATCCTTTCGTATTTAGGGCGAATTAATTATACATTTAAAGACAGAATTTTAGTAACCCTGAGTGGTAGAAGTGACGGTTCATCCCGTTTTGGAAAGGACAATAAATGGGGTTATTTCCCTTCAGGTGCCATAGCTTACAGGCTAAACGAAGAAGCTTTTCTCAAAAATTCTAAGACCATTTCTGATTTAAAAGTTAGAGCAAGCTGGGGTTCGACAGGTAGCACAGCGGTATCACCTTACCAAACTTTAAATTTACTAAGTTCACAACAGGTTATATTTAACGATGCCATATTTGTAGGATTTACCCCTAATGTGAGTTTTCCTAATCCAAACCTGAAGTGGGAAACTACCACTCAGACTAATTTTGGTATAGATGTTGGATTTCTCAACCAAAAAATTACGGCTACCTTAGATTTTTATAACAAAGAAACTACAGATTTGCTGGCCTCAGTGTTATTACCTACCACCACGGGTTATACGAGCTCTATTAAAAATGTAGGTTCGGTACAAAATAGAGGTATAGAGTTTGGATTAAACGCTAATGTTATTGATCTAAATAGTCTTCGATGGGACGTTGGGTTTAATATTTCGACAAACAAGAATAAAGTGCTTAAGCTGTCTGGTGGTGCCGATATTTTTGGTTCAGCTTTGGAAATACCTTTTAATGTTCCTGTAAACCTGATTCGTGAAGGTCAGCCTGTTGGAGTATTTTTTGCTTATCGTGAAGACGGTCTCGATGAAACGGGTCAAATTAAATATAAAGATTTAAATAACGATAAAGTAATAAATTCCAATGACCGTGAGATTATTGGAGACCCCAACCCTGACTTTATTTATGGACTTAATTCGAACTTAAGTTTTAAAGGTTTTGAATTGAGCTTCTTTTTCCAAGGAGTGCAGGGAAATGACATATTTAATTTCAATAAATCAGGACACGAAAACAGCTTCAATTTTGGTGAAAATCAAACCAAAGCTATGCTTAACCGCTGGAATACTGCTAACCCAAATCCTAATGCACCTTATCCGAAACTTAGTGTTAATACAAAGTTTAGAGAATCCGATAGATATGTGGAAGATGGTTCATTTTTAAGATTAAAAACAGTGCAATTGACTTATAATATACCTACTGGTAAACTACCTTGGTTGCGTTCAAGTCAGCTATATGTTAGTGGTCAAAATCTATTCACTGCTACTAAATATTCGTGGTATGACCCTGAAGTTAGTACACGTGGCAATGGATTAACGCTTGGGATTGATGGTTCAAGTTATCCTCTAGCAAAATCATATACAATTGGCTTACGTTTAGGTTTTTAATTTAATCTTTAAAATGAATTCGAGAATGAAAAAATATATAGAAATCCTGTCCGTTGCGAGTCTTTTTATAGTAACATCTTGTAGCGATTTACTTGTCGAAATACCTAAAAATAGCCTTTCGCAAGAAACATTTTTCAAAACTGCACAAGATGCTGAATCGTCAGTATTTGGGATCTATGCACCTATGCGTGAGGATCAGTCATATAAAACGTGGTTTCCTGCTATGCTTACTAACCTAAACGACTATACTTTTGGAAGAGGTTCTCAAGTAGCCATTAGTGAATATCAAGGTCTTGATGGTACTAATATTGTGCGGGCTGAGCTTATTTGGCAAAGGTTGTACCAAAGTATTAACTATTCAAATATTTCGATACAAGAAATACCAAAAGTAGGAATGAATGAAACCAAAAAGAAAGAACTAATTGCTGAGGCTAAGTTTTTAAGAGCCTTAAACTATTTTAATTTGGTGCGACTTTTTGGTGCTATTCCTATTCGTACCGAGCCATTTTTGGACATTACTAAGGTTGCGGGTAAGAGAATGCCCGTTGCAGAAGTTTATAAACTTATTGAAGCTGATTTAACTCAAGCCGAAACTGATTTGCCTGATAAAGGTGTTCAAGAAGGCCGCCCAAACAAATGGGCAGCTAAAACACTCTTATCAGATGCTTACCTAACAACTGAGCAATGGCAAAAAGCCGCCAATAAGGCAGATGAGGTTATAAAATCTAGAAAATTTTCGTTGGTAGAAGTAAAAGTGTCTGATGATTTTTTAAAAATATTTGGTCCCACTGTTCAATCAAATACTGAGGATATTTTTTCTTTAAAATTTTCACGAATTAACGGGTTAGGGTGGGGTTATGTTGTTTTCCCTCATGCTACAAACACGCCCTATTCACCAGGAGGTAATAGGGCTCACTTTACTCGCCCATCTTTTCCTTTAATTAGAGACTGGGCAAAAGAAGACCTGCGTAAAGATTTTAATCTTTATACAGATTACGTTGATAGAGTAACAAATAAAGTTGTGGCTCTTCCTGCAGCAGAGCCTATTTGTTTCAGAAAATACAGAGATGGTGCAGCCCCTTCTAACAGCGCCTCGGGTAATGACTATTATTTTTATCGGTATGCTGATGCCCTACTTATCTACGCAGAAGCAGCTGCAATGGCTGAAAATGGCCCTAGCGAACTTGCTTTAGAACGTCTAAACATGGTAAAAAGAAGAGCTTATGGATTAAGTCAAACAGCCCCTTCGGCCATTGATGTGAAAACTGGTTTAAGCAAAGAAACATTTCGTGAAACTGTTTTAGTAGAACGAGCTTATGAATTTATGCTTGAGTTTAAACGATGGTTCGATCTCAAGCGTATGGGTACACCTTATTTGAAATCGAAAATAAAGGAATCATTGAATAGGGATGTAAAGGACGTGCATTTACTATGGCCAATTCCAAAAGTAGAAATTGATAATAATCCAGATATGAAGCCAGCTGACCAAAATCCGGGATATTAATCATTGAAAATTTATTGGGTATTGAGATACAAAGTGTAGCTCAATACCTTTTTTTGAAAATCTGATTTAACTAATTTTCTCAATAAATACTTTTATCGAATATGAAATTTAAAATAACTTTTCAAATATGCCTTTTAATGTTTTTTGTTTGCCAATTTTCTTTTGGCCAAAAAAACTTTAAAGCCGACGTCATTATTTATGGCGGTACTGCCTCAGCGGTTATGGCTGCCGTACAAGTTAAAAAGATGGGTAAATCAGTAATTGTCGTATCACCTGATACGCATTTGGGAGGGCTTTCATCTGGCGGCTTAGGATTTACGGATACAGGTAATAAGGAAGTAATTGGCGGCCTTTCAAAGGAATTTTATCAACGACTTTTTACCCACTATGACAGTGATAAGGCTTGGGTTTGGCAAAAAAAGTCTGAATTTGGCAATAAAGGACAGAGTACTGTAGCCTTAGACGGAACTCTGAAAAGCATGTGGATATTTGAACCCCATGTAGCTGAAAATACTTTTGATCAATTTGTAAAAGAGTACGAAATACAAGTTTTACGAAATGAGTGGCTGGACCGATCTTCAAAAGGAACGGTAAAAAAAGAAGGAAAAATTGTTTCTTTTAAAACGCTAAGCGGCGATATTTTTACTGGCAAAATGTTTATTGATGCGACATACGAAGGCGACCTCATGGCGGCGGCAGGTGTAAACTATCATGTGGGTCGTGAAGCCAATCGTGTTTATAATGAAAAATGGAATGGGGTACAAACGGAGGTTTTTCAACACGGTCATTATTTCCAAACCAAAATTAGCCCGTATAAAATTGAGGGGGATCCAAGCAGTGGTCTTTTGCCTGAAGTATCTGCCGAACCTGCCGAGGCATATGGCTCAGGGGATAAAAAATTACAAGCCTATTGTTTTAGAATGTGCTTAAGTAATCACCCCGACAACCGTATACCTTTTTCTAAACCCGAAGGCTATGATCCCGCCCGCTATGAGCTATTAGCCCGGGTGTTTGCTTCGGGATGGCGTGAAACGTTCAATAAATATGACCTTATTCCCAATCGGAAAACAGATACCAATAATCATGGCCCGTTTAGTACCGACTATATTGGTAAAAATTATGATTATCCCGAAGCTTCATACGAAAGGCGTAAAGAGATAATCAAAGACCATGAATTATACCAAAAAGGGTTAATGTATTTTATGCAAAATGATCCCAAAGTACCTGCCGATGTACAGGATAAAATGAAACAATGGGGCTTGCCAAAAGATGAGTTTACCGATAATGGAGGTTGGCCTCACCAACTTTACATTCGAGAAGCTCGCCGAATGATTGGCGAATTTGTGATGACTGAAGCTGATGCGCTTGGCAAAACAAACGTGCCAAATTCTGTGGGAATGGGGTCGTATTCATTAGACTCACATAATGCACAACGCTATGTGAAAAGTGATGGTTATGTACAAAACGAAGGAGATATTGGTGTGAAGCCCGATAAGCCCTATTCTATAGCGTATGGCTCAATACTGCCTAAAGAAAAGGAATGCAGTAATTTGTTGGTTTCCGTTTGTATTTCAAGCTCGCACATAGCCTATGGTTCAATTCGGATGGAACCTGTTTTTATGATTTTGGGGCAATCTGCAGCTACGGCAGCAGTTTTAGCGATCGAAAATAAAGTGTCACCCCAGCAATTACCTTATGAAAAATTACGTAAAGTACTTGTAGCGGGTAATCAGAAATTAGAATTGTAAATCACACCATAAATCTAAACCATGTCCATCTTTCAAAAATCAATTACCGCAATTATCATTTCGTTCTTCTGTGTTTTTTCTACCAGAGCCCAACAGAAAAATTTTGATATTGTTGTCTATGGTGGCACATCCGCAGGGGTAAGTGCAGCAATACAATCATCACGTCTTGGCAAATCGGTTGTACTCATCGAACCTACCAAAAGAATAGGAGGCCTAACAACTGGTGGTTTGGGCCAAACTGATATTGGGAACAAACAGGCAATAGGCGGAATAAGCCGAGAGTTTTACCAAAATATAAAAAAATACTACGATAATCCAGCCAACTGGAAATGGCAACAAAAGCAAGAATATCAGGACGGAGGTCAGACAAGAACAGAAAGAGGGGAAGCTACCATGTGGACTTTTGAGCCATCAGCCGCGTTGAAAGTCTTACAAGAAATGTTATCAGTTGAGAAAAATATCACCCTTGTGTATGAACAGCGTTTGAACAGAACACTTAAAGGGATTCGTAAAAAGTCGGGGGTAATTAGTGCCATACAAATGGAAAATGGGCAGTGGTATGGTGGCAAAATGTTTATTGATGCTACTTACGAAGGCGACCTATTGGCCCTTGCAGGCATTTCGTATACTGTTGGAAGAGAATCTAATGAAGAATTTGGCGAAAGCCTAAACGGTGTTCAAGCCAATATTACAAGCTCCTCATTGACGGGCGTTGTTTCAAAAAATGGATTTAATCACAATTTTGTAGACGGCGTTGACCCCTATATCGAAAAAGGCAATCCTAAAAGTGGTTTGCTGCCATTTATTGAAAAGGAACATCCATCCAAAGACGGAACTGGCGATAAACGTATTCAGGCATATTGCTACCGAATGTGTTTAACTAATCATCCGGAAAATAGAATTCCTTTTGAAAAACCTGCCAACTACAATGAATTGACGTATGAACTGTTGATTCGTAATTTTGAAGCAGGCGAAAAAGTTAATGATTTTCCTTGGATTAACTCAAGTATGCCTAATCGAAAAACCGATACAAATAACAGACGCGGGTTTTCAACCGACTTCATAGGCCAAAATTATGCCTATCCAGAGGCAACTTACAAAGAAAGAGAAGTGATTGCAGAAAGACATCTGAACTATCAGAAAGGTCTGATGTGGACCTTGGCTTATCATCCCAGAATTCCAGAGGTAATGAGAAATGAAATCTCAAAATGGGGTATGTCTAAAGATGAGTTTATAGAGGGACAGGGTTGGCAGCAGCAACTTTATGTTAGAGAAGCAAGAAGAATGAGGAGTGATTTGGTGATGACCCAACGGCAATGTGAAGCCCTAGTCGTTGCACCAAAATCAGTTGGAATGGCAGCATATGGAATGGATTCGCACCATGTGCAACGGTATGTTACAAAAGACGGTTTTGTAAAGAATGAGGGAAATGTAGAATCCAAATTAGCAAAGCCTTTTTCAATCGGTTATGAGGCCATTATACCAAAAGAAACCGAGTGTAAAAATTTGGCAGTCCCGGTGTGTTTAAGTGCTACACACATTGCTTTTGGGTCTATTCGTATGGAACCTGTTTTTATGGTTTTGGGGCAATCGGCAGCTACAGCAGCGGTGTTGGCCATTGAAAATAAGGTTTCACTTCAAAAACTACCTTATGAAAGGCTACGACAAGTGTTATTGAAAGATAATCAGGTTTTGGAGAATTGATGGGGTGAGAAATAGTAAAATTAAAAGTCAAACTGAATCTTGGTATGTATAATGTGGCTGATTTTCATAAATCTGCACCTTGAATGTTAAGATATTATTGGAAAAATTAAGATAGTGTTTTCGATATTAAACAAAAACCGTAAATGATTTTTTCAAAAGAAAAAACAAATCTACAGTACCTTTTTAGTATTCCAGTAATTGTTGCAGCATTAGGCTATTTCGTTGATATATATGATTTGTTACTTTTTGGTATCGTTAGAATTCCTAGTTTAAAGGACTTAGGATTAAGTGAATCGGAGGTTTCTAGTGTCGGAGCAAGTATCCTTAATTGGCAAATGACTGGCCTTTTACTTGGGGGAATTTTATGGGGGGTATTGGGCGATAAAAAAGGCCGGCTTTCCGTTCTTTTTGGATCTATATTGACTTATTCGTTGGCCAATATTGCTTGTGGATTTGTGCAAAATCCGGAGATGTATAAAGTCATTCGCTTCATCGCAGGGATAGGTTTGGCTGGGGAGCTAGGAGCCGGTATCACCTTAGTCTCAGAGAGTTTGCCTAAAAATCTGCGCGCCATTGGGACTTCACTTGTGGCAGGTATTGGATTGTTGGGAGCCGTTTTTGCTTATTTCACTGTTGAGATTTTTGCGTGGCGAACAGCATATTTCATTGGGGGTGGAATGGGGATTTCTCTTCTCTTGTTGCGAATTGGTGTATTTGAATCCAGCGCATTTTCTGCCATTAAAGAACAAAAGCATATTCAGCGCGGGAACTTCTTTTCATTTTTTACGAACTCGAATCGGCTCGTCAGATATCTCCAATGTATCGCTATTGGTCTCCCCACATGGTTTGTCATAGGCATCCTAACAACATTTAGCAACGAATTTGGTATAGAAATGGGTATTCCTGACATAAAACCTGGTTTGGCGATTATGTGGTGTTATGTGGGCTTGTCAATCGGGGATTTATTCAGTGGAATGCTCAGTCATATACTTGAATCCCGCAAAAAGGCAGTTGGCCTGATGATGGCATTTACATTGCTTTTCAGTATCCTTTATTTGTTTTTAGGACTTACAAATGCGACACAATTATACGGAGTATGTCTTTTGATGGGAATAGGTATTGGCTACTGGGCTATGTTTGTCACTATTGGAGCCGAACAGTTCGGTACGAATCTTCGCGCAACTGCTGCCACCACGATTCCCAATATGGTGCGAGGAACCGTTGTAGGAATGACTGCACTTTTTGGTATACTTAAACCAAGTTATGGAGTAATTAATGCCGGTGCATGTATTGGTCTAATTTGTTTTTCAATAGGATTTTGGGCTATTGTTTCTATATCTGAGACCCACGATAAAGATTTGGATTTCATTGAAGAATAAACAATTAATATCGACTGATATTTATGTTGTTAATTCTCTTGTTGATAATTAGTAGGATAAACGAGAAACTATGTCCGCTTGCATGCTCATAATACTATGATTGCTTTGGTTAGAGTATACGTTTAGTTAGTTTTCAAATTAGGGTTTAATGAAAACAATTTTGATTCTGGTTCTTTAAAACCTCCCGAGTATTTCTCAGGAGGTTTTTTGTTTTAACACGAAATTTTGAAGTAATTATAGGGATACCATTTGCTACCAATGCAATAAAGGATTTTATGCTTGTTGTCCTTTACGATAGCATCAATATACACTTTTGTACCTTTGGGAAGATTCCCAATCTCGCGAATGACTTCAGCGCGTATTGGCGTGTACAATTCAAGGATAACTCCCTTGGGCGTAATTACTAGCAATACATTGGGATGGAGAAACTCGACTTTCTGTTTCTTCATATCCTCAATTCAAGTACCAGTTACCGCTACCCGAGAGACCTGTTTGCAACTGATGTGTGAACTCAAATGCATTAATGCTTCGTTCTAGGAAGTTATCCACGTAACTTGACTTGTTCGCACCCGTAAACAGATTGTACATCCTCCAAAGGTTAATATCCCCGTTCTTATTGCGACAGAAGCTCTTGTCTTGGAAGTAATCCTTGGCAACAGAACCTAGCTGCGTATCTGTGAATAAGAGAGGACGTATTGCTTTCTTGATGTCATTTGGCAGATAGTTGTACAAGCGCGCGCGACCTAACACCTGAGCAAATTGAGCTTCAGTGAGGTTATACTCTGTTAATCGCTGCATCGCCCTAAGGTGTTGATCTGGATTATATATGCTGATCATCGACATAATCGCATCCATAAGTTCTCCTTGGCTTCTAACTACGAGTTTTACTTGTGCGCCGTCTGACCAAACACAAAGGTTACTGCACACCTTTACTGAGAACCCAATGAAGATCTTGAAATGCTCCGAAGATCCTTTCTTGTTATTTAGCTTATCATCCCCGTAGCACTTAACTCCACCTATGGTTAGACTTAGCGTCTGCCCATCAATGGTTCTTTGTATGCTAGGTATCTCGAAAACAAACATTGCCCTCTCGTAATAGATGGTCTTTTCGTGATCTTCAAGCTGATTAGCTGGTTTGTAGCGCGCCTCTGGTGTTCTTCCCTTGATTGGATGCGAGACACGAATGCTGGGAGAAAGAATATCCTCTCCCTTGAAGCAATGGTTAATCACATCGTAGGTGGTCTGAATGAAATCCCCGTGACTAATCAAGGGTTCATTGTCTTTACTAAACACAGGTATGATGTGCTGTCTTTGAATCTCCTGTAGATTGACTTCTATGGTATTCGCACCGATAAAAGCAGAACTACTAGAAACGATCTCTTGCTCCTCTATTTCGATATAAGAAGCATATTCTTCCACCTCCACGGGTGGATTAACTGTTAGTTGGTTGTTCATTTGGAATGGGGTTTAGATTGCCTTGTAAGGCACGATTTTTAGCTTGTCTTAGCTCTTGCTTTCTCTTCTCATAATAAGGCAATAGCAGGTCATTAAACTGGGTGTATTGATTATATAGTCCCAGTAATTCGGTGATGGTAGAAGCGTTATTGATTCTATCCTTTACATACTCGATTTGAGGTTCTAATTCCTCCATGCACCATTTGGAGATGATGTTTCCCGTGGTGGCAGATAATCGATGTTCAGGTTTACCAAAGAACAATCCTGTACGATCCTTACTAGCGTGTGCAAGATTCTTGTTGTCTAGATCAAAGACGAGCGTAAACTCGTAATCTAATCCATCTCGCTGCACAGATTTAAGCCCGACCTTTTCAGGAATGGTTTTGCCATTCTTCTCTGTTAGCACGTAGTCCTGTTTGGTTCTCACCGTTGCAATGATGTGAACTGGTGCTTGCAGGATCTTCTGAACAAAAGCATTGTGCCGCGGTGTTACCTTGTTCCAGTTGGTAAATGAGTTACCTGATAGTGAACCGTGGTAATCAAGCAAGCATTCCCACTCGTGAGTGATTGAATCGATGATAACCACCTCAATACCTGATGCCACACAGAAATCAATGGCTTCTATGTACTTCTCTGGTTCAAATGGTGCTGAGATACCTAGCACCTTGTAACCTCCTAAATGAGCGTATAGATGAGATGATTCATTCTCTGTATCTATAACAGCCACCTTTTCCCAAGATTGAGATAATCCGTGAGCAACAAGCATGGCAGAATATGTCTTACCACTACCACTGTGACCCTGTATAGCCATTTTGATTTTAGCCCTTTTTCGTTGGGCAGTCTGTAATTCCATAACATATATGTTTTGAATAAATGAAAAAAGGGCACAGATTTCTCCGTGCCCCTCAAAGCGAATAATTAAATTGATTAGCCCTTAAGCAGTTTGATAATTAAGTTGGTTATTTCCTTCCTTAACGATTTCAATCTGCGATTCACCTAATAACTCAAGGCTACCCTTGGGTCTGTAGGCATACGAATGAGCTAATGTCAAGATTTCTCCTGTGTTGGGATTTGTGTACTCATAAGCTGGAACCTCAATACGAACAATTTCTCCTTCAATTTGTGAGCCAATCATCCTTTTGGCGACTTCCACATTAAATGTTGAAGGTATGCGACACTTTCGTGAGGTGGCGTAAAAGTTCCCAGTGTTCTGGGATTGAACAAGCTCTAGTCCTCCTGATAGTTCAAGAAGAACAAATGTTTGGCCACTCGTCGAGTTGACCTTTTCCATGTAATCTGATACAATTACCATAGCGTTAAATGTTTAAAATGATTAAATGCTAGGCCAGAATTGACCCAGGGGGAGACACCCGCCTGCCCAAGTCTTGGGAGGGGTTGCTGTATGAAGTACCTTGTGAGTGGGGGTATGTAGAAAATTTTGGGTATTTGAAAATTTTGGAATCAAATTCTATTTTTGACTTAATTTATTGGACTAACCTTTAGTTTATAATCAAAAGTTTCCCATCCTTCAAATCTTTGTGGTGTATTTACCATTACTAAATAATAATCTAAATTAGGTTTAATAGTAATTTGACCATTAAAATTAACCTTTTGAATTAGTTTGTATTCCCTATTTGCAAGATAAATTGTAAAATTGGAAAGTGTCCGTTCATTTCCAGTTTGATCTGGCTTAAAATCAATTTGAAATTTTTGATCTAACGATGTTCTTATTTTGACGACTGACCACGACCATGCTTCATTTTTTTCAATTGGTGTCACATATCCATTTGTGCCGAGTTGATTTACTTCTGCAACAAATTGGTTATTGAATGGCTTACCCGTTTTTTCGTCACAATTAACATTTACTTTACACGAGTTTTCTAGCCACCATTTTATTGAGTTTTTTGCTGCCTCAAATTCTATGTCCGAATACATTATACCACTTGTAAAACGCGATGCATATTGACCATAGATTTCTTGGAAATTTTTGAAAAAATTAAATAAATATTCTTGTGGCAATAAACTTGACTTAGAGTATGACATATCAAATAAAAAGGAATTTGATGCATATCCCTCCTGAATTATAAATCTAAATAATTCTCCTTTTTCATAGCCATTCATACCATGGCTCCAACTTTTTGCATTCCAATGCCTCCATAAACTTACCTGAGGTTGTAAATATTGTGTACACAATGAATTATACTTAGAATAAAAGTCTCCATTCCAATTTTGGATTCCAAATGTCCTTTCAATCCACCTTGCTGATGATTCAGTAAACCAAGAGGAATCAGAAGCATAAGGAAAAACGTCTTTTCCATTAGTGGTTTTAGGTGTACTAAATTGCATCATGTGAAAACCCTCATGGTAAAGAAGCATTTTTGATCCCACTTCTAAATATGTTGAACCATCTGTATTTTCTTGAAATTGTTGTTTATAAAAACCTGTATAAGGCATCCCTTCTAGCTCATTTCCACCTGTTCCACAGCATCTTGCTTTTCCACTTGTCCAGATAATATCAGATTTTTCATCATTCGTGTACAAGTAAACAGACATTAAATGATTTCCACCATTTAACCCTGTGATTTTTCTTGAATAGGGATCTTGCCAACCAAAACCTTTACAAATAGATTTAAGATTTTCCAATTCTTTTAATAAAACCAATGAATACTTTACGTAATCAAAGTCCTTATCCCACCAAACAATAAAATTTTCGGAAGCGTGAAAATCTAGTTCTGTCTCATTAAAAAAATAGTTATTCCGTTTCTTTACACCATCGTGTTTTATTTGAAACTTTGGTGTAATTGTTTTGTTTCCATCTATAATTATCTCAAATGTTTTTTCAATACCTATCTTACCATCAATGCCTAAATAATGATAATTGGGGTCAGCAATTGCAGTAACTTGAAGTTTTGTACCTTTTAGATACTGTCCACTTTCAACAGACATACGCCCTCCCTTAACATTGACAACCGACAAATTATAATAAATCTTTTTTTCAATAAAAGATGCTTTTAAGGAAATTGGTTTGTCAATTTTTATATCAATAATACTATCTTGTTTGGTTAAATCACCTGACCATCCACTAAAAGCCCAACCTTCCACAGGCTTAGGGGTTAATCGAACTGTTGTTCCTGATGGATATTGAGATTGTGTTACAAGAGCTATTACTTCCTCTTTTACACTACCACTACCTTCAATCGTAAGATTTAATGGATATTGACGTTTCTCGAATGTTCCAGTAATTACCTTGTCCTTATCCATTACCAAAGTTGCTGGATTTGAAATTCCTCTTAAATCTCCCTCCCACTCCTTGAATAAGTATTCTCCTGCTGGCGTAGCAAGCATTTGTAAAGACTGACCCTTTTCATATGAATTTGATGGGGGTGTAACGCTTCCTCCATTTATTGGAGATACGTTAACAGATAATTTTTGTTGAATGATTTCTTTGGTACAAGAGAATGAAACCAAAGATATTAATGTCAAGATGTAGACTAGCCTCATAGTTTAAACCTAAATTTAATTTGGTTGAGCATAATATCTAAATGATAAAACAATAAATAATTAGTTAAAAATTATACCCAATTCCTACAGAATAACTACTTTGACCTGAACCTCCCGAAACATAATTATTAGAAAAATTGATATTAATTTTCTTATAAAAATAATGAGCTCCTAGCTCTAATTCAAGCCTAGTTTCACTCGTTGAAGTTTTATAATAATTTTCTGTAACAGGAACATCATAAGTAAAGTTATCAATTGATGGTTTGTTATTACGTACCAGAACTGGAGTATTATTTAAACTACCGTATTCATTGTATAGTGTAAAATTTCCCAAGCCCCCACCAAAATACAAATAGAAATCATTAAAAACCTTTCCCATAATTCCAGTAGTTATTGTTAGATTAGGTAATAGTATATTGTTAACTTTTAAATTGCCTTTGGGGATTAAATCACTTACTATCATAAGGGGATTTAGAACTCCAACAATAGGCTTACTTTCTGGCATGTTTAATGAAAACTTTGACCTTACATAAAGTCCATATTTTTCCTTAGTATAACCTCCAGTTAATGCAAAAATATATGGATTGGGAAAATTTAGGGCAAAAGTATTTGGTTTGAATAAGTACCCAATTGTTATAAACTCTCTAAGTTTAGTTTTAACTAATAACGTATCCGTTTTGAGTTGTTTAACTTGTGACTTTATGTTCGATTGATTTTTAGTAAAATGACTTTCTGTTTGTAATTCCGCAAATAAATTTTGAGTAAAAATCGAAATCAACAGAAGGCTAGTAATTAAGAAAAAAATTATTTTCATTCTGTTTTATTAAATAAATTTATCTTTTCAGGATCCCTTAAAGAATATTCCATTAAAATTTGACTTCAATAAATTTAACCAAGAAGACATTAGAACTGAAATAGTTTTTATCTAAAGGTCTTAATGCTATATATTTATTATAGGAAGCAAAGATTGAATCAGGAGCAAAATATGTAATATATTACTGATTGTGTATGGGCCAGTACGTGATCACACATTATAAATTTGAGTATTCTAACAAAAAAGAACTCAATGAGCAGAAATGTTCATTTAGTTAAGATAAGCAATAGAATCTTTACCTATTTCTATACCTTAAAAACAAAAAAGCCTGCAACTGGCTGAGCTGCAGGCCATTAGCTAAAGCTAATGTAGTCCGTACGGGAATCGAACCCGTGTTTCATCCGTGAAAGGGACGTGTCCTAACCCCTAGACGAACGGACCATTATTTATTTTGGTGGCACAAAGGTAGAGTTTTCCCTTTTAAATCCAAACTACGACTTCAAAAAAAGCGTATTTTTTTGTAATTAAATTTCGCTATTTTAGCCTTATCATTGAAACTGAACCCATTATGGCCAACGTAAAACCGTATTCCCGCTTGACCGATTTTGATGTTGCTTTATTCCTAAATGGCAAGCATACACGGCTTTACGAAAAACTGGGGGCCTTCGAAATCGAACACGAAGGAGAAATAGGAACCTTCTTTGCCGTTTGGGCACCTAACGCTGAATCTGTCCAGGTCATCGGAAATTTCAACTTTTGGGATAAATTTTCACACCCACTCATGCGCAGATGGGATGCCTCCGGAATCTGGGAAGGATTTATTCCGGGTGTTCGTACCGGTGAAACCTATAAATACGGCATCCAAGCACGCTCCGGCGAATATCTAGAGAAATTAGACCCCATGGGTCTTTACTGCGAAACCCCTCCCAAAACTGCCTCCATCGTTTGGAATACCTACAAGGAATGGAACGATTCCCCATGGATGCAATCACGCAACACCAAAAATGCGTTGAACGCCCCCATGTCTATTTATGAGGTACACTTGGGGTCATGGCAAAAAACATTGGATAATGAGTTTTTGAGCTATGCCGACTTTGCGGTCAAATTAGTCGACTATGTCAAAGAAATGAATTTCACCCACGTGGAATTTATGCCGGTCATGGAATACCCATATGACCCATCTTGGGGGTATCAAATTACGGGATATTTTGCGCCAACGTCACGTTTCGGTGACCCACAAGGGTTCATGCAACTCGTTGAAGCATTCCACCAAGCAGGAATTGGAGTCATTTTAGACTGGGTTCCCTCCCACTTTCCAGGCGATGCACACGGCTTAAAAGACTTTGACGGCACGCCTATCTACGAACATCCAAATCCAAAAAAAGGATATCACCCAGATTGGAAATCCTATATCTTCGATTACGGCCGGACCGAGGTACGCAGCTTCCTATTATCGAATGCAGCTTTTTGGCTAGATCGCTACCACATTGACGGACTACGCGTAGATGCCGTAGCATCGATGCTATACCTTGATTACTCACGAAATGATGGCGAATGGGAACCCAATGAGTTTGGCGGCAACCATAACCTAGACACCATCTCGTTCTTACAAGACCTTAACGTACACATGTACGGTGAATTTCCTGATATCCAAATCATCGCCGAAGAATCCACTAGCTTTCCAGGCGTGACCAAACCCGTATTCATGGGCGGTTTAGGTTTTGGCCAAAAATGGATGATGGGCTGGATGAACGACACCCTGCGCTTCTTCCAAAAAGATCCGATTCATCGCCAGCATCACCTAAATGACCTGACATTCTCGTTGATCTATGCATTTACGGAGAATTTCTGCTTACCCCTCTCCCACGACGAAGTGGTATATGGGAAAAACTCGCTTATCAATAAAATGCCGGGAGATGAATGGCAGCAATTTGCCAATTTACGCCTCCTGTTCTCCGAGCAGTTTACCCACCCGGGAACCAAATTAATTTTCCAAGGAGGAGAATTTGCCCAAAGAGCAGAATGGAATCACAGTGTGAGCTTAGACTGGCATTTAACAGATTATGCGCCGCATAAAGGCATGCAAGAAACTATGAAGGCCTTGAATACCTTATACCGGGAAGAACCAGCTTTGCACGCCAAGCAATTCTCGCACGAAACTTTTGAATGGTTAGAATCAAACGATCAAGGAAATTCAGTCATCAGTTTTGTTCGTAAAGGCGAAACTGCGAAACAACAACTCATCGTTATCCTTAACCTAACACCTGCACCGCGCGAAGATTACCGCATCGGTGTTCCTCTGCCGGGAGTCTGGAAAGTAGTCTTTAACTCAGATAATGGTGCATTTGGTGGCTCCGACTACCCTACGAAGGGTGCCGCAATGACCGAAGAATACGGTTGGCACGGAAAAGCATTCTCCATCGCCCTTAACCTTCCTCCACTTTCATGCATGATCTTGAAAGCCTAATATGAATGAGGCGGAAACAATAAAGACTCAGAAAAATTCCGAGCCTTTATTCAATCCGCCTAAGTAGTATTTTTATGATTAAACGGCTAAACCGCTGTTTCAAATCAAAATTGTACACAAAAATAATACTATATTTCTATTTTTGAAATATTAGCGGGAAAATTTATACTATTCGAATAATTAATGTTTTTTGGCTAAGATATCTTCCATGTCGGAAAGCTCCACTTCCAGTGCCTTCGTAGATATCGTAATCTCCCAGGCACTGAGAATAAGTGCGGCACACATACCCACTAAGGCGGTCCCAAAGAACCAATGAGAAACCATTTGCATTTCAAAGAAGATGAAAATCATGCAAATAACACTCAGAATTAGGCTCACAATCGCAATAATCTGCATGTTTTGAATCAATTTCATGCGCAAACGAAGATTCTGAATTTGCTTTAATATAGAGTCATCTGGGTTTTGTTGGAACTTTTCATGCAAACCACGAATCAGCGAAGCCATCGACATGAATCGATTCGTGAAAGCGATCATCAATAACGAAACAGTTGAAAACAATAAGGCTGGGGTTCCGATTCCTAATTCCATGTTATTTGATATAATATGCGTCTAAATACATTGACATTTCTTCCTGCAATTTGTGGGCTTCGCGCTTCGCATCCACCGCAGGATTATCGCCCGCGTAAATTATTCCGCGTGAAGAATTAACCAATAAACCTACGCGCGAATTCATCGCATAGCGAGACACATCTTCCAAACTCCCCCCCTGCGCACCTACACCTGGCACTAAAAAGAAATTATCTGGTGCTATTTCACGTACCTTTTGTAAAAAATCAACCCGCGTCGCCCCAATCACAAACATCAATTCCTCCGGCGATGCCCAAGTTTGTGCCAAACGCATCACACGCTCATAGAGGGGAGTGTAATCTTCTGACTTAGTCATTTGGAAATCATGGCTACCCGGATTCGAAGTCAAGGCTAATAAAATAACCCATTTGTCCTCAAAACGAAGAAAAGGCTCCACCGAATCATGCCCCATGTAGGGGGCAACGGTAATCGAATCAAAATTCAATCCACTCGAAGCGGGGTCAAAAAACGTTTGCGCATACATATATGCTGTATTCCCAATGTCCCCACGTTTCGCATCTGCAATCGTAAAAATATCCGAGGGAATATATTCCATCGTTTTTTGTAAACTTTCCCAGCCCTTCGGTCCCAATGCCTCATAAAAGGCAATATTGGGTTTATACGCCACCGCATAATCAGCCGTTGCGTCTATCACCGCTTGATTGAATGCAAACACAGGATCAGCTTCTTGCTTAAATTTAGATGGGATTAAGCGGGGGTCCGTATCCAAACCCACACACAAAAAAGATCGCTTGCGCTCAATTTGATTAACTAATTGCTGTGAATTCATACGGAATTGAGAAATAGGAATTGGTTTACTGAGTAAATATCGATAATTTTGGCGCAAATTAAAGGCTTTCCTTGCCATTATCAAACTTAAGGAATTTTAATTCTATGCAATTTATCAACCACCCATTCGCAGGCGTAATTGAGTGTATACCCACTAAATTTCACGATGATCGCGGCTTCTTTTACGAGTCATATAATCAGAAGCGTTTTGCTGCCAATGGAATAACCGAAGATTTTGTTCAGGATAACTTCTCCTTTTCGACAGCAGGTGTTTTGCGTGGACTTCATTTCCAAAAAGATCCCCATGCACAAGGAAAATTAGTGCGCTGCATGACCGGAAAAGTAAAAGACGTTATTGTGGACCTGCGCAAAAGTTCACCTACCTTCGGCCAACATGCTTCCTTCATTCTCGACGCGGATCAAGGCAATATGCTCTATGTACCTGTCGGCTTTGCGCACGGATTCGTCGCCTTAGAAGAAACAATTTTTGTCTATAAATGCACTGAATTTTGGAATAAAGAAGCCGAATCAGGGCTTCGTTGGAATGACCCAAGCTTACAAATTTCATGGGGAATCGATAACCCAAATGTTTCAGACAAAGACCAAATTTTACCCCTATTTGACCCGAACGAAGTGATATTTAATTAATTTTCATACCTTTGTCCCAATGACTCGCAAGCTGATTTTATCAAGCCCACTATTGGAAATAACCATATCCAGGTTATGCCAAGAGCTCATTGAGAATCAAATCAAAGATGTTGAAACTGTTATTCTAGGCCTACAACCACGTGGGATCTACTTCGCAGAACGCATCGCCAAGGAACTTGGCAAACAACTCAACCAGACATTTCAAGTAGGTAAATTAGACGCCACCTTCTTCCGTGACGACTACCGTAGACGCGATACAATCGCACCTAATTCAACGGACATTTCCTTCTTAATCGAAAATAAACGTGTCATTTTAGTTGACGACGTACTCGCCACTGGCCGCATGGTTCGTGCAGCGTTGGATGCAATGAATTCCTTTGGAAGACCCACAAAAGTGGAGCTTTGTGTACTAATCGACCGTATTTATAATCGAGACCTGCCGATTAACGCAGACTATGTAGGTAAAGCAGTCAACACGCTGCCTACGGAAAAAGTGCTCGTTGAATGGCAAGAACAAGGCCACGAAGCAGATAAAATTTGGTTAATTACCCAATAAAAATATGTTGAAATCGCCACACTTATTAGGGATCAAGGATTTGGACGAAGCGTCTATCCACTTAATCGTTAAAACGGCCAAAGAATTTAAAGAAGTTCTTAACCGACCGATTAAAAAAGTTCCTTCCTTACGTGACGTTACCATTGCCAATGTATTTTTTGAAAACTCTACCCGCACCAGACTCTCCTTCGAATTAGCCGAAAAACGCCTATCAGCAGATACCATCAATTTCTCAGCCTCCGGAAGCTCCGTTAAGAAAGGGGAAACCTTACTCGATACGGTCAATAATATTTTGGCTATGAAGGTCGACATGATCGTGATGCGCCACGCAAGTCCCGGTGCGCCACATTATTTAGCCAAACACATCAAAGCGAATATCATCAATGCGGGAGACGGAACGCACGAGCATCCGACGCAAGCTTTATTAGATACCTACTCGCTCCGCGAAAAGCTCGGTGACCTAGACGGAAAAAACATCGCGATTATCGGTGATATTCTGCACTCACGAGTAGCCCTTTCGAACATATATGCGCTGAAAAAACAAGGCGCGAATGTCCGTCTTTGCGGACCAAGTACCCTAATTCCGAAACACATTCAATCTTTAGGGGTCGAGGTTTCGCACGATGTGAAAAGTACGTTACAATGGTGCGACGCGGCGAATGTGCTCAGAATACAGTTGGAGCGCCAACAAATCAAATACTTCCCAAGTCTGCGTGAATACTCCCAATTCTTTGGCATAACACGCCAAATGTTGGAAGAATTACCCAAAGAAATTGTCTTAATGCACCCAGGCCCAATCAATCGCGGGGTGGAATTAAGTTCCGATGCGGCAGATTCGCCACATTCAATCATACTCGATCAAGTAGAAAATGGAGTTGCCGTGCGTATGGCGGTACTTTACCTACTCGCTTCGCGCGCTTAAAAAATCAGAATAAGCTTCCTGTAATTGATTTACTTGAATGCCATGGCCACAAGCATAATGGCCTAAAGGACAGCTCTTTTTCCCATGCGATCCACAAGGTTTACAGGTTAAACTTTCGTTTGATTCAATAACCCGATTCCAGGTAGCCAAAGGTCCAAATCCAAAATCAGGTGTCGTTGAACAAAATACCGCCACCGTAGGCGTATTCACCGAAGAGCAAATATGCAATGGGCCTGAATCATTCACAAATGCCAAAGCGGCTTGTTGGTACACCCCTATCGCCTCCAACAATCCCAATGTACCCGTTAGATTATGAATTTTATGCTGAGGGCACGCACGAGCGATTTTAGCCGACAATTCCATTTCATTTGGCGCGCCCATGAGCACAATAGCTTGATCCTTAGGCAATTGCTGAATAAAGTCTATCCACGTTAGAAGCGGTAAACGCTTTGTTTCCCACACGGAACCAGGTGAAATACATAGGTATTGTTTTGCTTTCAAGGGTGTTGGCAACGAAGGGGTGGACGACAAAAATGGTGCATAAAACTGCTTTCCGAGCCATTTTTCAACTAAATCAATGTTTCGTTCTACTTCATGAACCCCATGACCAAAGCAATGTTTAACAGATTCATTAAATAAGAACGAGACTGGATTTTCCTGAAACCCTGTCACCTTTTTAGCACCCAAGGAAACGCTCAATAAGCCCATCCCGAAGAATCGTTGGACCACGAACACCTGATCAAATTTTTCTTTGCTTAATTGCTTCCGAAGCGAAAACCAAGATTTTAGTTTTTTCGACTTATCATAGCCCCAAACCTTGGTCAGATTTTCATGGGGGTATGCCTCAAAAATAGGCTCCAAACCGGCCCTGACAAGTAATTGAACCTTAGTTTGTGGAGATTCGTGCCGGATTTTTTCCAATAAAGACGTAACTAACACCGCATCGCCTAAGAAAGCTGTTTGGATAATGAGTACGTTGGAATTTTGCGACATGCAAGAAAAATGAGCGATTGGCCATAAAATTAATTAATTTTGAGATCTTTTGCGCTAAGAAGCACTTTATGAATTCCATTCAAATCAAAACATTGCCCAACGGGATCACGTTGGTTCATCGCCAAGTTATGCATACTGAGATCTCGCATCTTGGGATTATGCTTGATATAGGCAGCCGAGATGAAGAGAAAAATGAGGAAGGACTTGCGCACTTTTGGGAGCATTTGGCATTCAAGGGTACCGAAAAGAAGAATAATATGCAGATTATCAACCGCTTAGAGATCATCGGCGGAGAATTAAATGCCTATACCACCAAAGAGAAAATCTGTTTTCATGCCTCCGTTTTAAGCCCCTATTTTGAGCGGGCGCTCGAACTAATCACAGATATCACCTTTCATTCGACCTTTCCTGCAAAGGAATTAGAGAAGGAGCGAAGTGTGATTTTGGAGGAGATGTCGATGTATTACGAAGCACCAGAAGATGCAATTCAGGACGATTTCGATGAATTATTATTTCCTAATCACCCACTGGGAATCAATATTTTAGGAACGACCGAAACGGTTCAATCCTTTAAACAATCCGATTTAAGTGCGTTTATTGCGCGTAACATGGATACATCCCGAATTGTTATATCGTCGATCGGGAAGCAAAGTCATGAAAAAGCTTTTAGATGGGCGGAAAAACATGTAGGGTACATTCCAACAAAAAAACATCAAATGAAACGCATCATTCCTTCGGCGATGGTGCCGACGGAGCGAATTACCAAAAGAGGGATTACCCAGTCACATGTGGCATTAGGCCGACAATCCTACGCGATTGCGCATCCGGACCGATTGGCATTTTTTATGTTGATCAATTTATTGGGCGGTCCATCCATGAATTCATTGTTGAACGTTTCCGTTCGGGAACGCCATGGCTTGGTTTATTCGATTGAGGCTAATTTCACCTCGTACATGGATTCGGGATTTTGGGCCATATATTTTGGAACCGAGTCGAATCAGGTGAACAAATCCATCAAACTAATTCAACGAGAATTTGACAAATTAAAGGACCGCAGTTTAAGTCCTACGAATTTGAGCAAAATTAAATCGCAGCTCAAAGGCCAAATGGCCATGGCGGAAGAAAGCAACCTCAATTTCATGTTGATGATGGCCAAAAGCCTCCTAGACCGCGAAAAAATCGAAACATTGGAAGAAATATTCGAGCAAATCGATTTAGTTTCTGCCGAAAAAATGCAGCAATTGGCCATAGAGATGTTAAATCCTGATGAGCTAAGTGTCTTGATTTTTGAACCATAAACACGGTGCATCTTTACCTCCACATACCCTTTTGTCATCAAGCATGTCATTATTGTGACTTCCATTTCTCTACGCGTCTCGCAGGAAAAGAGGCCATGGTGAAAGCCATTCAACTGGAGATTGCTTTACAAAAAGAATATTTGGATGGACAAACGCTTGAAACAATCTATTTCGGCGGCGGAACCCCTTCCGTACTTAGTTCGCTTGAATTAGCTGAAATCTTGCTTACGATTCGCAATTATTTTAATGTCGAACCCAATGCTGAAATAACCCTTGAGGCTAATCCAGAAGATCTTACCCCGGCTTATTTAGGATCGATTCAAACCTTGGGAATAAACCGATTGAGTATTGGGATTCAATCCTTTCAGGATCAAAATTTGGCATTTTTGAATCGCAATCATAGTGCCCAACAAGCCATGCAAGCAATTCGTGATGCGCAAGCAATAGGCCTAACGAATATTAGTATTGATTTAATTTATGGATTGCCCAATAATTCATTGGCAGATCTGGAACATGATATCCTTCAAGCTGTTCAAACAGGCGTTAATCACATATCTGCGTACAGTTTAACCGTAGAACCCAAAACGGTATTTGGTCATCAAAAGAAACAAGGAACCTTTAGCGAGGTGTCTGAAACCCACATGGCTACGTGCTTTGAAAATACCCATGTCTTACTCGAAAAACATGGGTTTGAGGCCTATGAAACCTCCAATTTTGCTAAAAATGGGCATTTTTCACGTCACAATACCTCATACTGGAATCAAGAAAATTATTTGGGAATCGGACCAGCTGCGCATAGTTTCAATCAGGTGAGTCGGCAATGGAATGTGGCCAACAATGCCACGTATGTGAAACAAATAACGCAAGGAATTATTCCGGCTGAAGTAGAAATACTTAGCCCAGCCAATCAATTAAACGAGTTAATGATGACCAAATTCCGCACCAAAGCGGGTGTTTCACTCGATCGATTAGCGGCTAAATTTGCCGCGGCAAACAGTCCATTTCCAGCAAAAGAATTCGATCGTTGGGTTAAGGAAGGATTAGCAGAGCAGGTTGATGGACATATCCGATTAATTGGTGATGGGAAATTGATCGCAGATAAATTAGCGAGTGATCTATTTGTATTGGACGCTAGACACTAGACACTAGACTTCATCAAACGTCAGACGTCAAACGCTGGACGTTAGACGATAGACGCTATGCAATCGGACTTCAGACTCTCTCCCACCGGACTATTTCCCTTCGGACTTCGGACTTATTCCCTTCGGACTTACACATTTCTTTCGTAATTTCGTACCCAACCCAATTCTTTGTCCATGGCCAAACGCGTAGATTTATCTAATACCCCCAGAAACAGCACGCGTGGTTCAAAATTTAGCCGCATCAAATCAACTGATTCATCCAAGTCTGGATGGACATTTAATCGGGTCCTAGGACGCATTGGACGTTATTTACTTTATGTTTGGATCTCAACAATCGTTGCAGTTGTCCTTTTCAAATTTGTGCCTGTCTACTTCACGCCTACCATGGCAGCACGCAAAATCGAAGCGATCCAAGCCGGCGAACCTTCGAAAATTTCAAGCCAGTGGACACCTTATGGACAAATGGACCGAAATGCTGCTTTGGCAGTAATCGCCTCTGAAGATCAATTATTTCCTGATCATCATGGATTTGATTTTGATGCGATGTGGGGTGCGGTCAACAATAATTTAAAGGGGAAAAGAATTAAAGGGGCGAGTACGATATCCCAACAAGTCGCAAAAAATGTATTTCTGTGGCAAGGAAGAAGTTACCTTCGCAAAGGCCTGGAAGCCTATTTTACCTTGATGATCGAACTCATCTGGGGCAAAAAACGAATCATTGAAGTTTACTTAAATATTGCCGAAACAGGGAAAATGACTTTTGGCGTTGAAGCAGCAAGTCGGCAATACTATGGACATTCAGCCGAAGAATTAAGTACGACCGAAGCGGCACGCATCGCAGCTTGCCTACCCAACCCAATCCGGTTTTCAGTCGCAACTCCTTCAGGTTATGTGAATAAACGCACGCAGGCAATCAAAAGACAAATGAAAGCCTTAGGAGGAAAGAAGTTCCTACGCAGCATCGACTAGGCTAATTCAGCCGAAGGATCCCAAAAATGTTGCTTAAAATGGATGATTTGATCGTCTTGGACGCGAATGCCCTCTTCGGCCAACAGCATTTCCATTCGATTTCCTCCAAAGAAATTCTTACCCGTTAACACACCATTTCGATTAACCACCCGATGCGCAGGAATATCAGCTAGCGTATGCGACGCATTCATGGCCCAGCCCACCATGCGAGCGCCCCCTTTCATACCTAAATAAGCAGCAATCGCACCATAGGTCGTGACGCGACCCGAAGGTATTTCTCGAACCACCTGATAAATCGCATCAAAGGCATTGATTTTATCCATTAATCCAATTTGCGCTCGTCAATTTCTCGCTCCAATTCAGCATACCATTTGGTGCCAAACTTTCGAATCAGTGGATCTTTTAAGAATTTATACACCGGAACCCCTAACTCTTTCCCATGCGAACAAGCATCCGAACAAATTGTCCAGCGCTCGTAGTTAATAGCCTGATATTCAGCTAGTTTTTGAATTCTAATTGGGTATAAATGGCAGGAAATCGGCTTGCGAAAATCAGTTTTCCCAGCAAAATAGGCCTGCTCGATGCCACATTTCAAATAGCCTTTTTCGTCATAAATGGCATAAACGCATTCACGACCTTTGATGATTGGAGTGGAAAAATCACCGTCTTCTTCACGAATGTAGGTGCCTTGCTTTTCTATTTCGGCGATACCGTCTGCCGACAAAAATGGTCGTATCTCATCTTGAATGCGATCAATAATCGCTAATTCTGCTTCCTCCAATGGAGCACCCAAATCACCCTCTACGCAACACGCACCTTTGCATTTTGTCAAATCACACACAAAATACTCATCGGCAATATCTTCACTAATAACCGTATCGTCAATTAAAATCATATGCTTTGGGCTAAAAAACAAAGGTAAATATATTCCGCATGAATGCCACAAAAAGCAATAAATACCCAAACTATCCGTTAAATCACTTTAATTTGGTATTTTTGCACACATGAAATTGAAGCACTTCATCTGTTGGCTTGCATGCAGCATCAGCACTCCCCTATTTGCTGCTAACCTTGTTCCTGACACCATTTCGATCGGAAATGTTCGTGTAGCCATTCATGCATCTGCCAAACCTATCTTTGATAAAGAATTTGCCATGCTCGGGGCAAATAA
Organism: uncultured Aquirufa sp.; assembly: GCA_964618445.1. Lineage (GTDB taxonomy): Bacteria > Bacteroidota > Bacteroidia > Cytophagales > Spirosomataceae > Aquirufa. Next base: position 41,119 of record CAZUAZ010000002.1, on the reverse strand, counting down.
AAAATATGTGGCCTCATTGGTCAACAAAATGCGCCTGTACTTTCCTGTGATTGAACCGATTTTAGCCCAAGGAAATGTTCCGGACGATTTCAAATTTTTATGCGTTCAAGAAAGTGCATTGAACCCCAATGCTGTTTCCACATCAGCGGCCGTAGGATACTGGCAGTTTAAATTGGAAACCGCTAAAGATGTGGGACTAAAAGTTGACAATGAAATCGATGAACGCCGCCATATCCTAGAAGCTACCCGCGGTGCAGTCAATTATTTTAACCGTAATAATGGCGTGCTTCACAATTGGATGAGTACACTTCTCTCCTACAGAGTTGGACTCGGAACCATCAAAAAACTGCCTTATACGGCTAATTGGGCAAATAAAACAGAAATAGAAGTGGATTCGTCTACTGATTGGTATGTGATTCGTTTCCTTGCCTACAAGCATTTCTGGGCGGATCAATTAAACACCTTACCGAAAGCCGACTCCACGAGTTTGGTCACCTATTCGAATACCCGAGGGAAAAATCTATACGATCTATCGGATGAACTTAAGGTAAGTTACGATGATTTAAAACGCTACAATGCCTGGATTTTAAAGGATTTTGTTCCGGACGATAAGGCATATACGCTGTATCATCCATCCGATGTAAAAACATACCTTTCAGAGACTCCTCCGCAAGATTTGGTGCTGACCGCCTCAGTCGATTCCACGAAACTATATGCACCGAGTCCGTCAAAAAGTAAACGTGCTAAGAATCAGCAAATCTTAAGTGACCAATTTGAAATTCGTAATCACGTGGTCACCGAAGGAGATAATCTAAGTTCAATCGCGACCAAGTATGAGATGAAATTGGGTGAATTGCTTAAGTTGAATGGAATCGATCAAAATGCAGTCATTCAAATTGGCCAAAAAATCAAAGTAAATCGCCGCATTCCGATGCTCGAGATCATCGCTCAAAAATTAGACGAGAAGAGTAAAAATGCACCGGTTGTCGAAAAAACTGTTACCCAAGCGCCTGTAGTTGTCGTGGAAGAAACACGTAAAATCGAAACCATCGAGCCTAAAAAATCATTTTACATCGATCCAGCAGATTCGCGAGAAATCGTAATTAAATCAGATAAAAAAGAAGCTGAAAAAATCATCGAGCAAACACAGGTTGTCGAGAAAGCACCCATAGTCGAAGTAGAAAAAACAAACACCCAGGCTGCATTCCACGAAGTGAAAGCAGGTGAAACACTATTTCGTATTTCGAAAATCTACCAAGTTAGTGTAGATGATTTGATACTTTGGAATGGACTAGGAAAAGTGCCTACGATTCAAGTAGGACAAAAAATCAAGGTAAAACCTTAACGGACGCGTAACATATACAAACCATCACGAAGCGGCAATAACATCTTGTCGACGCGCGGATCATCCAAACACTTTTGATTAAAATCACGCAAGGCTTGCGTCGATTTATCGCGCGCTTGTTCATCTACAATCTTACCACTCCACAAGACATTATCAACCAAAATAACCCCACCAGGGCTCATCTTGTCGATGATCAAATCATAATACAGCGCATAATTACGCTTGTCGGCATCTATAAAAACCAAATCAAACGGCCCGTCGATCTTCGTCAACTCGTCTTTGGCATCCGCAATGCGGTAATCGATTTGATGTTTATATTCCGAACGATCAAAGAATGAACGTGTAAAGGTTTCCAACTCTTCGTTGATGTCTATCGTAATCAACCGCCCATCTATACTGAGACCCTCCGCTAAACATAAGGCAGAATAACCGGTAAAGGTGCCTATTTCGAGGATGGTAGTAGGCCGACAAACCTTCGCGAAAAACGATAAAAATCTGCCTTGCAAATGCCCAGAGAGCATTCGAGGTTGCAAAATCATCGCATGGGTTTCTCGGTCTAATTCCTTCAATAAGGCAGACGGTTCACCTGAAAAAATGCGTGAATATTCCTCAATGGCAGAATCGATGAATTCCATTATTTGATACCTGTGAAAAAGAAATCTAGTGATGCAGCAGGTTGGTCACTCAAATAATAATCATCCACTTGAATGGAATTCACGAGTTGATTACTTGATTTTGAAATTGCCAAACGGCTCAAGCGATTCGCAATATCATACGGAACTTGAAGCCACGTACGTGGTAGTTTATATTGCAAATTGAATAGATCAAAGCGCGTGATTTTAGCCACCGATTTCTTATTTTCTTCATAGTAATCCATCACTTTTCCGTTACCATGTACCCCCTCTGTGATTACTTGACTGAAATGCTTGGACATTAAACCACTCAATTCAGCAGAAACATATTCGCGAACATGCCATGGATTACGTGTCAAAGAAAACAAACGATTGACCGTTGTCAAATATAATTTACCACCCGGTTTCAATACGCGTGCCGCCTCTGCCAGAAAGAAATCGTCATTTTCAATGTGTTCAATCACCTGAAAAGTAATCACATAATCAAAGTGATTCGAAGGCAAATCTTGCAAAGGTGGCAAGAACATATCAATGAACGTGAAATTCGGATATTGTGCCGAAAGCGAATTCATTAATTCGGTATTCTTATCCACACCCGTATAAGCAGAAACTTTATCCGCTAATACGCCTACGCCCCGACCTGTACCACAACCAATTTCCAATACATTTCCGGAAACCAACTGGCTTACATGCATATAAGGAAACAATAAGCGCTGGTGAACAGGATTATCTGAAGGAATATCAGAAGAGGCAATTTCAGTCGTTTTATACATTGTATGCTAAATTTGAGCACAAAGGTAAAGTTTTTACCTAAGATTAGGTAATTTGGAACATGCTTTCGCTTTTCTCCACACCGGAATCCCAGAATTACCTCCCATTGGATGGAACGGTTCATTATTATCCGACATTTTTAAGCATTTCGGAAGCCAATCATTTTCAACGTATATTCGAAGAATCCATCCCTTGGGAATCTGACGTCGTGCATTTATTTGGCAAAACGATTCCCATGCGCAGAAAAATGGCTTGGTTTGCGGATGGCCAACGGCGCTATACGTATTCCGGCTCTGCCAAATTTGTCAATCCATGGACGGATGAGCTACTCGAACTCAAAAACCGCATCGAAAAGCAACTAAACCTTACATTTAACGGTTGTTTGCTGAATTACTACCACGATGGAGCGGATGGAATGGGCTGGCATGCCGACGATGAAAAAAGTATCCAACCGAATAGTTGCATCGCATCAATCAGCTTGGGAGCGAGCCGCAATTTTGATTTCAAACACCGCCAAACTGGTCAAAAAGTACGCATTCCACTACATCCAGGCAGTTTATTAGTGATGCAAGGAGAAACCCAGCAGCATTGGCTTCATGCCTTACCTAAGTCTTTGAAAGTACATGTACCCAGGGTAAATTTGACCTTCAGACAAATGGTTTGAAAAAAAATGCCGACCTTTGCCCCACATTTCAGCCAATACCGTGTCAGAAGAAAACGAATCAAGACCCCCATTCCGAAAACCATTTAGACATTTCACAACTCCAAAAACGGAGAATAAAGAGATTGTCTTTGGTATTCAATCCGTACTAGAAACCCTGCGTTCTGGTAAGGAGATCGATCGTTTATTAGTTCAACGCGAGTTAGGACACACGGAAATTCTTGATTTAGCGCACGAAAAAGGCATTCAAGTTCAGAAGGTTCCTTTGGAAAAATTAAATCGCATCACGCGTAAAAATCACCAAGGAGCCATTGCCTTCGTTTCGGCAATTCATTATGCCAAACTGGAAAATGTGATTGCAGATACCTTCGAGAAAGGTCAAATCCCTTTGGTTTTGATCCTAGATCGCATTACGGATGTTCGGAATTTTGGCGCGATTGCGCGTACCGCTGAATGTGCAGGTGTACATGCGATTGTGATTCCGTCTAAAGGGGCTGCTCAAATCAATGCAGATGCGATGAAAACCTCATCGGGCGCTTTAAACTTCATTCCAGTTTGTCGGGAAGACAGTTTATTACAAACTGTTGACTTCTTACAAAACTCAGGATTGCGCGTCGTGGCTTGTACTGAAAAAGGTAAAAACTCCATGTATAGCGTAGATTATACTGGGCCTACGGCCATTGTCATGGGTTCTGAGGAAGATGGAATTTCAGATGAAATCATCCGGAAATCAGATGATTTGGCCGTTATTCCACAAAGTGGACAAGTCGGATCACTGAACGTATCCGTTGCCGCCGGTGTAATCATTTACGAAACCGTTCGTCAGAGAAATCTCTAAATTCGATTGATTTGTGTTGCCGAAGCTTGGGCTGTTGGCAAAATAGTTACATCCGCAATGTTCACATGTGCGGGTGCCATGACCATATATCGAATCAAATCAGCCACATCTTGGGCCACTAAAGGCTCAAAACCTGCATATACTGCATCCGCTTTGGCTTGATCACCTTTAAATCGTACCTGAGAAAATCCTGTATTAACTGCACCTGGAGCAATATTGGAGACTTTGATTCCATGTACATTTAAGTCTTGGCGCATGCCTTGCGAAAGAGCTTCTACCGCTGCTTTCGAAGCACAATAGACATTCCCGTTTGGATAAACCTGTTTTCCTGCAATGGAAGAAAGGTTAATGATGTGACCTGTTTTCCGTTCAATCATCTGCGGAATCACAGCACGCGATACATATAACAATCCATCTACATTCATGTGCATCATGGCATCCCAATCTGCGACATCCCCTGACTGAATGGGACCTAACCCATGTGCATTGCCTGCATTATTAACTAACACATCGATCGACTTCCAGGCTTCTGGCAATGATGAAAAGGCTGTTTCAACTTCAGTTAAGACACTAACATCAAATGTCAGCACATAGGAATCAACCGGCAAATCCGCCTGCAACTGAAGCAAAGCCTCTTTTCGTCTGCCACAAAGAACTAATTTGAAACCTTCGTTAGCCAATACCTGCGCGGTAGCTAAACCGATACCTGAGCTAGCTCCTGTAATACATGCAATCTTATTCATAGCAATAATTTTTCATCCCGAAGGTACATGCTTCGAGGTGATCTAAAAAATTTGGACGTAATTTGTAGCAAAATTAATCTATCACATGAACTTTTTGATCGTTGGCCTCGGGAACATCGGACCCGAATATTTATTTACTCGGCACAATATTGGTTTTATGGCGGTGGATTACTTAGCCAAAACCAAGGAAGTAAGTTTCAAACAAGACCGCCTAGGAGCAATTGCCTCCTACAAACTAAAAGGACATACCATTTACTTACTGAAACCAAGTACGTTTATGAACTTGAGCGGAAAGGCAGTGAATTATTGGTGCCAACAACTCAAAATAGAAAAAGAGCGTTTACTCATCTTGACAGATGATATTGCATTACCATTTGAGACACTACGTTTAAAACCAAAAGGTTCAAGTGGTGGACATAATGGGCTCAAAAGTATCGAGGGGGTTTTGCAAACCCAAGAATATGGCCGTTTGAGGATGGGTGTTGGATCTGATTTTGCGAAAGGCCGACAAGCAGATTTTGTATTAAGTAACTTTAACGAAGATGAAATTGGACTTATCCCATTCATTCTAAACCGCTCGAATGACATCATTGATTGTTTTTGCTTGGAAGGTATCCAACAAACAATGAACAAATACAACCAATGATTGTACTATTTAAAGAATCTTTGAATTTTTCCGTAATTATTGATTTAGAATTTTTAAAACGATTTACAATTGTAATCCAAATTTAATTTGGAAATAATTAATAAAACTTTAATTATATTCTGAATTAAGTTGAAAAATAGAATCTAAATCTATTTTTGTTGTAAAAATTGTGCAAAATCAAGTTTTGTTATATTAAAAAAATGCAATAATTTTGTATCGTTGATTTAATCAATAAATATAACATTCTTATGAAGAAGCAAATTTTAATGATTGGTGTTTTAGTGGGACTAAACCTAATCGCAACAGCGGCAAAAGCAAACGGAACAACATCTACAGTAGATGTATCGACAACAGGGTTGTCTATCAAAAAAGAAACACTATCTGAAGTAATTCAGAATTTGATAAAAAAAGATTACGCAGGTGCAAGTGCATCATCGACAGCTAGTTTGACCATTTCAATTTTAGAGAATTATCAAAATAACCAGTCGGCTTACCTAAAAGCAACCAAAGCTGAACAAGCTTTGTTTAACGAAACAGTTAAGTCTATTGTAAACCAAGCATCTACAAGCGAAAAAACGTCAAATTGGATCAAAGAAATCAATAAATCAGCCAAAGCTATCAACACAATTTGGGCTGTTTTAGGTACAGAACCAAAAATTGAAGCAGATTTAAACACTATTTCTGAACAAAATGAAGATTTAGTAGTTGTATTTCAAAATTAGATTGTAAGTAGTTTTCATAGTTAAATAGGTTTAGAGGTAATCAAAAAAGGTGCTGTTTTTAACGGCACCTTTTTTATTTTTTTGCATTAAACTCATATTATTTGAAGAAAACACCTATATTTGTATAAATTTTCATAGTTAAATAGGTTTAGAGGTTAAATAAATAAGGCCAGAAGTTTCTTCTGGCCTTATTTTTATACACACGAAATATCCAATTTTAACTGATACTCGCCCCATTCCAAACTGATTTACTCGGCTGAACAAAGGCTAAACTACCATCTGCATCTTCTGCCATTAAAATCATCCCTTCACTTTCTTGACCCATAATCTTGCGAGGAGCTAAATTCGCTAAGAAAGTCACTTGCTTACCAATAATCGCATCCGGTTCAAAATGCTCTGCAATTCCACTTAAAATCGAGCGGTCTTTGAGGCCATCGTTGACGGTCAACTTCAATAATTTTTTACTTTTCTCCACTTTTTCAGCTGCTGTGATTTGACCGATACGCATATCCATCTTCGCAAATGAATCAAAATCAATCGTTTCCTTGATTGGCGCAACCTGCTTACTTGCCAATTCCATCTGTGCTTTTGTCGCTTTTAATTTGTCTACTTGTGCCTGAATGACATCATCCTCTAGTTTCTCGAAGAGCAAACCTGGATTGGCTAGTTTTTGACCCGCGGGAATCAATTCAAAATTTCCGATCGCTGACCAGTCGGCATCCGCTAACCCAAGAGCTGTCCGAAGACGAGAAGCTGTAAAAGGAATAAACGGTTCAAGCGCTAGAGACGCATGTGCCACTAATTGTACCGCATAATTCAAAACCGTACCTGCTTTGGCGCGATCTTCCTTAATAATCTTCCAAGGTTCCGCATCGGCCAAATACTTATTTCCAATACGTGCAATCTCCATCGCATACACCAAGGCATCACGGAATTTATACGTATCTAAAGCCTGGTCTAATTTAGCAGGTATCTCTGCCAAAGCAGCGATAACATCAGCCTCCAAACCTGTTCCAGCCGCTTTTTCAGGTACAATACCCTCAAAATTCTTATCGATCAACACAAAGGCACGATTTACAAAATTGCCCAAAATAGCCACCAACTCAGAATTGTTTTTCGTCTGAAAATCCGCCCAAGTAAAGTCGGCATCCTTCGTTTCTGGACTAGAAGCCGTCAATGCATAACGTAACACATCTTGTTTGCCCGGGAATTCTTTTAAATAATCATGCAACCATACCGCCCAATTACGCGAGGTAGAAATCTTATCCCCTTCCAAGTTCATAAACTCGTTCGCCGGAACCTGATCAGCTAATTGATACCCACCATGCGCCATGCACATCGCCGGGAAAATCAAGCAATGAAATACGATATTATCCTTACCAATGAAATGAACAATCCGACTGTCCTCCGCCTTCCACCACTTCTCCCAATCAGGGGTTAGTTGGCTCGTCATAGACACATAGCCTATCGGCGCATCAAACCACACATATAACACTTTCCCCTCCGTATCCGGTAATGGAATAGGAACTCCCCAGCTTAAATCGCGTGTCATAGCTCGAGGACGCAGGCCATCTTGCAACCAAGATTTTACCTGTCCGCTTACATTAGATTTCCATTCAGGATGGGAATTCACATATTTTTCCAACTCGCCTTGCCATTGATCCAAGGGCAAAAACCAGTTTTTTGTCTCCTTTAAAATCGGAGAAGCGCCACTCAAGGTAGATTTGGGATGAATCAATTCCGTGGGCGATAATGTTGAACCACATTTTTCACATTGATCTCCATAAGCACCCGGTTGGTGACATTTTGGACAATCTCCCGTAATATATCGATCAGCCAGAAACTGATCCGCCGCCTCATCATAATACTGCTCGGTCACTTCCTCAATAAACTTTCCATCTTGGTAAAGCTTCAAGAAAAAATCCTGAGACATTTTGTGGTGTGCCGGATCGGACGTCCGACCATAAATATCAAATGAAATACCAAATTCCTCAAATGAAGCCTTGATTTCTTGATAGTAATAATCAACGACTTGTTGGGGCGTCTTACCCTCCTTTTGCGCTTTAATCGTAATAGGCACCCCATGCTCATCTGTCCCAGAGACAAAAATGACATCCTGTTTCTTCAACCGCAAGTACCTAACATAAATATCTGCTGGCAAATAGCATCCTGCCAAATGACCAATATGAATGGGGCCATTGGCATAAATCAAGGCCGCAGTGACCGTAGTCCGCGCAAAATCCGACATAATCTTGAATAAAATGAATTACAAAAATAAGTAAAAATACCTAACGAAAATTTAGAAAGACCACTTGCATCTTCAAAATTATAAGTGTACATTTGCACACAATTTAATTCAAAAGAGAAAAATACATGTTAATTATTTCAATCAAAGAGAACGAGTCAATTGATAAAGCACTGAAGCGCTTTAAGAAAAAGTTTGAAAAAACGGGTGTAGTTAAAGAATTACGTAGAAGATCCGCTTTTGAAAAACCTTCGATTGCTCGTCGTAAGGAAATGATTCGCGCTGCTTACAAGCAGATCACATACGGTAACGTAAACAACTAGTTTACCAAACTCCGAGAAATTGACTACTTTCGAGATATGAATCTGGAAGTAGTCAATTTTTTTTTGGTCCATTTGACCGTTGAGCGCCGACTAAGTAATCACACCACCAGCGCTTATTCCACTGATTTACTTCAATTTTGTGCCTTTTTGGCGTCCGAGTACCCAGAACTCTCGTTGGCCGAAGTACGTGCACCAATCGTTCGTGCCTGGCTTGCTTCGCTGGCACATGACGACATTCAAAATCGGTCCATCAATCGAAAATTAGCTTCCTTACGTACGTTATTCAAATTCATGCTGCGCAGAGGCGATATCCGCGAAAATCCTATGTCGGCCGTACGCATGGTCAAAACCCGTAAAAGCCTCCCCCATTTCGTCCGAGAATCAGAAATGGCCCCATTATTAGAAGTAAATCAAGAACCGGCGTCAACCTTTTCTGAAGCCCGTAACCAGCTCGTACTATTTCTTTTATATGGAACAGGCATGCGTTTGGCTGAATTAATTGATCTGCGCACGAATCAAATTAACCTCTCCGCAAAAACGCTTCGTGTTATTGGCAAACGGAATAAGGAACGTATGATACCGATTCCAGATTTGTTGGTACAATTCATCCGACAATACAACGAGCTGAATACCTTTTCGAGTGACTATTTGATATTAACGGATAAAGGTGAACAAGCTTATCCGATGTTCATTCAGCGATTGATCAAAAAACAATTGGGACAAATAAGTACCTCCGAAAAGCTATCGCCACACATTTTACGCCATAGCTATGCAACCCATTTACTCAATCGAGGTGCGGATTTGAATGCCATCAAAGAATTATTGGGACACGCGAATCTTGCTGCCACACAGGTTTACACACATAATTCAATGGAAAAACTGAAAGAAATTTACAAGCAAGCCCACCCAAAAGCCTAACGAATCATTGGGCCTTGTTGGTTTATTTCTGACACATACTCCTCTGTACCAATTCCAACCTGATGAAAACCTGCTGCCATCGCTGCAGCTACCCGCGTCGCAGTCTCCTTCCCTTTGGACAAAGCAAACAAAGAAGGACCAGAACCTGAAATAGAACAACCCAATGCACCAGCTTCCAACGCAGCGGCTTTCACCACATCGAACTGAGGAATGAGTATGGCACGAGCGGGCTCGATGATTACATCAACTAATGACCGTCCAATCAACTGATAATCAGGCAATAACAAGCCAGCCACTAAGCCAGCCACATTCCCCATCTGTGTAATGGTCTTATGTAGTGTGATTTCTCTCTCCAAAATACGGCGGGCATCTTTCGTATTTACCTCTATTTGGGGATGCACAATACTTGCATATAAATCGGAAGGCGTAGGGATTTGAATAATGTCAAGTGGATCATAGCTCCGAATAATCACGAATCCACCTAACAAACTTGGACCTACATTATCTGCATGCGCAGAACCGCAAGCCACGCGCTCTCCTTCCATAGCGAATGGAAGCAATTCTTTTTGGCTCAATGGCTTTCCCATTAATTCGTTGGCAGCAAAAACACCCGCGACAGCAGATGCCGCCGAAGAACCCAAGCCAGAACCTAAAGGCATATCTTTATGAAGCGACAATTCAAAACCCTGATCAGGCTGACCAATGTGCTCCAAATAATTCATGATTGCAATTCCAGCCGTATTTTTTAAAACGTCTTTCGGAAGCCGACCGTCGTCTCCGGTGATTTCATTGATTCGAATCCCAGGTGTAGCTGATTTAGTCAAAACCACTTCATCTCCTGGATGATTAACGGCGAAACCGAAGATATCAAATCCACAAGCTACATTGGCTACCGTTGCCGGGGCATATACGCGTATACTTTCCATATTAGGACAAATAGCTACCAATGGACACAATATCTGCAAAAACCCCTGATGCTGTCACTTCTGCACCAGCACCCGGACCTTTAATTACTAATGGTCGGTCGTAATAACGCTTCGTAGTAAATGCAATGACATTATCCGCTCCATCCATTTGGTAGAAAGGATGATCCGAACCTACCGCACGTAAGCCGATGGTGATTTTCTGATTTTCTAATTTGGCGATATAACGCAAAACTTTGTTTTCAGCATGTGCCGAATTAACTAAGTTTTCAAAATAGGCATTAGCCTTCTCTAACTCATCAAAAAACGCTTCCACTGTAGGTGCTTGCTCGCAAGCCTCAGGTATGATTTTTTCAATGGTAATATCAGAAAACTCAAGTTTCATCCCGATTTCCCGACTCAAAATCAAGATTTTACGCGCCACATCCATTCCACTCAAATCTTCCCGAGGATCTGGTTCCGTATATCCTTTGGCTTTCGCCTCATGCAACACGGCAGCAAAAGATTTTCCTGGGACAAATTGATTAAACAAAAAGGATAGTGTACCCGATAGAATTCCTTCAATTTTTTCGAAACGATCCCCAGAAGCGATCAAACCTTGCAAGGTATTGATTACCGGCAAGCCGGCTCCCACATTCGTTTCATACATAAACTTCACTCCTTTTTTCAAGGCCGTTTGATGTAAAGCTGCATACTGGTCGTATGGGCCAGAATTCGCCACTTTATTAGGCGTCACCACGGACACATTTGACTCAAATAACCCGAGGAAAAAGGGATGAATTTCCT
>CAZUAZ010000002.1:0-29466 GCA_964618445.1 uncultured Aquirufa sp. | reverse complement strand
GTCACCACGGACACATTTGACTCAAATAACCCGAGGAAAAAGGGATGAATTTCCTTGCTAGCGGTGCAATCCGCAAAAATTGAATTAGGTAAATTCATGGATTTAATCTGATCCACAAAGTTCGATAATGAACTTGATTCACCCGATGCATCTAATATCGACAACGCATCCGTCATGGAAATACCTGCTTTATCTAGGAATTGTTTGCGGGAATTTGCGATGCCAACTAACTTAATGCGCAGGCCTTTGAATTTCTCTAAATAGCGTTCCTGACCTACTAATTGGTTTAACAATGTCTTACCAATTAAGCCCGTACCTACTAAGAACAAATTCAGGGTTTTAATTTGAGAAAAGAAAAAGGTTTCATGAATGACATTCAAGGCTTTGGATAAGTCCTTTTTCTCAATCACGACGGATATATTCAACTCCGACGAGCCTTGCGCTGTAGCGACAATATTGATACCATTTTTTCCCAAAACAGAGAATAATCGCCCACTCACACCGGTATGCTTGCGCATGCCCTCACCCACCACAGCGATAACGGATAAATCTTTTTGAATATCAATCCCTTCGATATCACCTGACTCAATCTCTTGAGCAAATTCTTTCGCAAGAATCTTATCCACTTTTGCAGCAACTTTGGGATCGATCGCGAAACAAATAGAATGCTCAGAAGACGCTTGCGAAATTAACACAACAGATATCTTCTCCTTCGCTAAAACCGTAAATAGCTTAGCCGATACACCCGCCACACCAATCATCCCTGATCCTTGAACATTCACTAAGGCCAACTCATCAATGGAACTGATACCTGTAATGATGTACGGACTCGCTGAAGTCTCTTTTGAAACGACCGTACCAGAAAATTGGCGATTAAACGTATTCAACACACGAATTGGTATGTTTTTCGCAAAAGCAGGCTGTAACGATGGCGGATAAATAACCTTCGCACCGAAATGCGTTAGCTCCATGGCTTCCGCATACGAAATAGATGGAATAGTAAACGCAGCACCCACCTTCCGTGGATCCGCCGTCATCATACCATCTACATCTGTCCAAATTTCAATCTCTTGGACACCTAACGAAGCACCTAAAATAGATGCGGTATAATCTGAACCTCCCCTGCCTAAGGTCGTGGTTTCTCCTTGCTCATCTGAAGCAATAAAGCCAGTAATTAGTGCTATTTCCGTGTCATACCCCTTAAAGAACTCCTGAATTAAGCCACGAGTCTTTTCAAAATTTACTTCGGCCTTTCCAAATTGTGCATTAGTTTTAATCAACGATCGCGCATCCACGTAAACGACCGGAAGTCCGCGTTGCGTCAATATGGCTGCAATTAAGGCGGTAGAGAGTCGCTCGCCAAAACTTACTAGTAAATCAGACGTCTTGGGCGAAATTTCTTTGATCAAGCCAATACCCTTCAATACATCACGTAATTCATTCACTAAGGTGCGAATCTGGGCAATAACTTGTGACTGTCCAGTAACTGGAATAAAATGCTTTATGATTTCAAAATGCCGCTCCTCCAGTTGTTCAATTAAGGTATTGTTGGTTTTTTGCTTGCCAGCCGCAGCAGCACCAGCCTCAAGTAAGGCATTGGTTACGCCACTCATGGCTGAAAAAACAACGGCAAATTTGGATTTTAACTGATGATTGGCCTCGATAATCGCCAAAACAGATTCGATACTTTCAACGCTCCCACAACTGGTCCCACCGAATTTTAAGATTTTTTCCATTAGAAAAGAAAAATATTTGATCCTTAGCTCTACAAACAGCTAAGTAAAGTCTACAAATATACTAGTTTAGACGGTATTTCCCCTAAGTACGCGATGCCCTTTACGCAATCTTTTCGAAACTTTCTGATAATTCCCCGATACCACCGAAATATTTCCATCAATCTCAAACATGGCTAAATCCACCAGATTCAAGTCCTCTATCCCATGCTCCCGAATAGAGGCATATAGTTGATCCTCAGTTAAGTCGGCCTTTTTCATTCCCGCGGCCTGAATTTTTCCTTGATACACTAACAAAATGGGCTCACCTTCTATCACTCGACCCACACTGGGAAATCGGTGTTCAATCTTTTTAAAGGTAAAATTAACCGCAAACAAAGCTAATGCAGCAATCAACCCCCCTACTAGTGTGGTATCATCACCCACCATCGCGTTTTGAACTGAATTAGAAATCAGTAGAATAAATACCAAGTCTACAACAGACAATTGCGCAAATTCCTTTTTCCCAAAAAGTCGAATAGCCGCCACGATGAACACGTAGACGGCTATTGATTTGAGGGCAATGATTCCAAAGCCACCCATAGTTTCTATTTTTTCTTTTCGGCAGCCATAACCATAGACAGGTTATTTTTAGCTGCTAAATCATATACATCAGTTAAATCTTGCACGGAACGCGATTTGTCGATTGAAATAATCAATGAGTTCGCTTTCTTCGTCTTCAAAATTTCCTTCAATTGTGCATCTACTTGGTCTAGCACATATGGCTGATCATTTCCATCAATAAAAAAGTTGTTATTGGCATCTACCGAAACCCGAATAGATTCCACCACCGGAGGAGTCACTTTCGTAGAGTCAGCCTTTGGCAATAACAGACGAATGGCATCTGGAGAAGCCAACGTAGATATCATCAGGAAAAACATTAAGAGGAAAAACAAAATATCAGCTAATGCGCCTGTTTCAACCTCCGATGCTTCTCTTTCGCGCTTTCTAAAATTCATAAGTCAATTATTTTTTATTCGCTGGCTTGTGCAACAAGTCAATAAAGTCCATCGCCACAATCTCCATCTTATTAATCGAACGATCAATCATCGTCGTTAAAAGCGTATACATAACATAAGCAATGATACCCACAATTAAACCTGAAGCTGACGTGACCATCTTTTCGTAAATACCAGAAGCAATCGTTGAAATCTCAATTTTATTTGACGTTGAAATATTGTGGAACGTACGAATCATACCCGTTACCGTACCCAAAAATCCAAACATCGGAGCAATACGCGCAATCGAACTTAAGATGCCTAAGTTCTTTTCCATATTGTAAATCTCAAGCTTCGCTTTGTTCTCAATCGCCCCTTCAATTTCACGTATCGGAGATCCCAAACGGCCTAAACCTCGCTCTAATAAATTAGCAATAGGGAATTTGGAATTTTTACAATAGGTAATAGCTCCTTGAATGTTCCCTGCCAACAATAATTCGTTGATGTTGTGAAGGAAATTCTCGTCGATTCGCGAGGTCTTGCGGATATACAAATAACGCTCAATAAACAAAAACAGCGCCACAGTGAACAAGAACAAAATAGGATACATTACGTATCCCCCTTTTTCTAATAAACTTAGCACTGTAAATTCTTCGACTTGCAAAATTAAATTCAATGGAGAAGACATATAGCTTTGTTGAAATTTTTAATGTTAAATAATTAACTTAAAGATGGTCAATAATATTGTATTTTTCAAAAAATATTCCCCTTTTTTATCGCCTCATCCCGTTGGCTAAACCAAAAACCCTCCTTTAGGCTGTTTGTTGACATCCACATTTCTTCCATCCCAAAATGAGTCAACACCCGGTCTACCAACAAATTAGCATACGGAAAAATTCCAGCACGGAACTCGCGCATGCCTGGATAACGTACCCGCTCATCTGGAACCAGACATTCTATTTCTTGCTTAACCTCATAAAAACAAGGTATATCTAAGGATCGGGCTTGTTTATGAGCAACACCACCTTTCAATGCATATTCAATATCCCACATCGTTTCGAATGCCCCTGCGGCACCCACAAGTACTTGAGGTACCTGCACCGCACATGCAGCAAATAATGGCTGTAAATGTTCATCTATATAAGCGATGCAAGCATCTCTAACAGATAAGTCAAAATAATCCTCCGCATTAAACAAGGACCTTAATTTTAATCCACCCAACTCTAAACTCGTTTTGAAATGAACCTCAGCGCCTTGAAATAAAATAAATTCGACACTTCCTCCTCCAATATCCATCAACAAAGTAGGACGCTCCCAAGGTTGTGGTAAGGATTGAAATACCCCTTCAAAAATCAAATCCGCCTCACGTAATCCGGAAATTAATTTAACCTGAATGCCAAAGGAGCGTTGCCATGCTAGCATTATTTCATTCCCATTCGTAGCATTTCTTAATATACTCGTCGCCAAAGCCGTTATTTCATGGGCTTCACAACCATACCTTGCCGCTATCTCGATAAATTCAGCTAAAACAATTTGGGCTCGATCCACGGCTTCCGACTGAATGACACCAGCTTCCATGGCCCCTTTACCCAACTGAACGGGGCGCTGCAGGTTAGTTAGTATCTGCATGGGCGCATTGGCTTGCGTACAAGAAGCCACCAACAACTGAAAGGTGTTTGTTCCTAAATCAATCACAGCACGCGTGTAGGCCATCTATTTATTTTTTTGAACAAATTTAGGCCTATTGCGCGTTTATTCTTGAGAAATAAATAATAAATTGGAAGTAATTTCGCTTCAAACCACTTGCCAGTCCTTTATGCTTGATCCAGAATACGACGATAACAGAGAAGACATTCAATCTTCGCTAAAAAGGTTTGAAAAAATGCTCGCGCAAGAGGAGAATTCATTCTTTGATCTGGACACTTTAGAGCAAATTGCAGACCATTATTTCATACAATCGCGTTTCGAAGAAGGACTCAAGGCATGTGATCTTGGACTTTTGCATTTCCCATATACGTTAGAACTCATTGTGCTTAAAGCGCAAATCTTAGGGGAACTCGAACGAACGGAGGAAGCCATGGAGTTAATCGAAAATTCCATTCTATTATTCCCGAATGACACTGATCTTAAATTGGTTAAAGGTTCCTTGTTAAGCCAATTGAAACAACATGAAGCAGCGATTGAACAATTTCTCAACGTCATTGAAGCGACAGAGGAAAAAGACGAAGTGTATTTTCGCATAGGCTTATGTTATCTGAATTGGCCTAAACCGCGTGAAGCGGTAGACATGTTTAAAAAGGCATTGGAATTCAATCCAGAAAACGAAAGTGCGCTGGTGGAACTTGCTAACGCACTAGATGAAATTGGCAAAATCGAAGAAAGCATTCCTTTTTATAAACAATTCATCGACATTGATCCATTCTCATTTACCGCCTGGTATAATTTAGGAATTGCCTATTCGAAACTTAAACAATTCGAAAAAGCCATTGATGCCTATGAATATTCATTGGCCATCGAACCTACTTTCGGGTCTTCCCTCTTTAACTTGGGAAATACCTTCATGAATCTGCAAGAATATGCCAAAGCCGAAGAGGCCTATCGCCTATGTTTACAACACGATGACCCTAATCCAGAGTTATATTGCTGCCTTGGGGCCAGTTTAGAACGTCAGCGTCAATTCGATGAAGCACTAACCTTTTATAAAGAATCTGTCAAAATTGACCCTCTTTGGGATGAAGGATATTATGGATTAGCTGTATGCTTGACGGAATTAGATAAGTGGTTTGAGTCGCTACATTTCTTGAAAAAAGCGATAAAGCTCAATGAGGCAAATCCACTCTATTGGACAGGACTAGCAGATGTAGAAGCTTATTTAGGGAATACAATTTCCGCAGATGAAGCCTATCAAAAATCACTTGAATTAGATTCCTTTTTTGCACCCACGTGGGTAAAATGGGCGCAGTTGCATTATGATTTGGAGGATTTTGAAAAATCTGCTGATATCATGCTTTCGGCCATCGATGAATTACCGGAAGAGGCTGAATTATACTACCGATCCGCTATTTTTCTAATTAAAGCCGGTCAATTTAAGGAAGCCTTCCATTTTCTAGAAACAGGCTTAGTCTTAGATTATGATAAGCATGTGCTTATTTTTGATTATTTCCCTAATCTGGAAACACAAAAAGCTATTTTTAAGTTAATCCAACAGTACAAAAAATAAAACCCTTCCGAACTGGAAAATAACCACTCATCCAAATCGCTTCTTATATACGAAATGCTTTGGTAAATTCGCTTCAAATTCAAATTCAACAACATGAAAAAATTGTTTTACACGGGTCTTGCGATCCTCCTACTTCAAGGTGCCGCATTTGCGCAACAAAAAGCGAAATCGCTACCTATCCCTGAAAAAGTGACTTCTGCCGAAGGAATCACAGAATATAAATTGGCCAACGGCCTTAAAGTTTTATTATTTCCTGACCCTTCTAAGCAAACCATTACGGTTAACATCACTTACTTAGTGGGTTCTCGCCATGAAGGATATGGTGAAACTGGAATGTCCCACTTGTTAGAACACATGGTGTTTAAGGGCACAAAAGAAAAACATAAAGAAGTTGCCAAAGAAATCTCCGATCATGGAGCTCAATTTAATGGCACAACTTGGTTAGATCGAACCAATTACTTCGAAACATTTGCATCCACAGACGAAAATCTAGATTGGGCATTGGATATGGAGGCTGATCGTATGATCAATTCCCGTATTTCAAAAAGTGAATTAGAGACAGAAATGACTGTAGTTCGTAACGAATTTGAAAGCGGCGAAAACGATCCGGGGAGTGTCTTGATGGAACGTGTTGTTTCAACAGCTTTCTTATGGCACAACTACGGAAACTCGACAATTGGAGCTCGCTCTGATATCGAAAAAGTGCCTATCGAGAATTTACAGGCATATTACCGTAAGTATTACCAACCAGACAATGCGGTATTATTAGTAGCTGGTAAATTTGACCCAGTAAAAACTTTGAAATTAATCAATGAAAAATTTGGGGTAATTCCACGTCCAGAGCGTGTTTTAACGCCAACTTTCACAGCTGAACCTACACAAGACGGAGAGCGTGAGGTTATATTGCGTCGCGTGGGTGATGTCCAACAAGTAGGTATGGCATATCACATTCCATCTGGACTACATCCTGACTTTATAGCCTGTGATGTGTTAGTTGACCTTTTAACAGATGCTCCATCCGGACGTTTATACAAAGCTTTAATTGACACGAAGAAAGCATCTAGCCAATCCGGCTTTACTTTTCAGTTAAAAGAGCCTGGTTTGGTATATTTCGGTGCTGAAGTTTTAAAAAGCAAGTCGGTTGATTCAGTCAAAAACATCATGATTGAGACGATTGAGCAGTTCGCGAAAAAAGCACCAACTCAAGAAGAGGTTGATCGGATCAAAACAAAAGGCATTAAGAACATTGAGTTGTTGTTGAATAATGCACAACGTGTGGGTGTAGGTCTATCGGAATATATTGCTCAGGGAGATTGGAGATTATTATTCCATACACGTAATCAATTAGAAAAAGTTACTGCCGCTGATGTACAACGTGTTGCAGCGAAATATTTCAAATCAGCGAATCGTACGTCCGGAATTTTCTATCCTACGGAGAAACCAGATCGCGCAGAAATTCCTGAAGCTAAAGATGTTGCTGAGATCCTGAAAGACTTTAAAGGAAAAGCTGCCGTTGCGGAAGGAGAAGCATTTGACCCATCACCTAGCAACATTGATTCTCGTACAAAAACGGAGAAAATCGCAGGTATTTCATTGGCATTATTACCAAAGAAAACACGTGGAAATTCTGTATATGCACGTATGACCCTACGTTTTGGAGATGAAAAATCGTTATTAGGAACTTCAACTGCCGCTGACTTAGCTTCGGATATGTTGACAAAAGGAACAGCAAAACACACACGTCAGCAATTCCAAGATGAATTGGACAAACTAAAGGCACGTGTTTCAATTTCAGGCTCACCTTTCCAAGCGAACGTTTCAATCGAGACAACTCGTGAGAATTTGATTCCAGCTATGCAATTAGTTGCAGAGGCATTAAAGCAACCAGTATTCCCTGCTGATGAGTTTGAGAAGTTGAAGCAAGAAAATTTAACGCAAATCGAAGCTCAGAAAAGTGATCCTCAGGCAAAAGCCTCAGAAGTACTGGGACAATGGAGAACTGGACATTATCCAAAAAATGATGTGCGTTACCAGCCGACTATGGCTGAGCAGACTGAACGCTACTCAAATGCGAAGTTAGAAGAGGCTATTGCTTTCTATAAAGGATTCTATGGTGCTTCAAACGCAACATTATCAGTAGTAGGAGATTTTGATGAAGCGGCTGTCAAGGCCTTAATCAAAACCGAATTTGCAGATTGGAAATCACCGAAGCCTTACAAACGCATCGAAGATAAATTCAAAGATGGAATGGGTCAGGTAAAATCTATTGAAACACCAGATAAAGCAAATGCGTTTTTCTTAGCTTACCAACCGCTCAAAATGAATGATTCTGATCCGAACTATGCAGCCATGGAATTAAGTAATTACATGTTAGGTGGTGGTAGTGGATTGAGTTCACGCTTAATGAATCGCATTCGCCAAAAAGATGGTTTATCCTATGGTGTAGGTTCGCAATTTGTTGCGAGTCCACTTGATCAATCAGGTGCTTTTATCGGTTATGCTATTTATGCTCCTGAAAATGTAGCCAAATTAGAAGCTGCATTTAAAGAGGAAATCGAAAAAGCGCTGAAAGAAGGATTCACCCAGAAGGAAATAGATGAGGCGAAGAAATCATGGTTGCAAGCGAAGCAAGTTACACGCTCGCAAGACAATGCGTTAGTAGGAACTTTGAACTCTAATATTTACCTAAATAGAAACATGAAGTGGTCTGAAGACTTAGAAAACAAAGTCAAGAACTTAACTTCAGAACAAATCACAGAGGCAATTCGTAAGACGATTGACTTGACAAAAATGTCATTCATCAAAGCCGGTGACTATGAAGGAGCTGCTAAGAAAATGGCAGAAAAAGCAAAGAACACACCTTCTGAATCAGGAGCTGTGGGTGGAGCACCAAAGCAATAAAACAAGAAGAGCCGTTCAATGAACGGCTCTTTACAAACAAAAAAGGAGCCCAAAAGCTCCTTTTTTTATTAGCAATACTCTTCAAAAACGCCCTCTAAATGTTGTGCGATTAAAGCAGCAGAACGACCTTCAATGTGATGACGCTCAACAAAATGAACTAACTCACCATCCTTGAATAAGGCAATTGATGGAGATGATGGAGGATAAGGCAAAGTATACTCACGTGCTTTTTGAGTGGATTCTTGATCTACACCCGCAAAAACAGTTGCTAGATTTGTTGGCTTTTTTGCTGAAGCCGCAACCGCCGCTTTAACTCCTGGACGAGCAGTAGAAGCTGAACAACCACAAACTGAATTGATAAATAATAAGGTGGTACCTGGCTTAGCCATCGTATCAACAACGTCAGATGCTGATTTCAACTCTTGAAATCCACCTTCAACGATATCCATCCGCATAGGATGTACTAAATGTTCTGGATACATATATTTCTAATTTTTAGTTTTTAAAACACGCTTACATAAATCCAAGTTCCAACTTGGCAACTTCTGACATCATATCTTGGGAATATGGCGGATCAAATGTTAGTTCCACAGAAACCTCTGCAATACCTTCCACTTCGCGAACCGCTTTCTCGATATCCACCGGAATACTCTCCGCTGAAGGACAAGATGGTGATGTTAAGGTCATCAGGATATAGACATTATTCACAGGAAAAATCTTGATTTCATAGATTAATCCAAGTTCATATACATCAACTGGTATTTCGGGGTCATAGACGGTTTTGATCGCCTTGACAACTTCTTCCTTTAATTCTGCTTCCGTCATACTCTTAGCTGCTTATGCAATCGCACTAAATGCTACTGCGTAATTCTTCATTTGTTTAACCATCGCCACCAATCCATTTGATCTGGTTTGTGCCAAATGCTGACTCATTCCAATCTGATCAATGAAATATAAATCAGCTTTAATTATTTCTTCTGGCGTATGATTCGATAAAACACGAATCAACATGCTAATCATTCCTTTCACGATAATCGCCTCAGAATCTGCCTGAAAAACAACCAGATCGCCTTGTTTCTCCGCATGTAACCAAACCTTGCTTTGGCATCCTTTAATGACATTTTCTTCTGTCTTAAATGATGCCGACATAGGTAAAAGCTTTTTACCTAAATCAATCAAATACTCGTATTTATCTGCCCAGTCCTCAAAAAGACCAAACTCTTCAATTAATTCATCTTGGGTTTGATTGATCATGCTCATATTACGATAACATCATTAAACAGCGTTTCAGTGCCTTCACAAATAGATCAATTTCTTCTTTGGTGTTGTAAAACGCAAAAGAAGCACGGCAAGTTCCTACCAAATCATAGCGCGCCATTAATGGCTGTGCACAATGATGTCCTGTTCGAATAGCCACACCAAATTTATCTAACAACACACCAATATCCTGTGGATGCACACCATCAATCACAAAACTTACGACTGCGATTTTCTCCGGCGCTTGACCAACGATACGTAAACCGTCAATTTGACTTAATTGTTCAGTGGCATAGTCCAACAATGCTTTTTCTTGCTCCCAGACTGCATTTTGAGGCAAGGATGCTAGGTAATCTAAAGCAAATCCGAAGGCATAAACATCTGCAATATTTGGTGTTCCAGCCTCAAATTTGTAGGGCAACTCGTTATAGGTCGTTCCTGAAAAGCTCACCTCTTTGATCATTTCTCCTCCCCCTTGGTACGGTGGCATGGATTCCAAAAGCTCACGTTTACCATATAAAACTCCAACGCCCGTTGGCCCAAACAGTTTATGTGCCGAAAACACAAAGAAATCTAAATCCAATGCCTGCACATCAATATCAAAATGCGCCACAGATTGCGCGCCATCGATCAAAACCTTAGCTCCTACACGGTGTGCCCAATCAATCATTTGCTTAATCGGATTGATTGTCCCGATGGCATTGGATACGTGATTTACGGCAACCAACTTCACACGATCAGTTAAAAGAGATTGGTAAGCCACCATATCGAGTACGCCTAATTCATCTACTGGAATCACTTGAACCTCCGCTCCCGTTTCTTGCGCAATCATTTGCCAAGGAACGATATTGGAATGATGTTCTAAATTTGAAACTAAGATGACATCACCTGCGGTAAAATTAGCACGGCCATACGTTTGGGCGACTAAATTAATACCGGCAGTTGTACCTGAAGTAAATATGATTTGATCTGTAGATGTCGCATGTAAAAAGTCTTTCAACTTCGTACGCGTTAATTCATAGCCCGTCGTTGCCCGTTCAGCTAACGTATGTAATCCACGGTGAATATTGGCATTATCCTGGGTGTAATAACGATTTAACGCATCTATCACGACTTGTGGCTTTTGCGTCGTAGCCGCGTTGTCAAAATAGACCAAAGGGGATCCATTGACCTGCTGGTCTAAAATGGGAAAATCCTTCCGAATAAGATTAAGATCTAGTTTTTCTGCCATGATTACACCCCAAGGGCTTGTTGTATTTTAGCGACTACACGATTAGAAATTGATTCTTTCAATGCAGGAATTTCAACTTTATCAATGACTTGCTGAACAAAAGCTAGCATTAACAAGGTCTTGGCTGCATCTTGTGAAATACCACGGGATTGCATGTAAAATAATGCCTCATCACTCAGTTGGCCAGTAGTCGTCCCATGGGAACATTTAACATCGTCTGCCCAAATTTCCAATTGAGGTTTGGTGTTCATGGTTGCTTTATCAGACGCCAACACGTTCTTACATGATTGGAATGCATTTGTTTTTTGTGCGTCAGGACGAACAAATATTTTTCCATTAAACACACCCGTTGAATTTCCGAGCAAAACACCTTTGTACAATTCATTCGATTCGGAATTCGGCATGCGGTGATCTACAACCGTGTGTGAATCCACCAGTTGATTATTGCCAGGCACATATAAACCATTCAAGTTCGAAACGACCTGTTCTCCATCTACATAAAAATGTAAATTATTACGAATCAAACCTCCATTCAGTGAAAAGGTAAACATGTCCACTAAACTTTGGTCCTCTTGATTGATAAACGTATGATCAACATGCGTAGTGGATAAACCAAAATCCTGTGTTTTAACAAAAGTCAAATGTGCATTATTGGATACCCAAATTTCCTGCACATAGTTTGATAAAATTGATTTTGAGTCTTCCGGTGAAGCTAAATCATCTACCCAAGTTAATGATGCACCTTCTTCCAGGTAAATCAATAATTTGATTTGAATCGCAGAAGCGATACTAACGGAGGCGAAATAAGTATGTAAGATTGGTTTATCGAGCTTCACTCCTTTTTTAACCCAAATGACTTGATGAGAACTTGCTAATGCATCATTCAAATCATACAATGAATTTTGATCCAAAATAGGATTGCGTTCATTGAACGTCCGTATAAATTCAGGATTCTGCGCAGCAAAACTAGCAAAATCAAGATATTCAACTCCAGTAGGCAATGAACCTACTAGCGTCATTTTCCCGTTTTGCGTTTGAATCTCAACGGTATTTTCTAGTGCTAATGCGGCTGAATTAACTGACTTCTCTGAAGTATTCCAGTTCCACTCAATATCATTCAGCGATTTCAATGAGGTATATTTCCATTCTTCCCATTTGTTGGTTGGAAAACCTTTAGCTAAAAAACGATCTAATGAAGATTGTTTTTCTTTCGGAAGTGAAATAGTTACTAATGTATCTGTGGCCATAACCTAGTCTACTAATGCTGAAATAATCCAATCGTATCCTTTTTCCTCTAGTTCAAGTGCCAATTCTTTGGTACCTGATTTGACAATACGTCCTTTGTATAACACGTGCACGTAATCAGGAACGATATAATCTAATAAACGCTGGTAATGTGTCACGACAATCGTGGCATTATCTGGACTTTTCAATTTATTCACTCCTTCGGCAACAATACGCAAGGCATCGATATCCAAACCAGAGTCAGTTTCATCCAAAATTGCCAATTTAGGTGCTAAAACGGCCATTTGGAAAATCTCATTACGCTTCTTCTCTCCTCCTGAAAAACCTTCATTTAACGAACGAGACAATAATGACTGGTCAATATTGACATAAGCCATTTTCTCTTTAAACATTTTCAAAAACTGAACGGCATCCAAAGGTTCTTCACCGCGATATTTACGGATTTCATTAACAGCCGACTTCATAAAGTTGGTCGTAGAAACACCTGGAATTTCAACTGGATATTGAAAAGCTAAGAATACGCCCTCTGCAGCACGTTCTTCCGGAGCTAAATCGAGTAAATCTTTCCCAAAAAATGAGACAGAACCCGAGGTAACTTCATAATCTTCCCGACCTGCTAGTACGGAAGCTAACGTCGACTTTCCAGATCCATTTGGACCCATGATCGCATGAACCTCTCCTGCTTTAACTTCTAAATTAATTCCTCGTAGAATTTCTTTCTCGCCGATTTGCGCATGTAAATTCGTAATTGACAGCATACGTTTGTTTTTGAAATGGTAATTGACTGCAAAATTAAAACCATAAATTTTACGAAACCATACTTTATTTAGATTCACTCTAAATAAAGGCAAAATAATTCCAAATTTTACCTATATTTGTGTCGAAATTTAAACGAGATACACATGATCACGATATCAGAATTGGCAGCGGACCGCATTAAGGAATTGCGTCAAAAAGAAGGATTAACAACTGATTTCAACATTCGCGTAGCTGTTGAGGGTGGTGGTTGTTCAGGATTAATGTACAATTTGGATTTCGCATCAGAACCTCAGGACAATGATGCTATTTTTGAGGACAAGGGAGTTAAAATCATGGTGGACAAAAAATCTATCTTGTATTTAGCTGGAACAGAACTTGATTTCTCGGATGGATTAAATGGAAAAGGTTTTCAATTTAAAAATCCAAATGCTTCGCGCACGTGCGGTTGTGGCGAAAGTTTCTCAATCTAAATTCCTAATGGAATTTGCTTTGACTCAAGAATATAAGGCTTAAGTAACTGGTATACATGGAAAATGGGTAATCCCATAACGGTGTAGAAGGAACCATCTAATTTTTCAATGCCAGCCATACCAATAAAATCTTGAACACCGTAGGCGCCTGCTTTATCCAGTGAGGCCCCTCCACGCACATACCATTCCATCTCCCAGTCGGCCAATTCCCGAAAACGTACCCAAGCAGAATCCGACGCAGTTACCAATCCATTGGGACTCGCCAATGCAATTCCAGTCACCACTTCATGTGTTTTTCCAGATAATTTTTGAAGCATCCCCAACGCTTCTTGCTTGTCGGCCGGCTTATTCAAAATTTCATTTTCCAATATCACCACGGTATCCGCAGCTAGCACTAATGAATTTCCACAACTTTCAATGAGCGCTTGAGCTTTACGCTCGGCCAACATAACCGGAACTTGTTGCGGGGGAATATCCGTAGAAAATGACTCATCCACATCTGAAGGCAAGACAGCGAATTGAAAACCTGCTTGGGTCAAAATCTCTTTTCGACGTGGGGAATTTGATGCGAGTATAAAAGGTAATTGAAGGCTAAATGAATCATGCATGTTCAAAAATAAGATTTAATCAGATGTTATTAAAAAGAAATTTTAAAAACATTTGCATTTAATGTAATTACATTTAATTTTGCTACATCAAATTTCATCTATGGGAATTTCGGAGGATTTAAAGCAAAGCACATTTACATCGGAAACAGCTAAATCCGTGGTAAACATCATATTCACAGGCAACTGGATGATGCAACAAATGAGTGATTTATTAAAACCTTTTGGCTTGACTCCTCAACAATACAATGTACTCCGTATTTTACGGGGGCAACAAAATAATCCCATAACCGTTTTAGGAATCACGGAACGCATGTTGGACAAAATGTCAAATGCTTCGCGCCTCGTCGATAAACTTTTAGAAAAGAAATTAGTTCTAAGACGAGAATGTCCGCAAGACCGTCGGGCAGTTGATGTGATCATTTTGCCTGCTGGTCTAACCTTATTGGAAGAAATTGATCAGATTCAACAAGAGTGGGAAAAGAACTTCCACAAAATTGACCAAGCCAAAATGGACACCTTGAATGAACTCCTGGATGAATTTAGACGCGTATTTACTAACAATTAAACAATAAATAAAATGAAAAAAGTAAGTCTTATTTTAGCCGCTCTTGTGATGAGCATTTCTTCTTTTGCAGCACCAAAACCTGTAAAAGTTAACACAGCATCTAGCTCAATCGCTTGGTATGCAGAAAAAGTAACTGGTAAGCACAACGGAACTGTAGCAATCTCTGCAGGCGCTTTGAATGTAGATGGCAACAAATTAGTTGGCGGAAACTTCACAATTGATTTGAAAACGATCAAGGCATTAGACATTACAGATCCTAACTACAACCAAAAGTTCATCGGTCACATTTCTTCAGGAGACTTTTTTGAAGTGGAGAAATTCCCAACGGCTACTTTTGTGATCACTAAGATTGCAGGTAACCAAATCACTGGTAATTTGACTATCAAAGGAATCACAAAATCTATTTCTTTCCCAGCTGAAATTTCAGTTAAAGGTGGAAAGGTAGCTGCTAAGGCATCAATCACGATTGACCGTACGGATTATAACATCCAATATGGTTCGAAAAAATTCTTTGATTCAATTGGCGACAAGGCGATCATGGATGATTTCAAATTAGTTGTTTCTTTAGTTAGCGAGTAATTCAATCCGCTTTCAAGCCGAGGATTACTACGTAATCCTCGGCTTATTTTTTTACTTTAAAATCAACAATATGTCTTTAATTAATGATTTATCTTGGCGATATGCAGCCAAGCGCATGAATGGAAATAAAGTTTCAGCTGAAAAGATTGAAAGTTTATTAGATGCGATCCGCCTTTCAGCATCTGGTTTTGGTTTACAGCCCTATCACATTTTTGTTATTGAAAACCCCGAATTACGGGCACAAATTCAACCGATAGCGTATGGCCAACCGCAAGTAACGGAATCTTCGCATCTATTGGTTTTTGCCGCATGGAACGAAGTAACAGAGGAAAAAATCGATTCATTTATTCAATTAGTTTCGGAGACACGTAACGCTCCTTTGGAAGCATTAGCGGATTACCGTGGTGCAATTGCAGGAAGTATGTTAAGACTTACTCCAGCTGCGCAAGCGAATTGGGCTGATCGCCAAGTCTATTTAGCGATGGGTACTGCCCTAGCCGCTGCTGCTGAATTACAGATTGATTCAACTCCTATGGAAGGATTTATACCAGCTAAACTGGATGAATTATTAGATTTAGCATCCCAAGGCTTACATTCTGTATTAATGCTCGCAGTAGGCGAACGTGATGCAGATGCAGACTTCATGGCAAAGGCTAAAAAAGTGCGCTATGCGAAAGAAAAACTATTTATACGCATGTAATTAAATGTGGTATCGTTTTCAAAAGGCTCCTTCGGGAGCCTTTTTTTTATCAGTTTTTTAGTCAAATACAGAATGAACTAGTCATAATTTGAATGAGCATTTACAGGTGACCCCACTACTTTTATACTGCCATCGCGACGCAATTCAAATTCACCTTTAAACATGAAAATCAATGAAAAATGACTGGATTACACTGGATAATTTTAGCAACTATGAACTTAGTTGGCATGAACAAATGCACATCGAAGCAGGAGGTTTTTGGGAGGTAGTTGGCATAATCTGTGGCGTTTTAGCCGTTGTCGCTATTGTCTATTTAGTAGGTGGTGCGGCCGTCATCTTAGCACTGTAACTCATCGTATAATCGAACATAATATGGAGCTCGAAAAATTCAACAGACTCGAATTGAGTCAGCAGGAGATGCATGACATCTCCGGGGGAAATTGGTGGTCTGATTTCAAATCAGGCTTTGAAGAGGGATTCAATTGGGCCATTGGCGTCATTAGAGATTTGATTTCCTTTTCAGATGAATTAAAAACATTAGCTAAATAAGATGAATCAAGATCCGATCCGTGAACTACAGGCTAAAATCAATTATCAAAAACAATTGATTTCAGAAACACATAAAAACAAAAACCAAACAATCGAAATAACGATTAATGGTCATTTCGAAATAACGAAACTGTATATCATGCCGGAAGTGGCACACGAAACGTTAGCGATGGATTTACCTAGTATCCTCACCAAAGGGATTAAATCAGTTAGTGAAAAAATTCACCAGGTATTGATGGAATTTCAAGCAGCCAACTCATAAGTTGGCTGCTTACATTAACTCCCGAACATCCACCTTAAAATAATCGGCAATTGCTTGCAATCTCTCTACGCTTAATTTGGTTTTTCCCGCCTCAATTTTAGCATACGTACTTTGCGTGATTTTTAAATTAAATGCAACGGCCTCTTGCGAAATGTGGCGTTCTTCCCGTAAAGTTCGTAGGTTAATGAGTAGCTGGGACATCTTCGATTTGGATAAAAACAAATCTACACGAATCTAGCAGGCATCAAAGCGAAAAAACTGATTATAAAAATCAGTTGACTTATAAATTTAGAAACTCATCCAATGAAACCACAGGGCTTAAACCCAATTTAGCGCCTTCACGCACAAGTAGATCCCATCCTGAAACTAAGTCATTTCGGATATGACCTTCTAAAATCGCTTCGCGAATAGTGACTTTAATTTGACCAATTTCTTTGCCGGGTCCTAAATCAAACACGTGCATAATGATCTCTCCCGTAATAACAGGCTGGAAATTTCGTAATGAGTCGCTCGCCTCAACTTCTTTCAATTTCAACTCGACGATATCGAAATTTCTTAAATATCGTTTGACTTTATCTCCGTTTTTTGAGGTTATGTCGGCCCTACAAAGTGTCATTAATGCCTCCAACTCCTCCCCTGCTTCAAACAATAAACGGCGCAAAGCAGAATCAGTAATTTCTTCTTTGGATAGGGCAATGGGTCTTAGGTGTAAACGGACTAATTTTTGCACCAACTTCATTTTTTCGTTCAGAGGCAATTTGAAGCGCTTAAAAATCGCAGGAACCTGACGCGCTCCCATTTCTTCATGGCCGTGAAACGTCCAGCCTTTCCCCTGCACAAAACGTTTTGTTTGAGGTTTCGCAATGTCATGCAAGATGGCCGCCCAGCGCCACCACAAGTCATTGGTATGTAAAGCAATATTATCCAGCACTTGAAGTGTATGGTAAAAATTATCCTTGTGACCCTTTCCATCCTCCGTATCCACTCCCTTCAATTTCATGAATTCAGGAAAAATAAGCGGTAAAATCCCACAGGCATCTAGTAACAAAAATCCATATGAAGGCTTTTGACATAAAATAATCTTATTCAATTCATCCGTAATGCGCTCCATGGAAATAATCGACAAACGATCTTTCTCTGTTTGAAGTGCATCAAAAGTCTCCGGTAAAATATCAAAGCCTAATTGACTTGCAAAGCGAATGGCGCGCATCATCCGTAGGGGATCATCCGAAAAGGTAATGCCAGGCGCCAAAGGAGTACGAATGCATTTGGCCTCAATATCTGCGATACCGCCAAATGGATCGAGTAAATGGCCCCAATTGGCCTCGTTCAATTGAACGGCTAACGCATTGATGGTGAAATCTCGCCTATTTTGATCGTCCGCTAAGGTACCTTCCATAACGAGCGGTTTGCGCGAATCGCGCTGATAGGACTCTTTACGGGCACCCACAAACTCAAGCTCCCAATCATCTACCTTCAACATCGCCGTGCCAAAATTCTTAAAAATAGACACTGCATGATCAGGCAATTCAAATTCCCGAGCTACTTGCTCTGCAAGTTCAATACCAGAACCAATACAAACAATGTCGATATCCTTACAAGGCCGACCCAATATATGGTCTCTCACATATCCCCCGACCACATACGCGTCGATGTTCAATCGATCTGCCGCTTGTCCAATCCGTTTAAAGATACCTTCCTCGATGATGACTAATCCCTGCATACTTACGATCTAATCATTGAAAATTCGCCCCCAAGCCCTAATTTGACTATTCTTGAGGGCTTAGTACCTGCTTGCTTCGCCTGAGGAGCATGTAATATAAAATCCACTTGATCTTTTATTTCCGTTGAAATTGACGCAAAATCAATCGGTGATGGACTCCCAGATAAATTGGCCGAAGTCGAAACAATTGCCCGCTGATAGCGATACACCAAGCCCTTACAAAACTCATCTTTCAACAACCGAATGGCAATAGAGCCATCAGGACCTAATAAATGTTTCGATACATTTTTCCCTTTGGGATAAATAACGGTCAATGGATCCTCCGCAAATTCAACCAAATCCCAGGCAATTTCTGGCACCTCCTCCACATACTCGCTTAATTGTTCAATTTTTGATATCAAAACAATCAATCCTTTCTCTGCAGGCCGTTGTTTAATTTGCCAAATTTTCTCGATCGCAGCATCTTGACGCACATCACAACCCATACCCCAAATGGTATCCGTGGGATATAAAATTACTCCTCCAGCTTTTAACGATGCAATGGCATCTTGGTACAGATTTTGCATAATGGGCACAAAGGTAGCAATGTTTACCCGTAATTGGCTACCTTTGCGGTTTCAAAATCAACACGCTATTTGATTTAAATATGTTGCAAATTCAAAATTCCCTATGTGCAAGTATCAGCCTTGGCCTTCGTCAATTGTTCGCTATTGAAGCTAGTGATCTAAGCTTACAAGAAACAAAGAAGGAGTTTGAGGGCACCTACACATTCGTCGTTTTTCCCTACACCAAACAAGCAGGCATGGCACCGCCCATGATCGCACAAAAATTAGGTGAATTTGTGCAGGCTAATAATAATCTAGTAAGTAGCTTTCAAGTCGTACAAGGATTCTTGAATTTAAGTTTAACAGAAGAAACATGGGTAGCTATTTTAGCGGAAAGCTTAGCGGACACCCAAGCGTTCCAGTTGGCACCTAAAAAGGAGAAAGTATTGATTGAATATTCCTCTCCCAATACCAACAAGCCTTTACACTTAGGCCATTTACGCAATAATTTCCTTGGATATTCCGTTGCACAAATCATGCAAGCGGCTGGATATGAAGTGATTAAAACCAATTTAGTCAATGACCGAGGTATTCATATTTGCAAGTCGATGCTCGCTTACCAATTGTTTGGCCAAGGAGAAACGCCTGAATCAAGTGGCACAAAAGGTGACCACCTCGTGGGTAAATATTATGTAGCTTTTGATAAAGCCTATAAAGAAGAAATTGAAACGTTAAAAAAAGCCGGAAAAACAGAAGAACAAGCAAAAGCAGAAGCGCCGATCCTCCTGAAAGCGCAGGCCATGTTACTTGCTTGGGAACAACAAGACCCGGAGGTACTCGCACTTTGGGAACGCATGAATTCGTGGGTTTTTGCCGGTTTCGAGAAATCTTATGCGCAAATGGGTGTTGATTTTGACAAAATCTACCGTGAATCAAATACCTATTTATTAGGAAAACAATTAGTTGACGAAGGCTTGGAACAAGGTGTATTCTATAAAAAACCAGACGGTTCTGTTTGGATTAATCTAGAAGCAGAAGGGCTGGATGAAAAACTCGTCTTGCGCAAAGATGGTACTTCCGTTTATATCACCCAGGACATGGGTACAGCACAGCTAAAATACGCTGATTTTGGCGCTAAACAGTCTATTTATGTTGTTGGCAACGAACAAGACTATCATTTCGAAGTTCTTTTCCACATTCTTAAAAAATTGAATAAACCATTCTCCACTGGCAATTTCCACCTTTCTTATGGGATGGTTGATTTGCCTAGTGGAAAAATGAAGTCAAGAGAGGGCACGGTTGTAGATGCCGATGATTTGATGGCTGAGATGGTGCAAACGGCCAAGGACCGCACTTTGGAACTTGGAAAGATAGATGGGTTTTCAGACGAAGAATCAAATGCTTTATTTAACCAATTGGGCATGGGAGCGCTGAAATATTTCTTATTGAAGGTAGATCCTAAAAAACGTATGTTATTTAATCCGGCAGAATCCATTGATTTTCAAGGAAATACAGGGCCATTTATCCAATACACACATGCCCGAATCAAATCAATTATTCGCAAAGCGGCCGAATTGAACCTGAACACGACGTGGGCAGTTGGTCCATTAATTACCCTAGCAGCAGCCGAAAAAGAATTAGTCTATTTAGTTGCTCAATATAAATTAAAAATTGAAGAAGCGGCCACGCAATTAGCTCCTTCAGTCATCGCACAATACGTGTATGACTTAGCAAAGGAATTCAATAAATTTTACAATGAATTGAGTATCATTAATGAAGAAGATGAAACGAAACAAAAGATTCGCTTATCTTTAGTGGAGCTAACCGGCAAAACAATTCAGCAAGCCGCGAAGTTATTAGGAGTAATCGTCCCAGAACGGATGTAAATGAAACGTAAAAAACTAATTTTCACCATTTTAATCATTAGTATCATGATCGTAGGCCTTATGAAAATCGGATCACTATTAACGGCATTAGCCTTACCATTCACTCAAAACATGGCAAAATCTAGACCAGAAAACACAGTTGCTGTTGACGGCAAAAATTTCCACTCATTCAAAATGAAAGGAATTGATGGCAAAGTAATTGACTTCAGTCAATTTAAAGGTAAAAAAATCATCGTGTTAAATACCGCATCGAAATGTGGATATACACCACAATATGCTGACTGGGAGAAATTCCACAAAGCAAACAAAGATGTAGTCATTTTAGGTTTCCCAGCGAATGAATTTGGCGGACAAGAGCCAGGTAGCAATTCAGAAATTGCTTCATTTTGCCAACTAAACTATGGCGTTTCATTCCAAATGATGGAAAAAGTCGTGGTAAAAGGTTCAGCAAAATGTGAACTATACCAATGGCTAACAGATAAATCACAGAACGGTTGGAACGAAAAAGAACCAAGCTGGAACTTCTGCAAATACGTTATTAATGAAAAAGGTGAACTAGCCAATTTCTTTGCTTCGGGTGTTAAGCCAACTAGCCCTGAATTTATTGAAGCGTTAAAAAAATAAAAATGAATAGATGGGTGGAAGCGGCTCGACCGCGAACCTTACCGCTAGCTGTGTCTAGTATCTTATTAGGTAATTTTTTAGCATTCGCTCAGGGATCATTTCACTGGGCGATTGCTATTTTGGCTGTATTAACAACATTAGCCTTACAAATTCTATCAAACTTCGCGAATGACTTAGGCGATTTCAATAATGGAATTGATACCCAAGAACGAAAAGTAGCCTTGCGTTCCGTACAAACTGGCAAAATTAGCCAGGCAGAAATGCAATTCGCCGTACGCATCACGGCGCTTATTTCATTTATCCTCGGTATTTGTTTATTGGCCTTTGGCCTGCAAAACGCATCACTCCAAACATGGATTGGATTCTTGGGATTAGGCCTTGCTTGTATCGCAGCCGCGATTGCCTACACCGTAGGAAAACGTCCTTACGGGTATATGGGCCTTGGGGATTTATCAGTATTCCTGTTTTTTGGATTGACCGGGACCATCGGAACCTATTTCCTGCACACACATGTGTTCGAGCTAGCTACCCTCCTTCCAGCCAGTGGATGTGGGCTTTTATCTGTAGCTGTTCTTAACCTAAATAACCTACGCGACTTAGAAAACGACCGCAAATCAGGCAAGAATTCCATTCCGGTACGCATCGGAAAAACATTTGGTTTCTATTATCAAAAAGCTCTTTTGTTCGTAGGCGTTATCTGCTTCGCCATTTATCCCTTATTTCAGTCCTTACCTGTGCACAAAAACCAGAATTTAGTTTTGTTCTTGGGCTATTTTCCCATCATCTTGATGATCCGCGAACTCAACGAAAAAATGACACCGGCTGAAATAGACCCCTATTTAAAGAAAACCGCGTTGCGCACCTTATTACTAATTTTAGTTTTTGGTTTCACGCAAGTTTTCTTGAGCCGCTGATTTCCCTTATTTTTACAAAAAAATCATTTATGAAAATCAAATTTCTACTTGCTATCCTTGTGTTCACATGCCTTCAAACATCTTTGTTTGCGCAAGAAACCGTTGATTATTTGGAGTTGGGGCTTACCCAAAATAAAACAGGAAACTATGCGGATGCCCTTCGCAATTTTAGCTTAGAAATTGAAAAAAATACCGCTAACCCAAACCCAATCGCATTTTACAATCGCGGTTTCGCTAAATATAACTTGAAAGATTTCCGCGGGGCAATCTTGGATTTTGATAAAGCGATTGAGTTAAAGCCCACGTATTTTGAAGCGTTTATTGCCCGTGGACAAAGCTATAGCAAGCAGGAAAATCATAAAGTAGCCATACAAGACTATAATGAAGCTATTCGGTTAAATCCCTTGGAAGCAACTGCTTATTATAGCCGTGGTGTTTCAAAAATGAAGCTAGCAAACTTCCGCGGAGGACTCTCTGATTTCAACAAATCACTTGAATTAAACCCGGAATATGCACCCGGTTTAGCAGCGAGAGGGGAAGCAAAATCGAAATTACTAGATTTTAAAGGGAGCATCGAGGACTTTGACAAAGCGATTGAATTAAGCCCTAAACGCTCCGGATATTTCTCTAATCGGGCATTTGCGAAAATGCAGTTAACAGATTACGCCTTAGCATTAAAGGATTATGCTGAAGCCATCAAATTAAGTCCTGATAATGCAGACGACTACTATTTTGCCGGATTTTGCAAAACACAACTAGAGAATTTCCGTGGAGAAAATGGTGAAAAAGGCGCACTTGAAGACTTTTCTAAAGCGATTGAAATGGATCCTGTTAAAGTGGAAGCCTATTATGGACGTGCATTTGTTAAGGCCAAGTTAGGTGATCAACGAGGCGCGATCGAGGATTACAGTAAATCAGCCGACCTAGGGAATAATGAAAATGCCAAAATTATGTATGACGCCAAAATGACGAAAGTGCTTTTGGATGAACTTCGTAATGGTGTACCTGATAAAGTTAAAATTTCACCATTTAGTACTGAGCGTGCAGAGGTATACTTCAATCGCGGTGTAGCCAAAGCAAAGTCTGGTGATTCAAAACAAGCTATGGATGATTATAACCGAGCTATTTCATTGAATCCTATTTACGCAGAGGCTTATTACTTTAGAGGTGTAGCCAAATCTTCCCTAGGCGATCAACGTAATGCCATTCAAGATTGTTCGAATGCCATTAAGTTAAATCCTAAATATGCCGAAGCTTACTACGTAAGAGGAATCATCAAACTAGCCCTAGGGGATTCCTCTGGTTGCCTTGATTTGAGCAAGTCTGGCGAATTAGGATTTAATCAAGCGTATCAGGTTATCCGCGATCACTGTAATTAGTCGAATCTTAAATGTTTCACGGATTCACCTGAACTAGCCAGTTCAATCAATGAATCTATCCCAATCTGCAAATGTGATTCGACATAACTTGTCGTCACTTTTCGATCAGATGCTTCCGTTTTTACACCATCGGGCGTCATGGGATTATCAGATACTAATAACAACGCTCCGTGTGGGATTTTATTAACAAAACCTACCGTGAAAATAGTCGCCGTTTCCATGTCAATTCCCATCGCACGGATATCAGACAAATAAGCTTTAAATACCTCATCGTGTTCCCAAACGCGTCGATTGGTGGTATAAATCAAGCCCGTCCAGTAGTCTAACTCGTGCTTCTTGATCATGGAGGAAACA
The DNA here is from genome assembly GCA_964618445.1 of uncultured Aquirufa sp. Taxonomy (GTDB): domain Bacteria; phylum Bacteroidota; class Bacteroidia; order Cytophagales; family Spirosomataceae; genus Aquirufa. The sequence goes on along the minus strand of CAZUAZ010000002.1, from coordinate 4,985 downwards.
GCTCGCTGCAAACGAAATGAAGGTAAAGCAGGCACTTCTTTAGGCATGTACTCATCTGAAGTTCCCTCCCCGCGAACTGCGGCAATAGGTAAAATCAAATCACCTAAATTTAAATTTTTCTTTAATCCACCACACTTACCTAAAAATAAAACAGCCTTAGGACTAATAGCTGAAAGGATATCCATAACTGTGGCAGCCATCGGAGAACCCATACCAAAGTTTATAATTGTTATGTTATTTGCTGTAGCTGTTTGCATGGGACGATCTTGCCCGAATATGTCAACTTGGAATTTGGCGGCAAACATGTCCACATAATTTTTAAAATTAGTCAATAAAATATATTGGCCAAATGATTCAATGGGCGTACCCGTGTAACGTGGCAACCAATTCTGTACAATCTCTTCTTTCGTCTTCATATTTTGATTCGGTGTAATGTAAATAATCAACAAATAGCTTAATTTAGTCCTTTCGTTGGCTAAAAACTATGCGCCCTTCGGCAGAACTACCATTGCTCTTTCCTGAATTTGAGTATAAATTAACGCAAAAGGATGGAAAACTTTTCATTTTTGATGGGATTGCAAAAAAATATAGAGCGCTAACACCTGAAGAATGGGTGCGCCAGCACTGTTTAAATTACTTGACCCAACATCTAAATTATCCGCCTTCTATTATACAAATTGAACGTGGGCACGAGATAGATCACATGCAACGAAGAACTGATATTCAGGTTTTCGATAAGCAAGGACAGGTATTTATGTTGATCGAATGCAAAGCACCCCATGTGGCGCTGACGTCGCAAACGTTTCAACAAATCAGTCAATATCAAAAGAAAAACGCAGCACGCTTTTTGGTATTAACGAACGGCTTAGAACATCAAATATTTGAAATAGATTACACCCATACAACAACAAACCAATTAACGGAATTCCCCCTTTACCTATGAAAAAAACCAGCTTACTTTTCCTAACATTACTATGCATGACCCCATGGATGTACGGTCAAAAAAAATCCACTGAATCAAATCGTCCTGCTTTGGTCGTTGGGATTGTCGTAGACCAAATGCGATACGATTATTTATACAAATACGCAGACCGCTATTCAAATAATGGATTAAAGCGCCTGATGCGCGAAGGAATGAATTGCCAAGATAACCACTACAATTACGCACCTACGGTAACCGCAGCTGGCCATGCCAGTGTGTATACGGGGACGGTTCCTGCCGTTCATGGTATTGTGGGAAATGAATGGACGGACGTTGCCACAGGCAAAAAGGTCTATTGTACAGATGACAGTACCGTTAGTACCGTAGGAACTACAGGAAAAACAGGTTTTATGTCGCCGAAAAATATGTGGACTAGTACGATCACTGACCAATTAAAATTAGCTCAAAACTTCAAATCAAAAACGATTGCTATTGCGTTAAAAGACCGCGGAGCAATTTTACCAGGAGGCCATTCCGCTGATGGAGCCTATTGGTATGATTCAAAAGAAGGACGCTGGATTACTTCCAGTTTTTACATGCAATCACTTCCTAGATGGGTACAAACATTTAATGCGGAACAGCGTGCACAAAAGTATACCAAAGCAGGCTGGAACACACTCTATCCTATTAATACATATACATCGAGTGGACCAGATGATTCTCCTTATGAGTCAAAAATGGCTGGTGAAACAGCGCCTATTTTCCCACATACCTTACAAGGCGGCAATCCATTGGAATTAATTCGTACAAGTCCTTATGGAAATACCTTAACAAAAGATTTCGCGATCCAAGCGATGACTGAAGAGAAATTAGGTAAGAATGGGACCACCGACTTTCTAGCGGTGAGCTTTTCGTCCACGGATTATGTAGGCCACAGTTTTGGTCCACAATCCATTGAATTAGAAGATACGTATTTACGTTTAGATCAAGATATCGCTGAAATCTTAACGTATTTGGATAAAAATTATGGTAAAGATCAAGTACTGGTATTCCTTACCGCAGATCACGCGGTGGCAGATGTTCCTGGCTATTTGAATAGTCACAAAATGCCAGGTGGAGTTTTTGATCGCGTTAAAGCCATGTCAGAAATTAAAAAAGCAACACAAGAGGCTTTTGGCCAAACAGATTTAATTATCGGAGAAGACAACTCACAATTGTACTTCAATAAAGCTGTCCTAGCTAAAATGAATATTGATCGCGAAAAACTAATTCAGGTCGTTAAACAAACGCTTAAGAAACAAGCAGGCTTTCAGGAGTTAGTTGACCTACAACACATCGAAGGATCAACTTTAAATAACCTCTACACGACAATCATTCGTAACGGATATAACCCAGATCGCAGTGGTGATGTGATGATTTTATTGAAACCACAATGGTTTATTGGATACAAAACAGGTACCACGCACAGCACCTTGTATGCCTATGATACGCACGTACCCTTATTATTTTATGGCTGGAAAGTGAAGCCTAGTGAAGTAACAGAGCGCACGAGCATTAGTGATATTTCGACTACCCTGGCGAATTGGTTGCATTGCATGGAACCATCTGGAAGTATCGGTCAAGTTATCCCTTTAAAAAGATAACCGGCAAATTAAAAACTAGCATTAATTGAAGATATTTGGCTAAATTTGCAGTCAATTTTTGAACATTATAAAGAAGTCACTATGAAAATTGCGGTTGTAGGCACAGGGTATGTAGGCCTCGTAACAGGCACATGTTTTGCTGAAACAGGAAATCATGTTACATGCGTTGATATTAATGAAGCGAAAATCGAGCAAATGAAAGCGGGGATTGTACCCATTTATGAGCCCGGTTTAGAAGATTTATTTCATCGCAATACCGCTGAGGGACGATTGAATTTCACTACTTCATTGGTAGATGGAATCACCGGAGCCAAAGTTATTTTCTTAGCCTTGCCTACTCCTCCGGGGGAGGATGGCTCTGCCGACTTAAAATATATTTTACAAGTAGCGAATGATTTAGGTCCATTATTGACTGAATATACTGTTATCATTGATAAAAGTACAGTTCCTGTAGGAACGTCTGAATTAGTCCATGCGGCGATTGCTAAAAAAGCCCAAGTTGATTTTGATGTCGTATCAAACCCAGAATTCTTGCGTGAGGGCGTCGCAGTAGAAGACTTCATGAAACCTGACCGCGTGGTGATTGGTACCCAATCAGATCGTGCGAAAGAGGTGATGACTAGATTATATGCGCCATTAGTTCGACAAGGAAATCCGATCATCTTTATGGATGAACGTTCAGCGGAGATGACCAAATATGCAGCTAATGCGTTTTTGGCCACCAAGATTACCTTCATGAATGAAATTGCAAATTTATGTGAGAAGGTCGGTGCAAATGTCGATGATATTCGTCGGGGCATTGGAACGGACTCTCGTATCGGAAAGCGATTCTTATTTGCAGGTATTGGTTATGGCGGATCTTGTTTCCCAAAAGACGTGCAAGCTTTAGCTAAAACATCCGAGGAAAATGCATACCAATTTCATATTTTGGATTCAGTGATGCGTGTCAATGAATTACAGAAAACGAAGTTAATGCCATTGATTGAAAGTCATTTCAATCATGATTTAGCAGGAAAAACGATTGGAATATGGGGCTTAGCATTTAAACCTTACACGGATGATATTCGCGAAGCACCCGCGTTGTATAACATTGAAGCCCTATTGGCTTTGGGTTGCAAAATACGTGTTTATGACCCAGAGGCCATGAAAAATGTCAAAGAGCTTATCGGCGATGTGGTAGAATATTCGAAAAACCCATATGATGCCATTGAAGGGGCAGATGCCTTATTAATTGTAACCGAATGGCCACAATTCAGAACACCTGATTTCGAACGGATGGATAGTTTATTGAAAAATAAAGTCATTTTCGACGGCCGAAATTTATATGAATTGCCCCAAATGCAAGAATTAGGCTACACGTATTATTCAATAGGCCGCAAATCTGTTATTTAACTTATGAAACGAATATTAATTACCGGAGGAGCTGGATTCTTGGGATCCCATTTATGTGATCGATTCATCAAAGAGGGCTATCATGTCATCGCGATGGACAACTTGATCACAGGTGATTTAAAGAATATTGAACATTTGTTCAAATTAGAACATTTTGAATTCTATCACCATGATGTTTCTAAGTTCATTCACGTTCCCGGAAACTTAGATTACATTCTTCACTTTGCGTCTCCAGCATCACCAATTGATTACTTAAAAATTCCTATTCAGACCCTTAAAGTGGGTTCATTAGGAATTCATAATTGTTTGGGATTAGCGCGTGTTAAAAACGCAAGAGTCTTAATCGCATCTACATCAGAGGTTTATGGAGACCCAACGGTCCATCCACAACCTGAGGAGTATTGGGGAAATGTGAACCCAGTGGGTCCACGTGGTGTATATGATGAGGCCAAACGCTTTCAAGAGGCGATGACGATGGCGTATCACACTTATCATGGATTAGAAACACGTATTGTGCGAATTTTCAATACGTATGGTCCACGTATGCGTCTGAATGATGGCCGCGTACTTCCTGCTTTCATCGGTCAAGCCTTGCGAGGTGAAGATTTAACGATGTTTGGCGATGGTTCTCAAACGCGTGCTTTCTGTTATGTAGATGATCTAGTAGAAGGAATTTACAGGTTGTTGCTGAGCGATTACGCCCAACCAGTCAATATTGGTAATCCAGATGAGATTACGATCAAGGAATTTGGTGAGGAGATTATCAAATTAACAGGTACGAGTCAAAAGTTGATTTCGTTGCCATTGCCAACGGACGATCCGAAACAACGCAAACCAGACATCACGAAAGCAAAAGCTATACTAGGCTGGGAACCTCAAGTTTCGCGTGCTGAAGGACTGAAAATCACTTATGAATATTTCAAGTCATTAAGCCCAGAAGATTTACATCGAATGGCGCATCATAAAGAGTTTTAGGTGAAACCGGGGAAACCCGGTTTTTTTATGCCTTTTGTAGAGACGCGATGCCT
>CAZUAZ010000001.1:97161-132559 GCA_964618445.1 uncultured Aquirufa sp. | reverse complement strand
ATCCCTGTTTTGCTGGAAATCTCAGCAATTACATCTGCCTTAGTCACGGTAATGAATTCGTTAAGTTATTCGTTGATTCTATTTTGCTTTCCCTCTTGTTCCAAAAGGGACACAAAAGTAAGGCTTTTCTTTAATAGAGGCAAATGAAAAGCTGGAATAAAAATTAAAATTTTGATACTTGCCCGTATATTTGAGTTAGAAGATGACTAAAGACAATTTACACCCCTTTTCTGAAGCAATTTTATCGTGGTATTCATCAAATGCCAGAGATTTGCCTTGGCGGCAGACGCAGGATCCCTATGTGATTTGGTTATCGGAAATCATACTCCAGCAGACGCGCGTGGCACAAGGGTTGCCATATTTCCATAAATTATTACATGTCTTTCCTACTGTTCACCACTTAGCCGAAGCTGAGGAGGCACTTCTATTTCGTAATTGGCAAGGTCTCGGATATTACAGTCGGGCTAGAAATCTTCATAAGACGGCTAACTTAATAGCTCAAAAATACCATGGCTTATTTCCCCAAACGTATCACGAGTTAGTAAAGCTGCCTGGCATAGGTCCGTATACGGCTGCTGCGATAGCCTCTTTTTCTTTTGGAGAGGCTGTTCCTGTCGTAGATGGGAACGTTTTTCGTATTCTTGCACGTTATTTTGGAATTGAAACAGATATCATGCAATCCTCCGCTCGAAAGGAGTTTAAGGAGATAGCTCAGCAGTTAATCCCGACAGATTATGCAGCTACATTTAATCAGGCGATTATGGAGTTTGGCTCGTTGCAGTGCAGTCCGGTTCCTAATTGTGGAACTTGCCCACTTCGATTGTCTTGTGTTGCTTTTGAGACCCAAAGGACACAATTATTGCCGATTAAATCAAAGAGCAAAGCACCGCGAAATCGCTATTTCAACTACTTTATTGTTGTTCAGCAAAACAAGTTTCTAGTCCGGATGCGTACAGAGAAAGATATTTGGCAAGGGTTATGGGAGTTTGTTCAACATGAAACAGATCAATCAGCTGAGCTACCAGATGCAATTGGCCCATTCGAAAATTTACTTACTTTCCCTACGAAAGAGCTACAAGCTCCAGCCAAGCATTTGCTGAGCCATCAACGAATTTTTACGCGTGCTTGGCTTATCCAAGTACCTGATAATGTCGACATCCCAGTTCCTGAAAATTTTCAATGGATGGACGCACAGGACTTCGAAAATTGTGGAAAACCCGTTTTAATTTTAAATCTGATTACTGATAATTTGGTTTTACATGAATGGCTTCATGAATAGAAATACTACATTTGAACCATCAGTGTCACATAAACCTAACCTTTAAATAGTATAACCATGGCAGGAGTAAACAAAGTGATTATTTTGGGCAATTTAGGTGCGGATCCGGAAGTCCGCGCACTACCCAGCGGAATGAAAGTTGCGAATATCAACATTGCAACATCTGAATCTTATACAGGGAAAGATGGTCAGCGTGTCGAACAAACAGAATGGCATCGGGTTGAATTGTGGGACAATTTAGCCAATATCGCTGAGCAGTATTTGAAAAAGGGGAATCAAGTCTACATTGAAGGTAAAATTCGCTCGGAAGAATGGCAAGACAAATCCGGTGCTACCGTACGAGGGTATCGTATTCGTGCCACTTCGTTGAATTTAATTGGAAGTAGGAATGACCGCCCGGCTGGAGAAACACCTGAATCTCGACCACGGCCAGAACCTGTTACTATTGGAAATCCAGCGCCAGGTAACGTAGCTGCCTTTCCGCCCATGATGGAAGAAGGAGACGATTTGCCCTTTTAATTTTTATGTAAGAAAAAGGGAATAATAGGCCACTCTATTCCCTTTTTCTTAAATTTGCATCAAATGTGCATTATATAACATGGACGCCGACCCCTATACGATTCAATTAGTAACCATTCTTGAGCCTCAGCTCAACTACACTTCAGTATTCGTTATTGGCCTTATCTTACTTGCCTTACTCGGCCTATCTGCTTTATTAGCTGGCTCTGAGGTAGCCTTTTTTTCCTTAAATGCGGACCAACGCATCGCGTTGCGCGAAAGTGATAAATCTGCTGAGAAGGCTGTCAGCATCCTACTTGATAAACCTCAACAATTGCTCGCTACGCTGTTGATTGCCATCAATTTTGTGAATATTATTTTCATTACGCTAGCTAATTACCTGACAGAATTGATTTTAGGGCCACAATCTGTGGGAACTTTAGTCGTAACATTGTTTTTATTAGTTGGCGTCACATTCATTATAACCTTCTTTGGGGAATTAATTCCCAAAGTGTGGGCCCAACAAAACAATCTTAAGTTTGCCCTATTTACTTCCCCATTCATTGAGTTTTTTACGCTTATCTTTTTGCCGTTGGCCAAGTCATTATTGGCGATTTCTAATTTGATTGAAAAACGAATTGAAAAAAAGTCATATACGCTAACTGCGCATGAATTAAATCATGCTTTAGAGATAACCACGGACGAAAATACAACCGAACAAGAAAAGGACATTTTACGTGGTATTTTGAATTTCGGAAATACATCGGTTAAATCTGTGATGCAAGCGCGTCGTGATATTGTTGCCTTTGATACTGAAATGGATTTTCATGAGTTGATGGATAAAATCAATAAAAATGGGTATTCCCGCGTCCCTGTATTTAAAGATACCATTGATAAAATTGAAGGTATCTTATACATCAAAGATCTATTAAAGCATGTCGACAAAGACGAATCCTTTGATTGGATATCACTATTACATCAACCGTTTTTTGTTCCTGAGAATAAAAAAATCGATGATTTGTTGTACGATTTCCAAGAAAAGCGCGTTCATATGGCTGTTGTGGTTAATGAATATGGTGAAACGGAGGGTCTTGTTACCATGGAAGATATCATCGAGGAGATTGTAGGAGAGATTAACGATGAATTTGATGATGAGACGAAAGATTACAAGCGAATCGATGATTCCACCTATATATTTGAAGCCAAAACCTCTTTGAATGATTTTGGTAAGGTGTTTGATTTAGATAGTACATATTTTGAAAAAGTTCGAGGTGAAAGTGAGACGTTAGGCGGGATGATGATTGAATTATTTGCTCGAATTCCTAACGCGGGCGAGGAAATTTCGTTTGACAAATTTGTATTCAAGGTGCAATCCGTTGACTTGCGCCGAGTTAAAAAAGTTCATGTTAAAGTAGCTATGCAAGAAAAACAGGATGAAGAAGCGACTAATTAAAATCAGCATATTATGTTTTAGCTCTTTATGGCTAAATGCGTGTGACATTAGTCTAGTTCCTGTTGCACCAGACACAGCAAGTTCAACATTTCTCGCGTCGATTGATCTAGGCGATGTAGAGAATCCAGGGCTTTCAGAGGCATCTGGATTAGCCGCAAGTCGTGTGAACCCAGGATATTTTTGGTCCCATAACGATTCTGGCAATCCCAATGTCCTATTTTATTTTGATGATAAAGGAAAAGGGCTTCGCACTTTTGAATTAGTGGGGACCCAAAATCGCGATTGGGAAGATATGGCCATTGTGGGAGAATCTGACGGTTCGGCAACCGTTTATGTGGCTGATTTTGGCGACAATAATGCTGCGTACGCGGATTACACAATTTACTGGTTCAAAGAACCCGTTGTAAATTCGGGGACTTCGTCAAAAATTAGTACAGTTAATTTTTTAAAATTTAAATTACCTGATGGCGCACGCGATATGGAATGTCTTTTGATGGATCAAAAAACCAAAGACATTTTTATCGTATCCAAAAGAGAAAACAATAAGCGCCTATATAAAATTCCAGCTTCCAGTGTTATTCCTTCGGCCAATGTACAAGCAGAATTTGTCCAAGAACTAACTTTTTCTACTCCAATCATTTCAGATCCGCGTGTTATTGCGGTTAATTACATTTCTGGGGGCGCAGTATCCGCTGATAATTCGGAGATATTAATCAAGAACTATTATGAAATGAATTATTGGAAGCGGAGTTCCGGAGAATCAATTCCTTCAGCATTAAAAAGACCACCTGTAAAGGTTACTTACGCTGGGATCAATTCAGATGGAACGGGCCAAGAAATTCAAGGAGAGGCTGTTAGTTTTGCAGCTGATGGATCTGGTTACTATACCCTTGGAGAGGGAAGCGCAGCTCGCTTATATTTTTACAAGAAAAAGTGAGGTTACATAGTCAATTGAGGCTGGTCTTGGTAGGTGTATTGATTTGGGCTAGTCAATCATTTTATGTCAACAATCCTAAGTTGTCGGGTACCAGTTTTGGAGTTACTCAAGATTTAGGTGTGATTTCGAACTTAGAGTTGGATGAGGCGTCAGGGATGGTTGCTTCGTGGCGAAATCCCAATTCATATTGGGTAATTAATGACTCGGAAGATCTCAATCGTATTTTTTTAGTGGATCAAGCCGGACAAGGGAAAGTTGAGTTTCTGATTAATGGACTTAGAAATCGAGATTGGGAAGCCATGGGTCGCTGGCAAAATAAAACGGGCCAAACCTATATTTACATCGCAGACATTGGGGATAATGCAAGCAATCATTCCGTTTATTCAATTCATCGTTTCTTAGAACCTTCACTGCAGTTGTCCAACCCGATGACTCGCGTAATTAATGGAACCCAAACCATACATTTTCAGTTACCAGATGGTTCTCGTGATCTGGAATGCCTTTTAGTTGATCAAGTTTCCGGTGATATGTATTTGATTTCAAAGCGCGAAGACCGTAAACATTTATATCGAATACCAGCCGAAGCTTTTGTTTACGAAAAAAAGTTACATGAAGCTGAGTTTATTCGGGAACTGAATTTTTCTGTGCCAACGTCCAACCTAGCAATTTTAAAGCAGTTATATTTTATCACGGGTGGAGATGTTGCTGCATCTAATGAAGAGATTTTGGTTCGGAATTATTTAGAAATTTATTATTGGAAAAAATCAAAGAATGAAACTATAGCGGACGCATTACGCCGCAAACCACAGGTTGTGCCGAGTGCACTTGAGCCTCAAGGTGAGGCGGTTGCCTTTGATCGCAACGGGAATGGATATAGTACAATTTCCGAATTGGCTAGTCAGACGAGTCCAGTGCATATTTTTTATACACCTAAGAAATAATCATCAATTTGGCGAAGCTTAATAAGAGCGTCTTCTCGCCCACCCCTTGTTCAAATGTGATATGGGCCTTCCGCTCAGCACCATTGATCTCAAGTTTAGCTATCGTTCCAAACCCGAATTTTTGATGCTCGACCCGTTGGCCTTCCTGTAAACTCATTGGATCCGATTGCTTGAAATCAGCCGAAGGGACGTGTTGGTAATTTGTATTTTGCTTGGGTTTCTGTATCAATTGCGCTGCTGAGACATTTGTCGATTTTTCAACAAATCCTGTTTTTTGAACAGGGCGATAATTAGACACATCTTTTTTGCCTGGCGTTTTAGCCATTTTCAAATAGGTGCTATCTAATTCATCTATAAACCTACTAGGTTCGCATGATTTTAATCGTCCAAACTGATACCTCGATTCTGCATACGAAATCATCAGTTTTTTCTCCGCCCGCGTAATTGCCACATAGAATAATCTACGCTCTTCCTCTAAGTCGGCCTGACTTTGAAGCATCATTTGACTTGGGAATAAGTCTTCTTCGAGGCCAACTAAAAATACATGTTTGAATTCGAGTCCTTTAGCTGAGTGGACAGTCATCAAGGTAACTTTATCGGTATCATTTGGATCCTCCGTGGTATCTGCATTTGTCAGTAAGGAAACGGATTGCAAAAAGGTAGCCAGTGATTTATCTTCGTTTTCTTCCGAATCTACAAATTGCTTGACAGCATTTAATAATTCTTGGACGTTTTGGTAACGCGCAAGTCCTTCTACCGTTTTATCCTCATAAAGCTCACGCACTAAGCCTGAGGTTTTAGCTACATGGCTGGCAACTTCATAGGCATCTTTTCCTTCGACTTCGACCATTAATTTGTAGGACTTAATTAAGTCGGCAAATTGTTCGATCGGTGCAGTGCCACGTACTCCTTGAAATTGCTGAATATTAGCCACAATATCCCAAACAGACGTATTTTGCTCGGCTGCAGTAATAGCTATTTTTGCAATAGTTGTATCGCCAATGCCTCGTTTAGGTAAATTGATAATACGTTTAAACGCTTCTTCATCTTGCTGATTGACAACAAATCGCAGGTAGCCTAAAACATCTTTAATTTCTTTTCGTTGGTAAAAAGATAATCCGCCTACGATCTTATACTTGATATTTAGTCGCCTAAGTGATTCTTCAAAAGAACGTGATTGCGCATTTGTTCGATATAGAATGGCGAAGTCTGACCAGATCAATCCATCGCGCTGACGCGTTTCTAGAATAGTCGATGCAATAATTCGACCTTCCTCATTGTCGCTGCCCGCCCGAATAATTTCAATTTTGTCTCCGTCCTCGTTAGAAGTAAAGACATCTTTTTTCAATTGCGTTTTGTTGCGTGCAATAATTGAGTTTGCAACAGCAACAATAGCTTTCGTTGAACGGTAATTTTCCTCTAATTTGATTGTGGTCAAGTCAGGATAATCACGTTCGAAATTCAGAATATTTTGGATATCGGCACCACGAAAGGCATAAATACTTTGGGCATCGTCACCTACTACACAGATGTTTTGATTAACTGCGGATAGTTTTTTCGTGATCAGATATTGAGACACGTTGGTATCTTGAAACTCATCCACCATCACATGTTTAAACTTGTGTTGGTATTTATTTAAAACATCTAAATGATCCCTAAAAAGTATGTTGGTTTGAAAAAGAAGGTCATCAAAATCCATCGCATTCGCTTGGAAACAGCGCTGGCAATACAATTTGTATAGCTGACCCATCATCGGGATTTTTGCATAGCGATCTTCCTGTTCCAATACGGAACTCGCCATGTATTGATCCGGTCCAATTAGCCTATTTTTAGCATTAGAAATTCGATTTAGCACAAGGTTAACTTTGTATATTTTATCATCCAGGTTTTGCTCCTTGATGAGTGCTCGAATTAGTGATTTCGAATCATCCGTATCATAAATTGAAAAGTTGGATGTATAGCCTAAGCGCGTACCCTCAAAACGTAAGATTTTAGCAAAAACAGAGTGGAATGTTCCCATCCAAATATTTTTGGCCTGTGTCCCGATTACATTTTCAATTCGATGGCGCATTTCGCCAGCAGCTTTATTCGTAAATGTTAGCAATAGGATGCTAAATGGATCTACACCTTTCTCAATTAAATAGGCAGTTCGGTAGGTCAATACGCGGGTTTTCCCCGAGCCTGCACCAGCGATAATCATTAAAGGGCCGTCGATATGTTCAACTGCTTGACGCTGGGGCTCATTAAGGCCTGCCAAATAATCCATAGGGTGATTTTTATTGTTCAATCGGGCAACAAAAATACGGAAATTTTGATGCTTTTCGGGCCGCTAAACTGATAATTTGTTATTGAGGAAAACCAAACAATGCATGCTCCTTAATCAGTTTGCCAACGGATTCTGGGACTAACTTTTCCCAGTCCCCAGCGCCTTGTTGGATCATCGCCAAAACTTGGTCTGTGCGGATATTCATCAACTTTTCGTCTGATTTTTTAATATCCTCCAGCTTCTTATTGTCGATTAAATATTGCAACAAACCGCGTAAATGAGATGCCGCTTTGAATGTCTTTAAATTAAGTACAGCACCGCTATCATCAATCGTTGGGTACAAATACAATTTTATATTTTGTCCGAACAAATAAGCAAAGGCCGATAAAATCCCTCCGTCGATTTGGTTGTAGTGTTTTTCTTCAAATATGTACTCCAAGTTTGGCATACCCATAATCAAAGCCATTTTTAGGCGAGAAAATTTGGTTAAGAAAGCTACTAGTTTGAAGTATTCATGGAAATTTGAAATAAGTACAGTCTGTCCGAGTGAGCATAAAATATCTACGCGGTCAAGGAAATCCTTTTCATTGATGTGATGTGATCCATCTTCTAAGCTACGTAAGGTCAATTCCGAAAGCACACATATTTTATCATCATCCACATCAGATTCTTGCTCGAATTGTGCCTGACCTTTTTTCAACATATCTAAAAATATGTTTGTAACAGGTCTGAAGCGACCACGAATCGCTACAATATGCTTTTTCGCTAAGGCATCGTAGGGCTGCATGACGGTGCCATCTGGCCCGAAAACGGCAGCCTGAGTATATCCGTGTTTTACTAAATACAACGACATTAACCGATTATCCACGTCTGCAAAATCATCACCTTCGAATCGAATCATATCAATTTCAATCCGATCGGTAGAGAGGTCGTCTAATAACGAAAGCAATAGTTTTTCTGGATCTGCATGTAAGAAATAGCAACCATACAATAAATTTACTCCAATAACCCCTAAGGCCTGTTGCTGTAAAATATTGTCATTGTCCAACATGTTTACGTGGATGACCACATTGTTTACAGGGCCGTTAGGTTTTAACTGGAAGCGTAATCCAATCCAACCATGCGCATCATTTGTTTTTTGATAATTTAATGCGGAAACGGTATTGGCAAAAGCGAAAAAACGTTTTTCGTTGGCCGTCTCCGTTAATCGAACCTTCAACAATTTATACTCACGCGTTAACATTTTCATTAAACGCGGCTCACAAACATATTTTCCCGATTCTTCCTCTCCATAGATGGCATCAGAAAAAGCCATATCATAGGCAGAAATCGTTTTTGCTATAGTTCCTGAAGCTCCTCCTGCCTTGAAGAAATTGGCAGCTACATCTTGACCAGCCCCAATTTCGGCGAATGACCCGTAGATACTTCGATCTAAGTTGATATTTAATGCTTTTTGTTTCGTCCCAATGGACTTCATAGAAGCTGTCATGCGTGATTTGTTGATGATGTTTAGGCAAGCCGCAATTTAAAAAATATTCCCCAAGCTTGGCTCATTTTCTTGAAAAAATCCTAAATCATTTTTTTGTGAAAAAGCGTTAACCCTGCCATTGGCGCCTCACTAATTACCCCAACGCGTAGGCCAAAGCTCGACACAACACGTTTGAGTATATCTGAATAATAAAATGCGACTGAACCCGTAAAATGTACGGGCACATCTTTCGAGGCTTCATACTTAAATAGGTACAACTGGCAAAAATCTTGAAAAGCTTTTTCTATCAATGCGTAGCAAAATGGATGCTTACGATGATCAAATAGAAACTTTGAAAAGGTGGCAAACCATCGATTAGGGAATTCTTTTTGGTATGCATGTTCGAATATATCAAGTCGGGTTAACGTACCAAATCGTTTGATAAATGCATCCCGTAAATCACTAGGCAATTCATGATGTAAATAGGTAAGAATCAGCCGCTTCCCTAGATTGGCTCCGCTTCCCTCGTCGCCTAGCCAAAATCCAAGTGGGGGAATTTGCTCTGTCAATTTTCCTCCTTCAAAATATCCGGAGTTCGCTCCTGTCCCTAAAATGCATGCGATTCCTGGTTCATCACCACATAATGAAATTCCTGCGGCGACTAAATCATTCGCCACTTGGATGATCGCCTTGCCCATAAACGGTTGAAGGGCCTGCTGGATAACTTTTCGTTTGGAGTCATCAGTGACCCCTGTTCCATAATAAAAAACGTGTTGAATATTCTTTTGAACTAATTTGTCCAATGTGGGCTTTTGGTCGGAGGTAATTTCATCTGCCGATTGATAATAGGGGTTGATTCCTGCTGAAAAGAAACTTTCGTACGCTTGATTAGGGCCAGCAATAAACCGCCATTCTGTTTTTGTTGAGCCGCTTTCTACAATTAAAATCATATTAGTTTCCCGATTGGCGTGAATTTTTCAAAAACATTTGCGGTGTGTGGAGCATCATTTAACTCAGATGTTAAATCCTGGCCTGCCCAATGTTCATAGTGCTTTCCATTTTTCCACAATTTCGAGGTAGTCATATCGTAAATAAGTCCTTGAAATGCAATCCAAATTTCGGGTTTATCCTGCCCATTGCGAAGGGATAATTGGGATTTAGTAAATTGAGGAAGCTCGTTTAACACGGGTTTTTAATTTGTACGAAACTAAATAAAAAGAGCCAAACCCCGTTTTATTCCTAAAGATTTTTAATTTTACAACGTAAAAAAATGCACGATGAAAAATTTTATTTGGATTGCAATTGCAGCTTTCATGTTATTCGGATGTAGCAAAGATGAGCCAACACCTGTTTCGGAATTAATTAAGAAATCTTGGTCAGTTAGCTCGGCGCAATGGGATGGAACCACACAGTACACGAAAGGAGGAAGCGCTAACCTTGTTAATGGATATGCACAATTCAAATTAGATCTTAGTGTAGCGGGATCTGTAACACTTACGGAGTTTGATGGAAAGCAGTTTACAGGGACTTATGTGTTAGCAACCGATAATTCTAAAATTACTTTAAGTAATCTGAAAGGTTCAGAAGGAGCACCCACAGGAACAAGTGGTACGCTTGAATTTCGGATTGTTGGCACACCTACCGCCACCACATTAGGTTTAGAGACATTAACCACCTACATCAAGGCAAGTAATAAACGCGTTAATTTAGCATTGGTTAACCCATAATTAGTCATTTTGAATATCTAGCCGTCTTTTGGGGCGGCTTTTTTTATATATGGAAAACAGAACAGAAATAGGAAGTATAGGTGAGTTTGGATTAATCGATCGGCTGGCTGAACCATTTAAATCGCATCAAGGATGGACTTCTGTCGGTATCGGCGATGACGCTGCGGTATTAAATACGGGTGGTAAATTAACAGTTACCACGACTGAATTACTAATTGAAGGAGTACATTTTGATCTTTCCTATACACCCCTCTTGCATTTAGGTTATAAAATTGTGAGTGTAGCGTTGTCTGATTTGGCTGCTATGAATGCGATTCCAGCCCAACTGGTATTAGGGCTTGGTTTGAGTAATCGATTTTCTGTGGAGGCTGTAGAAGAATTGTATCGTGGTGTTAAAAATGCCTGTGAAGAGTATAAAATAGATCTTGTAGGTGGAGATACCACGGCGTCCCCCCAAGGATTAATCATTTCTGTATCAGCGATTGGTGTAGTGGATGCAACCCAATTAGTGAAACGCACGGGAGCAAAGCCCAATGACGTCATTTGTGTGACAGGGGATTTTGGCGGGGCTTTACTTGGTTTGCAATCTTTGGAGCGCGAAAAGCAAGTATTTTTGGCGAATCCAGAAATGCAGCCAGAATTAGACAACAAAAGTTATGTGGTATTACGTCAGCTAAAACCTGTTGCGCGTTTTGACATCATTCACGAGATGCGTGATTTGGGCGTAACGCCTACTTCTATGATCGATAGTTCAGATGGCTTAGCTGCGGAAATAATTCATTTATGTAATGCTTCAGGCACAGGCGCGCGCATTTTTGAAAAAAATATTCCAATAGACGATGAGACCTATTTGTCGGCAACAGAATTCAACCTAAGCCCTTTGACAGCTGCATTGAATGGAGGCGAAGATTATGAGTTGGTGTTTACGGTTTCACAGGCCGACTATGAGAAAATTGAAAAAATCTCGGATGTTACGGCGATTGGATATATGACTGATAAGCAGGATGAGCGTGTTATTGTCATGAAATCAGATCAGTTGGTTAACTTAACGGCTCCCGGATTCGGCGCTTAAAGCTATGGCAGTAGCGATCATGCAACCTTATTTTTTCCCTTACTTGGGCTATTTTCAATTAGTTCAGGCTGTAGATCATTTTGTGTTGTATGATGACGTCATGTTCATTAAAAAGGGATGGATTAATCGTAATCGTATTTGGATGCAAGGGCAGGACTTTATGTTTACGATCCCGCTTCAAAAGCAAAGTCAGAATAAAACAATTCGGGAATCAAACGTCGCGTGGAATACTGAATTCCCTTCAAAATTTTTAGTTCAACTGCGGTCTGCTTATAAAAAAGCTCCGCATGTGGATGCCATTATGACGCTGATTGAGGGGGTATTGGCTGAAAAACCTATCAGTTTGGCTGATTTGGCAGGTAATAGTATTCAGGCTACCTGGAATTACTTAGGTTTAACCAAGAATTTTTATTTTAGCTCAGAGCTTTCAGTTTCCGCTGATCTCGGTCGGGCTGAGCGATTGATTGAAATTACTAAATCTTTTGGAGAGTCGGTTTACATTAATGCTGCGAACGGAAAAGAATTATACACTAAGCCTAGCTTTGCTCAGAATGGTATTGATTTAAAGTTTATTCAATGTGAGCTGCCTTATTATGCTCAAGGAAATGGAGGTGCTTTTTTAGCGGGACTTTCGATGATAGATGTCCTCATGTGGAATGATGTTCAAAACGTTCGAGATTTGCTTACTAGTTACGTATTGGTTTGAACTTAAATTCTCCGTTAAATAAATTTCATGTCGATTTTATCAAGTTATTGATAACTTTGTTCTTATGACACAATCAGTATTCATACGAAAATACTCAGACCGCTTCCTTTCTAGGTGGCTTGTATTGGTGATTGACCTAGGGATTGTCATGTTTTCATTTACGTTAGCAACCTTATTGCGGACGAATTTTAGATACCAAGAAATTGATTTTTTCAATTTTCAATATCATTTTTTATTTCTTTTATTCATTCGAATCGGAGTATTTCTTTATTTTCAATCATTTACAGGGATTATTCGGCATACGAGTATTGAGGATGCTTTATTGATTTTAAAGGCGGTTTTTACCGGTACGTTTATTGCAGCATTGTTTTCGGTTGTCCTTCGATATTATATTGGATTGGATATGTTATTTTACGTTCCTTTATCCATTCTATTCATCGATTTTTTCATCTGTTTGTTTTTGATGGTGACACTTCGATTTCTCGTTAAATCTTTCTATGAGTCATTCATTAATGAATTTAAGCCTGCCGTCGGGGTACTAATCTATGGCGCTGGTTATTCGGGCTTATTGACCAAAAATGTGATTCAAAATGACCGCGGGATCAATTACCAAGTGCTGGGTTTTATAGATGATAATGAATCGAAAATTAATAAGACCATTGAAGGTATTCGCGTATATAGTCTGGTGGAGGCGCTTGATAAGTTTGTAGATAATTACGAAGGACTTCAAGTCATTATGGCCATAAATAATATTGGACTACAAGCAAAACGTAAGATTTCGGATGTCTTTCTTGATCGGGGAGTTGTCGTAAAAACATTACCACCCGTCGATAAATGGGTCGGTGGCGAATTTGCCATTAACCAAATTCATAACGTTAAAATTGAAGATTTGCTTGGCCGCGAGGAGATCCAAATGAACAATAAACGGATTAGCGAAGAAATGAATTCGCAGGCCATTATGGTAACTGGAGCTGCTGGTTCGATTGGTAGTGAAATTGTACGCCAATTAATTGCCTATTTCCCCACTAAAATTATTTTAGTTGATCAAGCAGAATCTGGATTATTTGATTTGGAATACGAACTTTCTGGACTGATTCCATCCAATACTGAACTAATTTTTAAGGTCGCTGACGTATCAGACTACCAACGAATGGATTATATTTTCAAAACCTACAAGCCAAGTATCGTATTTCACGCAGCAGCATATAAGCATGTACCATTGATGGAGAAGAACCCGTATGAGGCGGTAAAAATAAACATCATAGGAACTCATGTATTAGCTGAATTAGCAGCAGAAAATGGGGTAGATAAGTTTGTGATGGTTTCTACGGATAAGGCGGTAAACCCAACCAACGTGATGGGTGCCACCAAGCGATTTGCTGAAATGTATACGCAGTCCATGAATCAACTGGATGGCATACGTACGAAATTTATTGCGACACGCTTTGGTAACGTATTGGGATCTAACGGATCCGTTATTCCATTGTTTAAGAAACAAATTGAACGCGGAGGCCCCGTAACGGTCACCCACCCTGAAATTACACGTTATTTCATGACAATTACAGAAGCATGTGAGCTAGTACTAGAAGCAGCTACCATGGGAGAAGGTGGTGAGGTTTTCGTCTTTGATATGGGAGAATCTGTTAAGATTGTTAATCTAGCAAAAAAGATGATTACCCTGAGTGGTTTACGCGTGGATCGCGACATTGAAATCAAGTATACCGGCCTTCGTCCGGGCGAGAAATTATATGAGGAGTTGTTAAATAATGATGAGAATACATTGCCAACACACCATCCCAAAATATTGATTGCCAAAGTAAATACGCCTACCTACGCATTTATGGAAATTCAAGTAGCTGAAATACTTCAATTATTAGCTGATGGAGGAAATAATGAATTAGTAGCTAAAATAAAGGAGGTCATTCCAGAGTATAAATCAAACAATTCAGTCTTTGAAAAACTAGACCGCAAGTCGGTAAGTATCAAACGCTAATCAGTCGCTTCGCAATCCAGATAGAAGCAAGCGTGGCTACAGGTGCAGCCAATATATCCCAAGTGTAGTGAATATGCTGAATTAATAATAAGCCCACTAAAATCCCAGTTAGTATCAAGCTTATTTTTCGCTCATTCCCAGTTAAATAATAGCAGACAAATACCATCGTTGCGGTATGTCCTGAGAAAAAAAGATCCTTCGTTATCTGAAGGTTATCTCCATAAATAAAGAGTTCGGCGATTGGGTCATGTAGGTAAACTAACCCTTTTGGAGGGTTTAATGAAACAAAATAGATACTGGCAAATCGAATGAGTGTTTCAATATTAAATGCCCAAGCAAATAATAAGAAGCGTTTAGGGTCTTCTAATAAACGTTTTAATAGGAAGATAACACTGCTGTAAATGATTCCGAAGATAAGGTAAGAAACATCGGCTGAAGGGATTTGTCCTAGTATCCAATCTGGCCATACCTTTCCTTCACGCATCTGAATCCACTGAAAAAAATCAGCAGCTTTCCATGGAAAAATAGCGAATACTCCTAGTGCTAAAATCAAACGCCACTGAAATTGTTTATCTTGCCAGGCAGTTGCCCAAGTAGCCGAAATTGAATTTTTAAAACTATTCATCCACTTTAATCGTTATGCTTCTTAGGTTTTCAGTTCGCAAAACTACGTTAAAATTAAAAAGGATATGAGCTTCTATTTGAAAAAAGTCGGATTAATACTGGGCATTGCTGGGGCATTTCTTCATTTTTCTTGTGGAGGAACTTCTATAAAAAAGCCAACCATGCAAGATAACTCAGTCGCAAAATTAGATACAATTACATTCGGAGCCGGATGTTTTTGGTGTGTAGAAGCCGTATACCAGCGGGTCAAAGGTGTTCAATCTGTGACTTCAGGATATATGGGAGGTAAAATTAAGGACCCAACTTACCGTGAAGTGTGTTCAGGGCTTACAGGACATGCAGAGGTATGTCAAATCACCTACGATCCGAACGTTGTTACGTTTGAGACTTTATTGGAAGTTTTTTGGCAAACCCATGACCCAACTACCTTGAATCGACAAGGAGCTGACGTAGGAACCCAATATCGGTCTGCTATATTTTTTAGTAGCGAGGCACAAAAACAAGCAGCTGAAAATTGGAAACGGAATTTGAATGAAAAACACGTATTCCCGAATCCAATCGTTACAGAAATCTCCGCAGCTTCAGTTTTCTATCCAGCAGAAGATTACCACCAAGATTACTTCAATCAAAATGGCACGGAACCGTATTGCCAAATTGTGATTAAGCCAAAAATGGATAAATTTCTGAAGGCGTTTAAAGACAAGCTGAATTAGAATCCTCCCTTATCGTAAAAGCTTCTTCTTCTCGATAACTTTAGGTCTTGGAGTAATGTGGATTTGACGCGTAGGTCGAAGGAGTAATTACTTGCACGCCCATAAAAGGGGCTTGCAATAGGAGTCCAATTGAAATTCATTTCCCAGCAATGCAAGTCGCGATGTACGGACATGTTTGTGTATGTCAAGCCATTAAATTTGAAATCATAGCCTGAAGAAACTGAGAATTTCCATTTTTCGGAAAGGCTAACATCTCCCTGAAATGTAAGACCTGCAATTTTTTGGGCAGCAGCTAGACCCATGCGGCTATAGCTGAATTGATAACTAAATGAAAATGTCCATGGTAAATTCCAATCGACATAGTCATCCAAATTTCGGTTTATCTGCCGCAACTGAGATTCACTTCCTTCTTTACTCGTTTTATCCTTAGTTTTTGATGGGGCAAACCGTCTGCTTATCGATAAATTAAGACCCTGTAGACGTCCTAATCCCTCTCCTTTGCTAAACATTAAGTCATTTGTTCGGCGGCCCATATCAAAAAAGGCCTTGTCTTGAACATAAAGATATGGGTCAATACTACCTCCAATGTTGATATCAAACTCCCTAACACGCGAATTAGCCGTGAAGCTCAGATTGGATAATGGAAATTCTTTTGCTAGAAAATTATAGCTTCCATTAATCCCGAAGTTGTCGATTAGATTAATTTTTTCACTCTGTTTGGTCGCAGTATCAGATTTGGTTTTCAGTTTTGCTTCCAATGTGTTTTGAATGCCGAAACTAACTGCGCCCGTAGCACCTCCATAACTTAATGTTCGTGGATCGAAACTAGAAATGCGTCGAATATCTCCTATTTGTTCTACACCTTCGGCATTAACAAACTTACGGTTATTGATGCGTACGTCTTGAAAATAACCCAGCGATGGATCAGAAACATCTGGTGCATAGCTCAAACTAATACTGGGAACAGCCGTATGTCGTATGGCTTCTAGGCGACCTTTATCGAAACGCGCTGTTCCATATACACGCGTATTCATGCTGGCTGAAAACGAAAGTTGCGAATTGAATTTTGGTAATCCTCCCACCGTATCGATGCGTACGGTTGAGTCAACAGGCATATAGGTGTATTTGTAAGATCTTGTAAACATATTCCCTGATAAAGAAACGCCAGGGGTCAAGTTGATGTAGGGTGTCAGTTTAATATTCGGCAAAGAAAGCGGAACGCTATATTGAAATTTTGTTTGCGCTTTTTCTAATAACATCGGGATGGTACTTGCATTCACAGGAACAACCCCCGGAGGTAAGTCATTCAGGGTTGTAGGCACAAATGGTCTTTGAATTACGCCTCGTTGGCTATTTGATTCGCGCGGGAACACATCAAACTCATACCGTGTAAACGGATCCGAAACTTGGTTAGTCACGGAAACGCTCCCAGAAAAATCTAGACCAAGACGAAACTGGTCCATAAACTTATCTCCAATTGCATTTTTACGTTTAAATGGCTGGAATTGATTTAAGCCAAAATTGAATTCTGTTCCAGCATCAAATACACGTGTGGTTGTGTTTTGGTTGACTCTTAAACTGATACCACTACGAAATATTTGCCCCACGTTTTTGGTGTATTGTACCGAAGATCCAATGGTATTTGTTAGGTACTGTTGCGTGGAAAATGTGTTGAATTGATTAAAGGAATTTGAGGCAATATTAACAGATGCGGAGAAACTTGAGTTGCCAAGACTACGCGGGCTGTGTGACCATTGCAACGAGAAATCCGTTCGCTTAGTTGGGTTAAACTCTGCACCATTGCTATTGCGATTAAATGCTAAATTAAAACTCCCATTATATCGATAGCGCTTGTTGTACTGTGAATTTGCGCCTAATCCCCATCCCCCTTTGGAGTAAATTTGACCGGTAAATCGAATGCCAATGTTTTCACTTGCGGCCCAATAATAACCGCCTTCACGTAAATAAAATCCACGACCTGTAGGTTCTTCCCCATAGGTTGGAAATAGGATGCCTGATTTACCCGCTTCTTTTGGTTGCGAGTAAGGGAAAAAGCCAAAGGGCAATCCGATTGGTAATGGGATGTCGTTTAATTCAAAATGAAAGGGACCGGAAATAATTTCCTTTTTACCTACTACTTTGATTTTGCTCGCATTAATATGAAAGTGTGGATGGCTTAAATTACATGTCGTGTAGATCGCATTTCGGATGTACAGATTCTCCTCTTCATCTTTTTTAACGGTTTTCCCCTGAACATATCCTTCACCCTGTTGGGTTACAATTCCCTTAATTGCCGCACGTTTACTCTTGAAATTATAACGTATCTCATCTGAATCGTATTTGTCGCCTCCTTGCGTAAAGACAGGCAGGCCTTCCATTTTTTTGGCTGTTGAATCATACGTGCCTTTGGCAAATACTTCGTTCGATTCCCAATCTAAACGAATGTAATTAGCCTCTAAGCCAATTTCCCCATACTTTACCTTGGCCTTTCCATACAGATGGACCACCTGATTCGCTGCATCCAAGATGGTGGAATCAGCTGCAGAATAATATACGGTTGTTTGTAGGTCTTGGTTTTTATTCAGTGAATCTGAGGGGATAACGGGTGATTGTGCAGAATCTTTCACGATGACCCGCTGCCCCAAGGAATCCGATATGCCACCAAGGAATAGTCCTATGAACAGAAAAAGGTAATATGTGGATTGCTTTACCAAATGGAATTTAAAAATTATCTTTGTGTGTGGCAATGGGAATTGTAAAATTACATCATTGCTACTTACTATACGTCTAATAATTGAAAAAATAATGTTTTTAGCGATTCGAGTTATTTTTATTGCGGCTTTATTTTTGGTCTTCGGAGTAGTACAAGCAGAACCTCAGCCCACGAATAACCCACCTAAAAAGAATTTAATTCGGACGGTGTGTTTGGATGCAGGACACGGAGGGAAAGATCCAGGGTGTTTAGGTCCCAAAGGTGCCCGCGAAGGGAAAGTTACCTTGAAAATTATTTTAGAATTAGGCCGCAAACTGAAAGCAGAATTTCCAGACTTGAAGGTGATTTATACGCGGGAAACAGATGAATTTGTTGAGTTATTCGAGCGAGCTGATATTGCTAATCGCAATAAAGCAGATTTGTTTATTTCAGTTCATTGCAATGCGGCGGCGAACAAATCAGCTTATGGAACAGAAACCTATACGATGGGTTTACATAAAACAGACGGAAATTTAAACGTAGCAAAGCGAGAGAACTCGGTAATCTTGCAAGAAAAAGATTATCAAACGGCCTATAATGGTTTTGATCCAAATTCACCATTAGCACACATTATGATGGCAAATTACCAAAGTGCCTTTATGGCTAGCTCGGTTAAATTTGCTTCTTTAGTAGAAGACCAATTTGCAAAAACGTACAAACGGAAAAGTTTTGGGGTAAAGCAAGCTGGATTTTTGGTAATTTGGCGTACTGCCATGCCTAGTGTACTCGTGGAGACGGGTTTTTTGACGAATGCTGAGGAAGAGGAATACTTAAACTCAGAGCATGGACAATCCCAAGTGGCAGACGCCATTGCAACAGCATTTAAGAAGTACAAAGAAGACATAGAAAAATAGCCCAAATGTTCAAAAGCAACGAATTAAAGGTAGGTTTTTTGGCCCTAATGGCCTTTTTAATCCTCTATTTTGGGTTCAATTTCTTGAAAGGGAATGACCTATTTTCGAAGTCGAATACGTACTACATTCAATACGATAATGTGGACGGCCTTACGGCATCAAACATCGTTATGGTCAATGGCGTCGAGGTAGGCAAAGTCAAAAAGGTATTTTTAGACCCAGCAGACGGCAACAAAATCAAAGTTGAAATTTGGGTCAATAAAGGGTTGGTTTTGCCAGACAAAACAGTAGCGATTTTATCAGACGGGGCATTACTTGGAGGAAAAGTTATTCGCTTAGAGCTGTCGGGCAAAGGGGCAATTGCCGACGAATCAACGATTCCGGGAATAAATGAAAAAGGGCTTTCTTCGTTATTAAAAGAGCGTGCACTGCCCGTCTTGTCCAATGCTGATTCACTACTCGTTACTTTCCGGAGTGTTAGTTCTAAGTTTGAGAAAACAGGCTTGCACCTAAATCGCTTAATTGAAAATTCAAATGTAGCTGTGTCAAATATTAATGGATCAGTTTCTACCCTAGTAGCTGAGAACAGCGTAAATATTAAGCAGATTACGGCCAACATGCGCAATCTGTCGCAGAGTTTAATTGAGACAGAGAAAGAATTAAAACCATTATTGACCAAGTTTAATTCGGTAGCCGATTCCATTCAGGCGGCACGGATTGGGCAAACCATTCAAGAGGCAAGTCGCGCCATCACATCACTTCAGCGTATCGTAACAAAACTAGAGCAAGGTCAAGGAAGCGCGGGTAAGTTTTTAACAAACGATTCACTTTATACAGGCCTTAATAAGTCAATTGTTGATTTGGATCGCTTATTAATTGATTTCAGAACGCAACCGAAGCGTTATATACATTTCTCTGTTTTTGGGAAAAAAGATCCCAATCCGCCCACTGATAAATAGACCCTTACATGGCTACGAAGCAATTGCTTATTTCAGCATCGACTGAGATAACGGATATTTTAATGGCCGAATTGGGCGAAATCGGATTTGATATTTTTGAAGATCTTGATTCAGGGATAGCCGCTTATTGTCCGGCAGCTTTGTATGATGCTACTCAAGCGCAAGAAATTGTAGATCGCTATCGATTTTTAGGTCCAATCGACGTGGTTTACAATGACATAGAAAAGGAAAATTGGAATGCAGTTTGGGAGACTAATTACGAACCGATTCGTATTTTAGATCAAGTGTATATACGCGCTAGCTTTCATGAGCCCGACCATTCTTTTCCAATGGAAATCGTCATTAATCCTAAAATGTCTTTCGGCACGGGGCATCATGAAACGACAACCTTATTAGTAGCGGCTTTATTAGAGTTAGATGTAGCGAATAAATCAGTTTTGGATGCCGGGACAGGTACTGGGATTTTGGCTTTTGTCGCTTGGAAGCGTGGTGCTACGCGCGTTCATGGTTTTGATATTGATTCGTGGGCAGTTGAAAACTCCATCGAGAATGCGAGCCTTAACGGATGTGGGGATGTTACTTTTGCCCAAGGAACAATTCGAGATGAAGATGAAACAAGCTATGATGTTCTCATAGCTAATATTAACCGTAATATTCTGTTGGACGAGATGGAAGAATATAGTAAGCGGATTGTTTCCGGAGGCTATTTATTTTTAAGTGGGTTTTATGCAGCCGATGTGCCATTGCTTCAAAAAGCGGCGGCCTCGGTAGGTTTAACCCTGCAAGCGCAAACGGAGAAAGGCCTGTGGACCTGCTTGAGGCTTCAAAAGGCTTAGATTAAATTATCGCCAAAAAAGTCATTAATTCATGAAAAACCCTTATTTTTGAAGGTTTTACGCTTATAACTCGGTTGTTCGAGTTTTTTACAGCACATGAAGATCTCCCCGAACAAACCTTTCCAGGTTGTTTATTCCATATTGTCACATGAATGCCTCGGCTATTTGTTCGAGGTGTTTGTTGTGCAGTTGAACGAGAAAGGGCAGCTGACTTGGGAATACCAAACCCTAACGTCGCGTAATTATCATGAATTTGCCGCCGGATTAGATGAGCGTGATGAAGCGTGTGTGAAGTTGATTGAGGGAATGAAGCCGGCAGCTATTTTTGAAAAGTACAACACGTCGAAGCGTAAAACAATTGAAGAGTTTTATTTAAAGACATTTGATCCTGAGAAAGGAGATAAGGACATCGCAGATACCGTTCATGCTAGTATTGAGCGTAGGCGTGGCCAAATATTCGAGCTTATTTGTCCTGATAAAACGCTTTTTATTATGGGAAATGATGGAAATCCCATGCGGCAGTCAGTACAAATAGAAGCAGAACCAGTTGAGGTGTTGTTTCACTTCATGCGTAATGAAGAGAATACGCATTATTTTCCGACACTTAAACACCGAGGCAACAAGCTAGAATTTCAATACAAGGACGCTTTAATCTTGTGTGATGAGCCAGCCTGGATGCTGTTAAATCAAAAACTATACCATTTTAAACCGCAGTTAGAAGGCAAGAAATTGCGTGCTTTTCTGAATAAGAAATTTGTAGTTATCCCCAAAAATATGGAGGAAGACTATTTTCGAAAATTTGTTAAGTCCATGGTCGCGCGGTATCCGGTCCATGCCAAAGGTTTTGAAATCACAAATACAGAAAAGAATTGCCAATACTTGTTAGCCTATGGTCCCATCGTACCCAAGGTTGATGGAGATGAAAAGCCGAGTACGAAAAAGGCATTAGAAGCGGCTGATCGCTGGCAATTTGTCTTGTCTTTTCAATATGGAAATAACCGATTTCCTTGGGATGGCTTAGCTGCGGAGGCGAATGTGCTATTTGAAAAGAAAGGCGATAGCTATGCATTTCAAAAGATTATGCGCTCGCTCGTTAAGGAGAAGCGTAGTTTTCAAAGTTTAAAAACGATGGGCCTTCCAATGGAGGCAGACGGAAGAGCAACGATTTCACGCTCAGATGCCGTACAGTGGTTGACTGCTCATAAACAAGATTTAGACCAAGCAGGATTTACCGTTCAATTTAAAGGGGATGGTTCTGCACCGCGTTACTTCTTAGGTAAACCGGAGATTAGCATTCGAATTGGTGAAAAATTTGACTGGTTTGATATTCAAGCGATTATTTCGTTTGGGCAATTTCAAATTCCTTTTTTGAAGATTCGCCAATTGATTCTTCAAAAGAAAAAGGAATTCCATTTGCCAGATGGGTCAATCGCAATTATTCCAGATAATTGGTTTCATGATTATCAAGACTTGTTTTATTTCTCAGAAACGCGTCCGGGCGATGATGGCGTCTATCTACGCAGGCAACATTTTCAGTTGATTCAAGAATGGGAAAACCAAGATTTGGTTAAAACTTCCTTGAAGGCAAAAACCCTTAACGATCTTAAATTAGAAACCAAAGATTTCCCTATTCCAAAGAATTTCAAAGGCACACTGCGTCCGTATCAATTAGAAGGATATCGCTGGATGCGTACGCGTCAGGTTGCCGGATTAGGAGCTTGTTTGGCGGATGATATGGGTCTCGGAAAGACCGTACAAACACTCTGTTTGTTGCAAAGTCTGAAGGAGCAAGGGGAGACTCTTCCTTCTTTACTTGTTATGCCTACTTCGTTGCTATACAACTGGGAAATGGAGGCCAAGAAATTTACGCCTCAACTACGTGTGTTAGTATATAGTGGGCCCCAACGGGAAAAATTGCAAGCCCAAATCGGCAAGGTTGATTTAATCCTCTGTTCTTTTGGCATGGTTCGGTCAGATATTGATTGGTTTGAAAAACAATCGTTCAGTTATGTCATTTTGGATGAATCGCAAGCGATTAAAAACCCATTAGCAAATATTACTAAAGCCGTCCAAAAGTTAAACGCCAAATATCGTTTAGTGATGACTGGGACACCGTTGGAAAATTCCACGATGGACCTGTGGTCGCAGATGAATTTTGTGAATACAGGCTTACTTGGAACGCAACGATATTTCAAAGATTCCTTCCAAATTCCTATTGAGAAAAAGGCAGATAGTGATCAGAAAAAGCGCCTTTATTTTTTAATTAAACCTTATTTATTGAGAAGAGAGAAACGTCAGGTGGCGGCCGACTTGCCTGAAAAGATGGAGTCGATCACTTACTGCGCGATGTCAGAGGAGCAGGAGCGTTTATATGACAAGACAAAGTCATTCTACCGAGATGTGTTGTTAAAGCAAATTAAGGATGAAGGTTTACAGAAATCACGTTTTTCTGTGTTGCAAGGTCTGACGAAGTTGCGCCAACTGGCCAATCACCCTGCTTTGTGCGAAGAAGGATTTACAGGGGAATCTGGTAAAATGGAAGCGGTTTTGGAGAAGCTAGAAACGGTCTTAGAACAACATCATAAAGTGTTGATTTTCAGTCAGTTTGTGCAACATTTAGGGCTGATTCGCAAGGCTCTGGACGAACGAGGAATTGCGTATGCCTATTTGGATGGAAGTACATCAGATCGGATGGGTCAAGTGGAAAGTTTCCAAAAAGATGATGGGCAGTCGGTGTTTTTAATTTCCTTAAAAGCCGGAGGAGTTGGTTTAAATTTAACGGCAGCGGACTACGTATTTTTACTAGACCCGTGGTGGAATCCAGCTGCAGAAGCACAGGCGATAGACCGTGCCCACCGGATTGGTCAAAAGAAGACGGTATTTACCTATAAGTTTATCAGTAAGGAAACGGTGGAGGAGAAAATCTTGTCGCTCCAGCAGCGTAAATTGGATTTGGCAAATGACTTAGTTACGTCAGATGAAAGCATCCTTCGAGCTTTGAGCGAGGACGAAGTATTAGATTTATTGAGCTAGCGTTTGATCAATACGTTTTTAGCTACTTCATGACTGATTAATACAGGAGGATTGCCATCGATGCGCAGAGACACCGATAAGTCAAATGCATTAATTTCTGTTATTTCTAATTTCGCCCCTAATTTCAAATTTAGTTTGGTCAGTAACTGAAGAAATACGGCTGAATCTTGCGCTACACCTACGAGTTTTCCGGCTTTACCAATCGGCATGTTGGCCAATGGGATATATCCTAATTGCGGTAATTCGCCTTTTTTGTTAGGTATGGGATCGCCATGCGGATCGGTACGCGGATAATCTAAAAAGGCATCCAATTTGTCGATTAGAATCTCGGACTCAATATGTTCCAGCTGCTCGGCAATTTCATGTACTTCATCCCAGTTGAAGCCCATTTTATTAACCAAGAAAACCTCCCACAACCGATGTTTACGAACGATATCTAGGGCTATTTTTTCTCCCGTTTCACTCAAACGAACCCCTTGGTATTTTTGGTAGTTAACCCATCCTTTGTCAGACATTTTACGTAACATGTCAGTGACCGAAGCGGCTTTATTTTGGGTTAATTCGGCGATAGCATTGGTTGAAATATCATCACTAGTCGACTCGGAGAGCCTGTAAATGATTTTTAAATAGTTTTCTTCAGCGAACGATATGGCCATAACGAGATTTAGAAATTCAAAAGTACAAAATATTTAGTAATAAAATTTTTAGGCTAGACTAAAAATTAATTTAGAATATTAACTATATTTGATTTTTAATTTTGTCTATGTCACAGCCTTGGCGTTCTGAAGTTAAATCCCATTCACTCAGTGAGGTGTATGCGAGTATCCCAATACCTCAGGGAGGAGGTTTTTGGAAGAATCTTCGCGCATTCATGGGCCCTGGATTTATGGTAGCTGTAGGCTATATGGATCCGGGCAATTGGGCAACAGATTTAGCAGGTGGTGCACAATTTGGGTACACACTCTTGTCTGTTATTTTAATTTCCAGTTTGTTTGCCATTCTTTTACAGCATTTAGCACTCAAATTAGGCGTGGCTACGGGACGTGATTTAGCACAAGCATGTGGCGACGCCTTTTCAAAACCTGTCGCCATTTTCTTATGGTTAATTTGTGAGGCAGCTATTGCTGCGTGTGATTTAGCCGAAGTGATTGGGTCTGCATTAGCCTTACATTTGCTATTTGGAATTCCTATCTTAAGTGGTATTGCGATTACGATTTTAGATGTATTCTTGATTTTATATTTTCAGAACCGAGGTTTTCGTGTTTTGGAATCGATTGTTTTGGCACTACTAGCCGTGATTAGTATATGCTTTGTATACGAAATATTTTTAGCCCAACCAGCCATTGGTCCTGTATTAAAGGGACTTATTCCTACTCCTGGAATCTTTCAAGATTCGAATCAATTGTATGTGGCAATTGGTATTTTAGGTGCGACTGTCATGCCGCATAATTTATATTTACACTCCAGTATTGTGCAGACTCGGGCCTTTGCGCACACAGATGAGCAACGTGCTAAAGCAATTAAATTCGCCACGTGGGACTCCACCATTTCGTTGTCTTTAGCTTTTTTTATTAATGCAGCCATTCTTATTCTAGCTGCCGCAGCATTTCATTGGAGCGGTCAGCAGCACGTCGCAGATATTCGCGATGCGTTTGAATTATTAAACCCCGCTTTAGGTAGTCGATGGGCTGCGATACTTTTTGCTGTAGCCTTATTAGCCTCCGGGCAAAACGCTACATTAACGGGTACGCTTGCCGGCCAAATTGTGATGGAAGGGTTCCTTGACCTCAGGTTGAAACCTTGGATTCGCCGACTGATTACTCGAATGCTCGCCATTTTACCTGCCTTTTTTATCACGTGGGTGTGGGGAGAAAGTAAGATTGGCGATTTACTGATTTTCAGTCAAGTTGTCCTTTCGATGCAACTAAGCTTCGCGGTGATACCCTTAGTTTGGTTTACCAGTGATGCAAAAAAGATGGGGAAATTTGTCAATGCCCCTTGGTTGACCGTTAGCGCATGGATCATCAGCGCGATTATTCTTAGCCTAAACCTGTATTTGCTAGCTCAAATTTTATTTGACATGTAGCCACTGGTTATCTGTGCCAACTTGTTCCATTAATTCCCAGGAAAGTGCTTTAAATGGGCTTTTGATGCCTTTTTCAAGACAGACATCCGATTTGATCTTGAGTATTTCATCTGCAAGACCTGCTGTGTAAAACGATTCCAATGTATGCGTTCCCCCTTCTACGAGGATGGATTGAATTCCTTCAGCGTGGCAGTACTGCATGATTCCTCGCAGCATATTATCCCCTATTGCAATCCAATGCTTGTTGCCATTGACCATGGCATATTCACGTGTCAATATGTAAAGCGGGGAATTGTCAGTAACTAATGTCAATGCACGTTGCATGCGATTGTTGGGATCAATGACCATGCGAATAGGTGAATTTCCCGGCCAAAAACGCGCATCTAATTTTGGATTATCTGCATTGGCCGTATTAACCCCAATCAAAATGGCCTGATGCTGAGTGCGCATTTTATGAACGAGCTGTTGGCTCACCTCATTCGAAAACGTAACGGGTTCTCCATTTTCACGCGCGATGAATCCATCAGCTGACTCTGCAAATTTGAGTGTAATCCAAGGTCTCCCTTTTTCATGGAAATGAAAAAAATGGCGATTAATTTGAGCCCCTCGTAAGGCTAAAATGCCAGTTTCAACTTCAATTCCAGCCTGCAATAAGCGATCAATTCCCTTCCTGGCAACTAAGGGGTTGGGATCCAAATTGCAAATAACCACGCGGGCTACCTGCTCCCGAATTAATAAATCAGCACAGGGGGGCGTTTTGCCAAAATGACTACATGGCTCCAAACTCACGTATACAGTAGCGCCTTTAGCTGACTGTTGAAGATTTTGAAATGCATTTACCTCTGCATGTGCTTTGCCATATTGGGCATGATGCCCTTCACCTATGATTTGATTGTCGCGAACGATGACGCAGCCAACTAATGGATTGGGTGCTACGTGCCCTTCGCCTAACAAGGCTAGGTCTAAGGCACGTTGCATCCAAATCTCATCTTTAGTCATTGACAACTTTTTTCCGGCTCGATGACATGTAACTGTAAATAGCAGGAATAATATAAAGCGTTAAAGTGGTCGAGAATAACATACCACCTACGACCGCAATACCCATGGAAACGCGGCTTTGTGAGCCCGAACCCAAGGCTAGTGCAATAGGCAAAATACCTAAAATCGTACATAGGGATGTCATAATGATGGGACGGAAACGAGCAGATGCTGCATTTTTTACCGCCTCCATTTTTAATAAACCCATTTCTTTTTGTTGGTTCGCAAATTCTACAATCAAAATACCATTCTTGGTCACGAGTCCGATCAATACAATGATTCCGATTTGTGAGAAAATATTTAGTGTTTGGCCGAAATCCCAAAGCGACAAAAGCGCTCCCGCCACCGCTAATGGTACGGTAAACAAGATGATGAATGGATCGACAAAACTTTCAAACTGGGCAGAAAGAATCAGATAGATCAATAAGATGGCTAGTGCAAATGCAAATAATAAAGATGAACTCGATTCTTTGAATTGCTTACTTTGTCCGTCATAAGCAGTAGAGAATGATTCATCAAAAGTTTCTTTCGCTAGTTTGTCCATTTCGTCAAGTGCCTCACCTAAGGTTACCCCTTTCGCCATTTGAGCCGTAACGGTAGCTGCAGAGTAGCGGTTAAAGCGGAATAATTGAGGCGGAGTACTTTGCTCTGTGATTTTAACCATGTTGTCTAATTGAATTAGATCACCTCGGTTGTTTTTCACATATAGGGATTTTAGGTCATTGACATCATTTCGAGAGGTACGGTTAATTTGACCAATTACTTGATATTGTTTTCCGTCCATGATAAAATACCCGAATCGACGTCCAGAAAGACCTAATTGGAGTGTTTGGGCTACATCTTGAATCGATACACCCAAATTTTGCGCTTTTGAACGGTCAATCTCCAAGCGTAGTTCTGGTTTAGTGAACTTTAAATTGATATCTGAAATTTCAAATTTGGGAGACTCACGAACCTTAGCCATAAATTGTGGCATCATCTTTTTTAACCTTTCAAAGTTAGGCGCCTGCACCACGAACGCTACAGGCAATCCACCACCTCCGCGCTGACCTGTCTGTAACGTAGGCTCTTGAATCACAATCGATTTCGCACCTGTAAATTTCTTTATCTTAGGCTGAAGGGCATCCACAATTTCTTGTTGGCTCCTGCGCTTAGTCGTATCTTTCAACAAAATCCGAATCATTCCCGAATTCGAACCTGCATTTCCAAAGCCAGGAGAAGTGATTGTATAAATCGCATTTCTTTCTGATTCAGGAATTTCTTTCATGATGAAATTGGTGATTTCATCCGTAAAATTCAGCATGTATTCAAATGTAGATCCTTCAGGTGCTGTCGCACTAACACGCATTTGAGCACGATCTTCTAGTGGAGCTAATTCTGACGGAATGGCACCTGTTTTGAATAGGGTATAAATGATACCGATTAAGCCAACCATCACTACCCACGCAATCCAACGAGCTTTTAAAAATGAATTAAGGGAGCTTTCGTATGCCTGTGTTAACCAAACAAAAAATGGCTCGGTTACGTTATAAAACCAAGGCTTGGAATGCCCACCTTTGAGCAATTTAGAGCTTAACATAGGTGTTAAGGTCAATGAAACAAAGGCTGAAATGATAACGGATCCAGCCACGACAATTCCAAACTCGCGGAATAATTGGCCCGTGATTCCTTCCAAGAAAATAACAGGTAAGAATACCGCAGCAAGTGTTACCGTGGTGGAAATTACTGCGAAGTAAATTTCATTCGAACCAGCTAAGGCTGCTTGCCATGGCGTTAGCCCCTCCTCAATTTTTGAGTAGATATTTTCAAGTACTACAATCGCATCATCTACAACGAGACCGATGGACAAGACGATTCCAAGTAAGGTTAACACGTTGATGGAGAATCCTGCCAAATACATGAAAAAGAACACCCCAATCAGAGACACCGGTATCGCAGTCAACGGAATGATCGTTGACCGCCAGTCACGCAAGAATAGGAAGATCACGATCGTAACCAACAAAATGGCAATCATGATCGTTTCTTCTACTTCTTCAATGGATTTACGTACATATTTTGTGTTGTCAAATCCCTCCTTCAAAATCACATCACTTGGGATGGTCGTTTGAATTTGCTTCATTTTTTTATGAATCTGATCGACAATATCGATTTGATTAGAACCCGGTTGTGGAATAACAGCGATCGAAATCATCGGCATCATGTCACGCTTAAAGAATGTTTTCTCGTTTTCTGGAGCTAACTCGGCATTTCCTACATCTGAAAATTTAACCGAACGATCGCCTTCTTCTCGAATAATCAAGTTATTAAAATCATCCACCGTGGTTAAGCGGCCCTGTGTCCGTACTGTAAGCTCCGTGTTATTTCCTTCGATACTACCTGATGGGAGTTCGATATTTTGTTTGGTTAATGCACTAACGATGTCAGGGGCTGTTAAACGGAATGAAGCTAAACGCTCAGGATCGATATGCAAACGCATGGCATATTTCTTTTCACCCCACATTTGGACTGAAGAAACGCCTGGAATTGTTTGAAGTTTTTCCTTCACATTCCGAGTTGCAATTTCATTTAGACTTAAAAGATCGCGTGTGTTCGAATAGATATTTAAGTTATAGATAGGATTGGAATCCGCATCAGCTTTGGATACCACTGGTGGATCCACATCTTTCGGAAGTAATGCTAAGGAACGCGAAACGCGGTCTCTAACATCATTTGCCGCATCTTCAATATTAACCGCCAAATCAAACTCGACCGTAATACTCGATCGGCCATCCCGGCTAGAACTCGATAGCGTCTTAATTCCAGCAATACCATTAATGGATTCCTCGAGTGGTTCGGTAATTTGTGACTCAATGATGTCCGCATTCGCCCCCGTATAACTTGTTTGGACGGTAACTACCGGGGGGTCTACGGAAGGATATTCACGAATACCCAAATAAGAATATCCAATCAGACCAAATACGATGATCGATACTGACATCACTATGGATAGGACAGGTCGTTTAATGCTAGTTTCTGATAATGAGGCCATATGTTAAGCTAGGTTTTTTTGAGGTAATTGGGCATACACGTCCTCGAATGTTAATTCAGACGCTGTGCCAGTAGAATTAAAAATGATTCGAGCAATGCCATCGTGTTGATAAGCACCCGAATACACATTATAACGGTCGAAATTTACAAATCGGCCGCAAAGAATCAGCGCAGGAATACGAAACGCATTCGCAATATGTGCAGGACCTGATTCCACGCCAATGAAATATTCTGCATCGTGCATAATCGCTAACGTTTCACGAAGCGATGTTTTTCCCACAAGTGAACGGAATTTAGGCGACTGATAAGCAAGCGGTTCAATAACGCCTATTTCTACGATGTTAACGCTATTTTCTTCAATGATGTGATCAAGCAGCTGACACCATAAATGATCTTGCCAATCGCGCATTTGGGCATTCGATTTACGATGAATAACCCAATAAGGTTTCGTCAAAAAGGTGTTTTTTGTGCCTTTTTCAAGGTAGACATGGGGATAACCCCCTATTTTTCCTAGATCGGCTAATTGCGACACAACTTCTAATAAGTTAAACTGGTGCAAGTAATTTGCTTTTGTTAACCCAAGTGCAGAAGCCTTGGGATTCTCTAAAAACTGATCCGGGAAGAATGCGTCACTCCGTAGATCATTCATATGTAGATTGTAAAATACATCAAACGGATGTTTTTTCGTAACATATCTACTAAACAAGACACTCGGTTCGTCGATTAGCCATTCGATTTTCGGGTGATTTTCAAGTAAAGCCCGAAAGGCCGGTTTAATGATCCAAGCGATTTTCGCTTGAGGGAATTTCTTGGTTAATGCATCAATAATTGGTTCAGCTGCAACAATATCTCCAAGATGTTCGGCCAGTAAAATACCTATAAATGTATGGTTTGGCTGTTGGCTTTTTTGTATTCGAATCTGCACATACATACGGACATAGGCAATTTGAGCCGCTAGCACATGTGCTAGCTTCCGCCATTTATATTGCCAAACTGACCATTTCCAAGGCATGATTCCTTATTGAAGAACTTCTTTGATTTCAACTTCGCCGTCTGGTTTCACTTGAATGATGCCATTGGTGATTAACGTATCCCCGATACTCAAGCCAGAAAGAATCTCTACATTTTTCTCGCCACGGTTCCCCAATTCCACTTTGACAGGAATTGATTTTCCGTTCTTGACAACGAATACACGGTTGCCTTTTGCCTCTGGCACGACAGCCTCCGTAGGTACTAATATGGCACTACCCTTCGTCTTTAAAATTAAGTTTACTTTCGCGAAAGCTCCTGGAACCAAACTGCCTGATGGGTTTGGCGCTAGGGCACGAATTTGAAGCGTACGTGTTAATGGATCAATTTTAGGATCGATGGCATACACATTTCCGCGGTACATTTTTTCTTCGCTTTCCGTCACAAATTCAATCGTGCTTCCTTTGCGAATCGCAGTGGCGTATTTCGCTGGAATAGAGAATTCGATTTTTGCAGGATTGGTATTCGTTAAGGTGGCAATTCGGGTTGCAGGGGAAATGTAACTTCCTAGGGAAACATAGCGAAAGCCAACTGTCCCAGAGAAAGGGGCCAATACGGTCGTTTTTAAGATTTGGGCTTTCAAGTCTTCGATATCAGCTGATATCGTATTAACGGAGTTGACCGCAATATCATATTCGCGTTGAGATATAGCCTCTTTTTGTAAAAGGACTTTTTGGCGAGCCTCATTATCCTCCGCTAATTTCTTGTTAAAACCTAATTTGCGTAAACGGGCTTGTAAATCGTCATCATTGATTCGGAATAAAACGGTTCCTTTTTTGACAACATCACCTTCTTTAATGTTTAATGAGATAATTCTTCCGGCGATTTCAGATCGAACCTCAACTTCTTCATTAGCCAATATAGATCCTGTCGAACTTATCAAATCATCCAAACGCGTGGATTTAACCACAGTAACGACCACTGCAGTCTTTCCTCCTTTGCCATTCTTGTCTTTTTTGGAATCTTCCGTTTTTTCCTTGCTGAAAGATTTTTTGATTTTGGGATAAAAGGCTAGTCCTAAAACAAGGCCTACGATCAAAACTCCAAGGATCGATTTCGTTACTTTATTCATGTGTTTATAGTCAAACGGTTTAAATCAAAATTTAAATTACTGAGTTTTGCTTATCAGGCTATCCTCAATTATGGGTTTATTCTTTTTTTCCTTGATTTAGCCAAGGTAAAATTTGTTCATTTTGTATTTGATTCATCACAAAATGGCTCTGCGCATTACCAATATTTTTGATGCTGGCCAATTTATGTAAAATAAAATTCCGGTATTCATCCATGTCGGAAACCACGATTTTCAATAAAAAATCACTATGTCCGGAAACGCAATAACACTCTTGAACTTCTAGCAATGACATGACATCGGTCTCAAACTGTTTTAAATAGTCCGCGGCATGCTCTTTCAACGAAATATCGCAAAACACAGTTAGCGATTTGCCTAGTTTATTGGGATTAATCATGGCACGGTAACCCGTAATCACTCCCTCTTTTTCCATGCGTTTAATGCGCTCATGCACGGGTGTCGCACTCATACCCAGTCGCGCAGCCATTTCCTTGTTCGATAAGAAGGCATCTTCATGAAGAAATGCCAAAATTTGCTTATCAATATCGTCTATCTTGGCCATGGTTAATTCGCGCTAGGGATTAAGGAAGCACCAACTGAAACGACGCCAACGAGTGTATCGGTTCGCATGTATTGTTCCAATTCAACATGGTATTTTCCGCGACGAGGAAATTTTAATCCCTTTAAAATCGTATAGGAATGACTATACATATCACCTATTCCACCGCCTTTCGGCTTGCCTGTTTGGGGGTCATATAAAATGGCTTCCGCAAAAGCTTTTTTCCACACGCCTTGATCTTCTTGAATAAGCCTACAATTAAAGTATAAATTGTAAAATGGATAATCGTTTGATTGGCGCATAGCTACCTGTAAATCGTAGGTCTTAGTCGTATCTTGAATTTCGAAAGGGAATACAATTTGTTTTTTTTGTACCCACCCATGTTCAGCCAATGATTCAGACTGGTCAAAAACGGCGTCCGATTGACAAGAGCTACTCAGGACGCTTATCAATCCCATAACCCATAAAATGTTAAAGGTTATTTTCATTTCAATTTAGGCTGATGGGGCTTCAGTAGATCCACCTTCACGCGGCGGTCTTGGTTTGAATTTCTTCTTGAATTTCTTTTTGAAAGGTTTCGGTTGGCCCGTTCCATCCGCCGCTCCGCCTTCGGCTGAAGGATTTGCATCTGCGTTCGGTTGGGGTATACGCTCAGGCCGTGGGGCCCGATTGTCAGGTCTTGGCCCTCTTTCAGGTCTCGGACCGCGATTTTCAGTAGTAGAACCATCGCTGCTAGTATTTTCACCTGCTGGTTTTGGTCCGCGATTGTCTGTTCTCGGCCCACGATCTGGGCGAGGACCTCTATTCTCGAAGCGATCACGTCCGCCACGATTTCCACCTTTTCCACTTCCGGCTCCCGGTTTT
This sequence comes from uncultured Aquirufa sp., assembly GCA_964618445.1. Lineage (GTDB taxonomy): Bacteria > Bacteroidota > Bacteroidia > Cytophagales > Spirosomataceae > Aquirufa. Next base: position 98,776 of record CAZUAZ010000001.1, on the reverse strand, counting down.
TTACCACCGTATTTTTTGTCCATCCGCTCTAAATCTGAATTTAATTCAGATAAGCTAGGCTTCTCAACAACAGGAGCATCTGGATTTAAGTCACTGAATGACTCAGGTATGATGCCTTTTTTATTTAAGTCAATTATTTCTTTAACACGATCACAGCTCACAGGAATCCAAATTGCTTCTTCTCCCACAATGCCAAACCACATCATCCGTTTAAAGATATCCGTCTTCTGTAAGATGGCTTCTCCTTTTTTCGTTTTTAATCGTCCTTCAATCGTTGGGATGCTTTTAAGTGCATCCATATACGTTTCTAACTCGTAGTTTAAACAACACTTTAAGCGACCACATTGGCCACTCAATTTCACCGGATTTAGGGATAAATTTTGATATCTAGCCGCCGAAGTGGTTACATTCTTAAAGTCGGTGAGCCACGTAGAACAGCACAATTCACGTCCGCAAACGCCAATACCACCTAATCTTCCTGCCTCTTGACGCGAAGAAATCTGTTTCATTTCCACACGCACTTTAAACTCGGTGGCTAATAATTTGATCAACTCACGAAAATCGACACGGTCTTCAGAAGAATAATAAAAGATAGCTTTCGTCCCATCAGATTGAAATTCGACATCTGAAAGCTTCATGTTTAATTTAAGATCTCCGATGATTTGTCGGCCTCGATACATCGTAGGTAAATCGCGCGCAATCATCTGGTTATGTTTTTCGAGATCTTTTTCGCTCGCAATTCGAATGATATTTTTCAAATTATCATCGTCTTTGATTGATTTTTTCATCAATTGCAAACGAACTAATTCGCCTTGCAATGAAACAACCCCGAGATGAATTCCCGACGTCGATTCTACCATGATGGCATCACCTGTATGCAACATCAGGCCATTTGAATTTCGGAAATATTCTTTCCGGCCTCCTTTGAATTTAACCTCTACTACATGAAAACGCTGAAATTGAGGGACATCCAAGTCGGACAGCCAATCAAAAACATTCATTTTATTGCAGCCACCTGTGCCACAACCGCCATTACTTTGGCAGCCTGATACAGCTTCACCTGCTACACCTTTGGATCCACAAGATCCTGTTGAACACGATTTACATGCCATAATTTATTGATTCCATCGATCGCTTATCCTTTGTAACGCAGGATGTCGAGACCAATATCTCTTCTAAAGTTTTTACCTTCAAATTGAACCGATTGGGCCGCCTTTTGAGACTTTTGTATCGCCTTCTCCAGGGTATTTGAAGTTGCTGTGAGTGCAATAACCCGCCCCCCACTAGTCAAAATTTGTCCATTTTCTTCCCGCGTTCCCGCTTGGAAGATTAACGCGTCTGCTACTTGATCCAAACCAGAAATTACATCACCCTTTCGGTATTCCTCCGGGTATCCGCCAGCAACCACCATAGTAGTTACCGCAAATTGCTCTGAGATTTGAATTTGTTCCTCGTTTAAGGTTCCACGCGCAGACGCAAGCAGTAAAGATAGGAAATCCGATTCGATTCTAGGTAAGACTACCTCGGTTTCAGGATCACCCATCCGTGCATTATACTCAATCACATAAGGTTCCCCTTCATGATTCATTAAGCCAATAAAAATAAATCCTTGATA
>CAZUAZ010000001.1:91648-97061 GCA_964618445.1 uncultured Aquirufa sp. | reverse complement strand
GAATCCAACAACATTTCTGATAATGCCGTCTGAGCCTCCGCTAATGTTTGAGCAATAATTACGCCTTTTCCCGCTGCAAGGCCATCCGCTTTTAATACGATTGGTAAGGATTGTTTTTCCAAATACGCTAATCCTGCCTCAATCGTATCTTTCGTAAATGTTTCCGATGCAGCTGTAGGCACGCCATGCGTGTGCATGAAATTTTTAGAAAAGTCTTTACTCCCTTCTAGTTGTGCTCCAGCAGCTCCAGGCCCCACGATTCCCACATGTTTTAAGTCGTCCTGCGACTCGATAAAATCACGAACTCCTTTGACAAGCGGTTCCTCAGGTCCGACCACAACTAATTCAATTTGGTTTTCTCTGATGACACGAACAATTCCTTCCAAATCCGCCACGCCAATCGGTAAATTTGTGCCTAAACTGGCTGTCCCCGGATTCCCTGGGGCAATAAATAAACTACTTAGTAATGGGCTTTGGGAAACCTTCCACGCAAATGCATGTTCACGACCACCTGACCCGATAATTAAAACATTCATAAATTTAATTGGCTAATTCACTCAAAAACTTAATGCGCATTAAACGCAACTCTTCTTCATTAACATCCTCAATGTTGCACTCATCTAACGCTTGGGCGATGTTGTCCGTGTCGGCCGACATGAAATATTCGAAAATTTCATCTTGCTTATCTGGCTCAATGACCTGATTGATAAAATAATCCAAGTTTAATTTCGTGCCTGAATAACAAATGGTCTCGATCTCTTCAATCAATTCCGCCATGCTTAATTCTTTCTGCTCAGCAATCAAGTCCAAATCAATCTTGCGATCGACCTGCTGAATGATATAAATCTTAATTTTAGATTTGTTGACAGTCGACTTAACAACGACCTCCTTAGCAGTCTCAATCTCGTTCTCCTCTACATACCGAATGATTGCATCCAGAAATTGCTTCCCAAACTTCACCACTTTTCCCATACCTACGCCGTTAATCTGCGCCATTTCTTCTTGGGTAGTAGGATACGTCGTAGCCATTTCCTCTAACGATGGGTCTTGGAAGATGACATAAGGAGGCAAGTTTTTCTCCTTCGCTACTTTTTTACGAAGGGTCTTTAAAATTTCAAATAAGGCATCATCGTATGCTTTCGCCCCCAATGCTGCATTTTCTTCCTCATTTTCTGCGGTTATCGCTTCTTGCTCATAATCATGATCACGTGAGAATGTCAGCGGATATGAGTCTTTTAAATAAGCCTCTGATTTATCATTTAGTTTGAGGACACCATAATTTTCGATGTCTTTGGCCAATAAATCATAAATCACTAACTGCTTAATAAATGAAATCCAAGGTGATTTTTGGCTCTCCGGATTTGGTTCTTTTTTAGATTTCTTAAGCAGTTTTGGTTTTTTCGGTTCGTCATCATCTCCCTCCTCATCATCGTCATCCTCCTCTTCTTCCGGTTCAATGACATTCCATGGGGCAATTGCTCCAATACCAAAACAACTTAATTTTTCATGCTCATAGCTCTGGGTGTATTGATTGCTCTTGCCTTCTAATACATCTGCCAAATGCTCTGCGTCAAATTTTTCTCCCGTTTGTTTTACCGCATCTAGGACCCAAGTAACCTCTTTCTCTGCCTTGAATGTGGCCGTCGGGTGCATGCAATTGTCGCAAAACCCGCAATTTTCAGCCATGTGCTCGCCGAAATAGCTGAGTAGTTGCTTGCGCCGACAAACCCCTAAGTTGGCATAATAGACCATTTCGCTTAAGAGCAATTTGGCATTTTCCTTTTCTGAAACGGCTTTGTCTTTATTGAATTTATCTAGCTTGAGAATATCGTCGTACGTGTAAAATAAGATACAGGTACCGTCTAATCCATCGCGTCCGGCACGACCCGTTTCTTGGTAATAACCTTCCAGTGATTTGGGGGCATCGTAGTGAATAACAAAACGTACATCGGGTTTGTCGATGCCCATGCCAAAAGCAATCGTCGCAACCATCACATCCACTTCCTCATTCAAGAAAGCTTCTTGATTGCTCATGCGAACTTGAGGATCTAAGCCGGCGTGATAGGGTAGGGCATTAATCCCATTGACCAATAAAAGGTCTGAAATTTCCTCAACACGTTTCCGGCTCAAGCAGTAAATTATGCCTGCTTTGCCTGAATGACCCTTGATATAGCGAATCAATTGCTTATCAATGTCTTTCTTAGAACGAATTTCGTAGTATAGATTTTTCCGATTAAACGAGGTCTTAAACACCGTCGCATCTTCTAAATTTAAGGTCTTCTGAATGTCCTGCTGGACTTTAGGTGTCGCAGTTGCGGTCAATGCGATGATAGGCAATTTTGCATTGATGTTTTCAATGATCGTGCGAATCTTGCGATACTCAGGACGGAAATCATGTCCCCATTCTGAAATACAATGCGCCTCATCAATGGCCACAAAGGAAATATTTGCTTGCTGGAGAAAATTCAAATTCTCCTGCTTATTCAACGATTCGGGGGCGATATATAATAATTTCACCGCACCGCTAATCACCTCAGCTTTGACTCGGTTGATTTCAGCCCTACTTAATGACGAATTTAAAAACTGAGCATTGATGCCAAATGCGACCATTTGGTCTACCTGGTTTTTCATCAACGCAATTAATGGAGAAATGACAATAGCCGTACCCGGCATCACGATGGCAGGTAATTGGTAGCACAAGGATTTGCCCGCACCCGTAGGCATCAAGACAAAACTATGGTTTCCGGCAATGGTATTTTGGATGATGGCCTCTTGTTCACCTCGAAACTGGCTAAAGCCAAATGTCTTTTTGAGTTGCTCTTTTAAAACATCAGGTGAAATGGAATTGGTCATACGATTGATCGTGGCGTTTGTGTTTCTTTCTTAGCGGAATTCTTTTGATTGTCTTATCTTTGAACCCTGAAATCCTTACTAACATTGAAATTAAGCAAAAATATTCAATCCACAGCAAAAAAAGTTTTAATGCAAGAAGCGGAGGCCATTTTGCTTGTTGGCCAAGCAATTGATGCCGAATTTGAAGCTTGTGTCGAACACTTACTTGCTCAGTCAGGAAGGATTGTCTTTACAGGCATCGGGAAATCAGCAATCATTGCTCAAAAAATTGTGGCAACCATGAATTCCACAGGTACGCCTGCATTATTCATGCACGCGGCGGATGCGATTCACGGTGATTTGGGTATGATCCAGTCCGGAGATTCCGTGATTTGTATTTCCAAATCAGGAGATACCCCCGAAATTAAGGTGCTAGTTCCATTGATTAAGCGTTTAGGCGTTTCGTTGATCGCCATGGTTTCAAATAAACAGTCATATTTGGGTCAGCAGGCCGATTTTGTTTTACATGCTTTAGCCGAAAAGGAAGCAGATCTGATGAATTTGGCGCCTACTACTTCAACCACTGTGGCCTTAGCTTTAGGCGACGCATTAGCTGTTTGCTTGTTGGAATGCAAAGGATTTACGGCTCAGGATTTTGCTAAATATCATCCTGGCGGTGCCTTAGGGAAGCGGATGTATTTGAAAGTATCTGATATTTATCCGCAACACGATTTTCCTTCGATAAAACCTACAGCAACGATTAAAGAGGCAATTCACGAAATTAGTTCGAAGCGTTTAGGCGCCACGGCGGTGGTAGATGGGGATCATTTATTAGGTATCGTTACCGATGGGGACGTGCGGCGGATGCTTGAGAAGCAAGCCGACTGGTCGGCTATTCAGGTTATCGATATGATGAATCCAAACCCTAAAACCATAGATTCGGAAGCGTATGCCACGGAGGCATTGGCGATTATGCAGTCCTTAAACATTACCCAGTTGGTCGTTATGTCAACAAAAAAGGCCGTGGGATTTGTACATCTCCACGACCTTTTAAAAGAGGGTATCGTCTAATTTTAGCGCATTCGGTTTGACGACTGCACAAGCATTTCATCTTTTCGAATCAAGCGGTTAGCAATCATATTTGCGAGTAAAGCAACGACCATGGCATAAAATCCATAGCCATATTTTCCTTGAACTTCTGGATCAAATGATGGCATTGCCTCCTTGAATATTATCCAAAATGAATAGGCCATCGCGCCTGCAAGCAATAGGGAGTTGACCAAACCTAACATCATTTGACGCACGCGATTCTTAAATGAAAAGATGGTAATCAACGTAATGATGGTCGATAACGTAATTAAGATGGTTATGGCAATGGCATGATGTGTGGCAGTAATTTGCTCACCTTGCGATACAGTCCATTCGTTGAAGTAAAGGGTCGCTTTTTGACCTGATGCACCAATTTTACTCCAAATAGGCCAGCCAGTTGATGTAACAAGGCTATTGGCAATAATGACTAAGGCTAATAAAAGCGTTTGAGGTCTCTGAATCATACGTATTAATGTTTGATGCGAAATTAAACATTTTCTTGAAAAAGCTTTGCAGCGATTTTAGCTGAGCTGAGACATAAAGGAATTCCGCCCCCTGGATGTACACTTCCTCCAATCCAATATAGATTTTTAATAGCTGGTCGGTAGTTTGGGTGCCGCAAGAAAGCCGCAAATTTATTATTGGACGCGTTGCCATATAATGCACCACCGGATGAAGAGGTGCGTGTTTCTATCCGGCGCGGATCGAGGTAGTCCTCGGAAACGATGTGTTTTTCAAGGTCTACCCCTAGGATACGACTTATTTTAGCTATGACATTTTTGCGGGTCGCGTTAACTAACTGGTCCCAGTCCTGCCCACTATTTGCGGGGGCGTTCATGAGTACAAACCAATTTTCACAACCTACGGGCGCGTCATCAGGAGCCACTTTGCTCGATATATGTACATAGGCCGTGGGGTCCTCATCCATGGTCTGGCTGTTGAAAATAGCTTCAAATTCCCGTTTATAATGATCAGAAAAAAAGATGTTGTGAACACCTAATTCGTCAAATGTTCGGTTAACACCCCAATAAAAAATAATTCCAGAGCTTGATTTAGGCTGATTGAGCAGTTTTTTAGGCTTGGGTAGGCTTGTTAATAAGCGTTCATAGGTTGGCCGAATATCCGCATTACTAGCGACGAAGTCAAAATCATACGTTCCCTTGCTTGTTTTAATTCCTGTTACTTGGCTTGCGGTACAACGTATTTCGGTTACCGGTTCTTCCAAGTGAAATTCAACACCTAATTCCTGTGCTAAACGGGTTAAGGATCTAGGTATTTCAATCATGCCCCCTGCCGGGAAATAGGCACCTAAATTATATTCGAGGTGAGGAATGATGCTCAGGGTTGCTGGTGTTTGATACGGATCGGAACCGTTGTATGTGGCGTATCGGTCAAATAATTGAACCGTTTTTGGGTTTTTAAATCGCTTGCGGTGGCTGTTGTGCATCGTGTCGAATAGACCGAGGCGATGCAAATTTGCATATCCAGTCAG
>CAZUAZ010000001.1:74219-91548 GCA_964618445.1 uncultured Aquirufa sp. | reverse complement strand
GCATTGGCCTCGAACACGTGGACTTGTTGGCCCAAGCATGCCATGCGAATCGCAAAAGCGATACCCCCAATTCCTGATCCTACAATTCCTATTTGTGCCACTGGTTTCTAATTAATGCCCTAAATTAACTAAATAAGAATAAACAGGTAAATGTTTTACACTCCATTTCATTTTCTGTAATTTTGCACGAATTTTTAAATTAAAATATGCTACGCACACACACAAACGGCGAATTGCGCATGGGTCATGTAGGCCAAACGGTCACTCTATGTGGTTGGATTCAAAAGACGCGCGATAAAGGAGGGATGATTTGGGTTGACTTACGTGACCGGTATGGGATCACGCAGCTGATGCTTGAGGAAGGTAAATCTACACCCGAGGCATTGCAAATTGCGCGTGGTTTAGGTCGGGAATTTGTGGTGGAGGCGAGAGGTGTGGTGGTAGAGCGTTTAGCAAAGAATGATAAGCTAGCTACTGGTGATATTGAAATTAAGGTGACGGAAATTCGTGTATTAAATCCTGCGAAATTACCTCCGTTTTTAATTGAAGATGAGACGGATGGTGGGGATGATATTCGAATGAAATACCGGTATTTGGATTTGCGTCGCACGCCGATCCGTGAAAGTTTGCGCTTGCGTCATCAAGTAGGTCGCGAGGTGCGCAACTATTTAGATAAGCAAGATTTTATTGAGGTGGAGACACCAGTTTTGATTAAATCGACACCAGAAGGAGCTCGTGATTTTGTGGTGCCTTCACGAATGAACCCAGGTGAATTTTATGCTTTGCCGCAATCTCCGCAAACATTTAAGCAGTTATTGATGGTATCCGGTTTCGACCGTTACTATCAAATTGTAAAGTGTTTCCGTGATGAAGATTTGCGTGCGGATCGTCAGCCTGAGTTTACGCAGATTGACTGTGAGATGTCATTCGTGGAGCAAGAGGATATATTGAATATGTTTGAAGGCTTGATTCGTCATTTATTTTCAGCCGTAAAAGGATTGGATATCGGTGAGGTGCCACGTATGACGTATGCGGATGCGATGAAATATTATGGTTCAGATAAGCCAGATATTCGTTTTGATATGAAGTTTGTGGAGTTGAAAGGTGAGGGGGTAGATTTAACTTCAGGAAAAGATTTTCAAGTTTTTGACGCGGCGAATACCGTGGTAGGTATTTGTGTCAAAGGTGCTGCGGAGTATACGCGTAAGCAGTTAGATGAATTAACTGATTTTGTTCGTCGGCCACAGATCGGCGCGAAAGGTTTAATTTATGCACGTGTTCAGCCGGATGGTATCGTAAAATCTTCGGTGGATAAGTTTTATTCAGAGGCCGACTTGGCAACTTGGGCTACGGCCTTTGATGCAGCGCCGGGCGACTTGATTTTAGTGCTATCAGGTGACGGAGATAAGGTGCGTAAGCAGCTGAATGAATTGCGTTTAGAGATGGGAAATCGTATGGGATTGCGTGATCCAAATAATTATAAGGTTCACTGGGTGGTTGATTTTCCTTTGTTGGAATACGGCGAAGAGGAGGACCGTTGGTTCGCGATGCACCATCCATTTACAAGTCCAAAGCCTGAAGATATCGCCTTGATGGAAGCTGGTGAATTGGGGAAAGTTCGTGCCAATGCCTACGATTTAGTCGTGAATGGCGTGGAAGTGGGTGGAGGTTCAATCCGGATATTCCAAAAAGATTTGCAATCAAAAATGTTTAAGGTTTTAGGTTTCACGGAAGAAGAAGCGCAAGCGCAATTCGGATTCTTGTTAGACGCTTTTGAATATGGTGCACCTCCACATGGTGGATTGGCATTTGGGTTCGACCGCTTGTGCTCGTTATTCGGAGGTACGGAATCGATTCGTGATTACATTGCCTTTCCTAAGAATAATGCGGGTCGCGATGTCATGATTGACTCGCCTTCGCCATTAGCGCAAGCGCAATTAGATGAGTTGAAGATTAAGACGACCGTTTAAGTACGTCGAGGATACATGTAAAAAGGGGGCTGCTACGCGACCCCCTTTTTTTGATTAAAAATCGTAATGGAAAACGGGGCTCGTCCACTCGCCCGCATTGATATTGATGACTTCTTTAATTTCACCGTGGTGAATATCGAATACCCAGCCGTGAAGATGTGGTAGCTTGCGCGTTGCCCAAGCTTTCTGCACAATCGTCGTTTTTGCTAAATTTTGAATTTGCTCGGCCACATTCATTTCGACTAGTTTATTGAAACGAAGCTGCTCATCTTCAATGCTTTGAAGCTCTTTGAAGTTCTTCTCATAAACCTCTTTAATGTTGCGAAGCCACTTATTAATAAGTCCAAAATCTTGATTCGTCATGGCCGCTTTGACTCCGCCGCAATTATAATGTCCACAAACAATAATGTGTTTTACCTCAAGGACCTCCACGGCATATTGTAAGACGGAGAGTAAGTTAATATCCGTATGCACAACCATATTTGCCACATTGCGGTGGACGAAAATGTCGCCTGGGTCAGCATGTGTAATTTCCTCTGCCGGAACCCGGCTATCTGCACAACCAATCCAAAGGAATAAGGGATTTTGGTCTTTGGATAGATTGTCAAAGTAGCTTTTATCGAGCTCTAGGCGTTCACTCGCCCAAGCTTTATTGCTTAGCAATAGTTTTTTATATTCGTTCATAGTTATTTCTTTTTTAAATCTGCTTCGATCCCTCTTTCGTGGGCGCTAGCGATAAATTCTTCAATAAGTTGCTTAATGTCATGATCCATAAAATGGACCTTGGATACATCGATGAATACTTCTGAGCCTGTCGGGATGATTCGAAGTGCTTCCTTTAATGCCATTTTATGCAAGAAGGTGACATCTTTTTGAAATTTGATTAACACCTCATTATCTTTTTTATAGACAGAAAAAACAGACGAGTAATTGGTTGCTACGACAAAAATTAGGCCAACGAGCGTACCGATGAAAATTCCCCAGAGTAGATCTACCCCAACGACAATCAAAATGGTGACTAGAAAGGGGGTCCACTGTTTCCATCCTTCTGCAAAAACCTTTTTGAACTCTTTTGGGTGGGCTAATTTATACCCGGTATAGAGTAAAATGCTGGCGAGACAGGCCAATGGAATTTTATTCAAATAAAGCGGTAGTGCGAGTACGGCAACGAGTAATAATACGCCATGCGTAAAGCTCGAAATTCGTGTTTTTCCGCCCGAGTAAATATTCGTAGAAGAACGAACGATGACCGATGTAATAGGTAAACCACCCAATAAACCACTTGAAATATTACCAACTCCCTGGGCAATTAATTCGCGATCTGCTGATGCAATTCGTTTTTGAGGATCCAAGGCTTCGGTGGCTTCTAAAGAAAGTAAACTTTCCAATGAAGCAACAATAGCAAGCGTAATAGCTACCGTGTAAACCTTCGGTTGCGAAAGAAAGCTCCAGTCCGGACTACTAATGCCAGAGGCAATCGCCCCCACAGATTCGAATATAGGCAGATTAACCATGTGATCAGTGGAATCACCTAAATACCACGCAGGCATTTGGTATAGAAAAAATGCATTGAGGCCGACGCCCGCAAGAACGACAAAAAGAGATGCTGGCAACGCGTTTAGCACGTTGATTTTTTCACCCAAGGCTGTCCAAGAAAACAAAAGGATTAAGCCTGTTACTGAAATAATGAGCGCACCCATTTTTATCTCTAAGATAGATTTCCCGAGTTCCGTAAATGTATTTTGACCGTCTGATATCTGTGAAAATTCAAAATCGCCAATAAAATCTAAGTCGTCACCAAAGGCATGCGGTATTTGTTTTAAAATGATCACAATTCCAATGGCAACGAGCATGCCTCGAATCACGGAAGATGGAAAGAATCCACCAATTTTGCCCATTTTGACAACGCCTAAAATTATTTGAATGATTCCGGCAAGAATGACAGCCACCAGAAAACCAGAGAAACTCTGCAAGTCTTTTATGGCATTTGCCACGATGATTGTTAGTCCAGCAGCAGGTCCACTAACGGACAATTCGGAGCCAGATATTAAGGATACGATAATGCCGCCCACGATTCCAGCGACTAATCCAGCCATCATCGGAGCGCCCGATGCAAGGGCTATTCCTAAGCAAAGGGGAAGTGCGACCAGAAATACGGAAATACCGGCTTTCCAATCCCCCTTTAGAAAGGACTGTATGTATTGATTCATATAGATATATTTAATTAATGAAAAATTAGTTGGAGTCAATTCCGCCAGTCGGGAGGGGGAACGATCGGATTGACGTGGCCAACTGATTCGCCTACAATATAAAATTTATCTGAAAGTCTTTCATCTAGCCAAATTGGAATAAGGGTGTATACCCAAGATATCAAGGTCTCATTAGGGAAATCCTCATCTTCATCGGCCAACTCATCCCCTTCGTCCCGATTTTCTTGTGTTGGGTTTTCTGGTTTAGAATGATGTTCCGTTTGTGTACTGAAGTGCACAGTTGACATGATAGCGGGAATCGCATAAGCAGGTGATTGCCAAGCGCAAAGGAGACAAACCCAGAAAATGAGTAGTGTCCGCATTAGTCGAATTTTGTTTTCGTTTGACTGGTTATTTTTCCTTTTTCATCACGCTCTTGTACGATAATAGGCTCAATTTCTTCAAATTTATCTTTGCCGTATCGCAGTTCTTTTTTAAGACGTCCGCCACTGCCAAATTCGTAAAATTCGCGCCATCGTCCAATGCGTACCCCCTCATCTAATTTTCCCTCCAAGGCCAAATTCCCCGACGGGTAAAACAACAAATACTGTCCTGTTGACTTTCCGTAAACGAATGGAATGACTTCTTTGATTTTGAGCTTCGCCGCATCAAAATAACTAATGTTCGAACCTGCAGGGAACCCGCGATCATAATAAATTTTCGTTAGTAGTATCCCTTCAGAATCATACGTTTCCCATCGCCCATCCTTAGCACCCATGTAAAAATTGCCCTCTTCCACGACCATTTGGGTAACAATTTTCCGATAAGGACCGTGACAAATTTGCGCGCGTTGGTTCTCTTTTAGCGGCGTATTGACGATACGAGATTGCCCGGGGTCATACCACCAAATTTCTTGGACATAAGGACTTACGGCTTCATCCTCCACATACTTGACGACATTAAACTCTTCAAGCGTAGCTCTACCACCAGTGCCATAATTGCCTACACGACGCTCCGTTTTTGTCCCTTCATATTCGTCTTTGGGCAACACTTTCTTTTTTAGACGCCGGGCGGTCATACTTGCTTTTATGCTTACATCTTCCCAAATCGCCTGACTTTCATTTTTGATATTTTTGGCTGATTCTAGCCCTTGCTCTAGTCCTGTGCTGAGCCGACCGCCAAACAAGCCTCCTGCTTTTTTTGTGGTATCGATGACAGGTTTTGTAGTTGAAAAAATGGATTTGTCTTGTGCCTCACTGTGGAAGCAAATGAATACAAACAGAGAGAAAATTAATCCATTAAATTTCATAGGTATGGAACGCTGAACGTCCAAAAAAATTTCTCAAAAATAGGAATTTAAATGTATCCCTCCGGTAGTTTGTGTATTTTTGTAACGTTTTTTATTACGAGAAGCTAAATAATCAAATTACACATTGGAAAAGCACGCAAAAATATATGTCGCTGGACACCGAGGGATGGTCGGTTCTGCCATCGTTCGTTCCCTTCAAAAAAATGGATATACGAATCTGGTTGTAAGAACTTCTCAAGAGCTTGATTTGAGAAGCCAACAAGCCGTTGCGGACTTTTTTGCCAGCGAAAAACCAGCGTACGTTTTTTTAGCGGCTGCCAAAGTGGGTGGAATCGTTGCGAATAATACCTATCGCGCCGACTTTCTTTATGAAAATCTTGCAATACAAAACAATGTAATTCACGCCGCTTATGTGAATCAGGTGACTAAATTGATGTTTCTTGGGTCGTCCTGCATTTATCCTAAATTAGCCCCGCAACCACTTAAGGAATCTTATTTATTGACAGGACTTTTAGAGTCTACAAATGAACCTTACGCGATTGCAAAAATCGCAGGGATTAAAATGTGCGAAGCCTATCGGGCCCAATATGGGTGTAATTATATCTCGGTCATGCCTACGAATTTATATGGCCCCAATGACAACTACGATCTGCAAAACTCACATGTTTTACCTGCCATGATTCGTAAGTTTCATGAAGCAAAAGTGCGAGGAGACCAATCGATGGAATTGTGGGGGACAGGATCTCCCATGCGCGAATTCTTGTATGCAGATGATTTAGCGGAGGCGTGTTTGTTTCTGATGGAAACTTATAATGAAGCGGAATTGGTGAATATCGGTACGGGGGTAGATGTGACAATAAAAGAATTGGCAGAAACCGTACAAAAGATCGTTGGCTTTACAGGCGAGATCAAATGGGATACCAATCGCCCAGATGGCACGCCACGTAAACTAATGGATGTCAGCAAGTTACATGGCCTCGGCTGGAAGCATCGTATTGAATTATCCGATGGAATTCAGTTAGCCTATCAAGACTTCTTGGCCAATGTCTCTATTCGTAAATAATGGAAAAAGAGCAGGATTGGTTTAGTACCTGGTTTGATTCTCCATATTACCATTTGCTCTATGCGGAGCGCGATGAAGCAGAAGCTGCATCATTCATTCAAGCACTTCAACAGCGTTTGCAAATCCCCCAAAATGCCCTTGTACTCGATGCTGCCTGTGGGAAAGGCCGGCATGCGAAAACACTACAGCTATTAGGACTTAAGGTCGACGCGTTTGATTTGTCACCCCAAAATATTCAGGCTGCGAATACATTAGCCTCGGAAAATTTAAGCTTTTTTGTGCACGATATTCGCGTCCGAGTACCTAAGCATGGTGCGTATGATGTTGTTTTTAACTTCTTTACCAGTTTCGGTTATTTTGATCTAGCAGCTGATAATTTATTAGCCTTTCAAACCTTCGCTGATGCATTAAAGCCAGGTGGAGTTTTAGTCATGGATTTTTTCAACCCTACCTATGTGCTAGCCAATTTGGTGCGGGAGGAAGTTGTTGCGCGAGGGGGGATATCGTTTGAAATTAAGCGTTGGGAAGCCAACGGCTTTTTGCATAAGTCTATTGTGTTTTCCGATCAAGGCAAAGATTTTCAGTTTATGGAAAAAGTGGAATTGATTGGTAAACAGGACTTTATCGCGTATGCGGCACAGTCTGGATTAAGTTTAGTAGATTTATTGGGCGATTATTCGCTGGCGCAATTCGACGAAAAAACCTCACCGCGAATGGTATTTATTTGGGTGAAAAAATAAAAAGTATGGATACTTTTCAAGCACTTTGGACAACAGAATCCAGCGAAGGGGTATTTACTACCTCAATGCAATCATTGCCTTTTGAGATCTTGGGCAATCAGGAAGTGCTTATTCGAGTTAACTATTCTTCACTTAATTATAAGGATGCACTTTCTGCCTCAGGCCACCGTGGAATAACGCGAGATTTTCCGCATATACCTGGAATTGATGCTGCAGGAGTCGTGGTGTCAGATCAGCGTGGGATTTTTCATCCGGGAGATGAGGTCATAGTTACCGGCTTCGATCAAGGGATGAATAGTCATGGTGGGTTATCTGAGTACATTTCAGTTCCTGGTGATTGGGTGATTGCAATGCCTAGTGGGCTTACGGTACGTTCGGCCATGCAATTAGGGACCGCAGGATTAACGGCCGGTTTAGCCATTCAAGCATTATTAGCCAATGGCCTCAGTCCAAATTCTGGTGAAATTCTTGTCACGGGAGCAACTGGAGGAGTTGGCATGATTGCCGTAACATTGTTGGCAAAACTGCAATTTAATGTGGTTGCCATGTGCGGAAAACCGGAATTGGATGAGAAATTGATGGAGCTGGGGGCAAAACGAATTGTGCGCCGACAAGAATTTTTGGCCGAGAAGCCGCGCTCGTTGTATCCCATGCAATTTGCTGGGGCTATTGATGTGCTAGGGGGAGATGTACTCGTAAAATTGTTGAAGAGTTTATCTTATGATGGCGTAGTGGCTGCATGTGGCATGGCAGCAGGTGTCGATTTACCATTGCAGGTTTATCCATTTATCTTGCGCGGTACGCGGTTGATTGGGATTTATTCCGCGGATGCCCCGTTAACACGTAAGCAAGAAATTTGGCAATTATTAGGGTCTGAGTGGGTAATACCTATAGAAGATTTATCTAATGAAATTACATTGGAGGAAGCCCCCAAAATCTTGGATGATTTCTTCGCCAATCGTTCCTCTGGACGCTATGTCATTAAAATTTAATGAATTTGATCGGTTTTTGATCGGGTATTCCTTCGAATTGAATAAAATAAGTGCCACTAGGTAAACCTCTCAAATCAATTAAATCGGCGTTTAATGGCTTTTCCATCCAGCGTTTTCCCGTTAGGTCTATGATGGAGATACGCGCCGAAATTGATTTCCATTTATCAGGAATTCCGAGTTGAATTCCGCTTTGAGTTGGATTTGGGAATGCCGTGATTTGATAAAATGGATTCTCAATTTCTTTCCCCAAAATGCTAATAAATAATTTATCCGATGTGGCTAGACATCCATTTGAATCGATCAATTGGATTTTGTAGGCACCTGATTGCGTAGGGAGGTATTTGGGTTCTGTGGCTCCTGGAATTTTTGTTTCCTCTAAATACCATTGCATATTCGTGCCCTCTGTCGAGTTTAAAAAACCATCTCTATAGGAAATAAGCGGTGATACTGGATTGGTCACAGTCAAATTAAAGGCATTGGAAAGTGTTGGACACACCCCACCGAAGCTTGCTGAAACTTGATAAGATCCACTTTTTGTCACAACAATGCTTTTGCTATTTTGGCCGCTAGGCGATCCATTAACTTGCCAGGATAAATCTGCGAGGTCATTGGTAATCGCTGTAATCGTTTCACTGTTGCCATTGCATATCGTTTTGCTTCCTGATTTATCTAGGCTGATTGTCGGTGCTTTTTGTTGGCTCACAGGAACTTTTATCCGTGGACTTGGGCATCCCAATGAATTAAACTTCATATCATATAGGTAGTAATACCCTGACGCAATCGGAGAGCCATTAAACAAAGAGCCAGTCATGGATAAAATATGCGGAATCGTATATGGATACCCTAAGTTGGTGGGCGCATTCACAGTATCTGCGAGTGACCGATTGCTGCGGAAGATTGTTGCGCCATTGCTGCAATTCTGTGTAATTAAATAATTGCCAGGTTTAGGGAAGGGCAAATTTAGTTCAACGATTTGGCCAGGATCATTTTTGTCATCTGTAAGTTGGCTATTGATTTTATTAAAATTACGTTGTGTTCGGGTGGCAATGAGGTCTTTTGCGATAGAATAGACCAATTCCCCTGTATCTCGATTTAATACGGAAAAGGTTATGGTCCCAGATGTGCCTACATATACGCGCGCAGTTGTTAAGATTACTGGAGTTTGAATTTCTAAAATCGGTGCTGGGCCGAAGTTTTCAAAATAGGTCCCTGAGCCAAATGCTGCTTTTGTCGCGGGGCCTAAGGTGCCTGAAAAATCTGCTGTGGAAACAAAATAATCACGTCCTGGAGTCGCAGCCACTTTTAGGCCTGAGCCAATCAAAGTATTGTTGCTGTACCAAAGCGGATACCCGGTTGTGGAATTTAAGGTCAAGGCATCTGAGCCGAGGCAACTAGTTCCTGTAGCGATTGGAGCTGGAGGGTTTTCTGTTTGGTATAGAATGGAAACCTCATTATTCCCAGCAAATTGATCGCCCACCAGTCTAGATTGTAATTTAAATTGATAATTTTTACCTGCTTCTAATGTGACTGGACCACTCACTGAAATGGTGGTTTCTTTCCCGGATGCAAGGGTAGGCACCGTGCCTGTCAACTGGCCTATTTCATTTTGATTTAAAAAAACACTAACTCGGATGGGTATTTGTGTTTGCGCTTTACTGCCTAAATTTTTGATTCTCGCTTGTACAGTTGTTGACCCAGAGGTGGCGCAATTGAAGCCACTGCTACTGCTTAGTGAAAGTGCGGCGATGTCATTTGAAGCTTGGGTGATTTCTAAGAGGAATTCGTTCGTCTCTCCGCTTGCGTAGTTTCCGCAGGTACTCGGTCGTCCATTTGTGCTCGAAATGAGTCGCATGCGGTAATAGTTTCCTACTGTAGCGAGCGGGGATATTTGAATGCTTTCACGATAAGTGGAGTTGGCTTGAAATGACTTTACCGTTTCTTCTGCATCCTCGAAATCGCCATCTTGATTCCAGTCCACGAGTAGCAACGCATCTTTTAACTGTGCATTTGAAAAATCAATTTGGTAATCCAATTGGGATCCTTGTTCGGTTTTAATTCTTTTTTGTGTAAAATCTGTTGCGGTTGCATCGGCAAATTCCGAGGTGCCAAATTTTGATTTTGTGATGCTATTGACATTTGTCGTTGGTGCTCCAGCACAATATGCCGTCCCACCAATACCCGAGATGATTAAGCTGAAATCTTGTTTTTCTGACCTTAAGGAGCCTTTGTGGAAAAGATTTAAGGTATATGTTTGTCCAGGGATGGCTCCTATGACCCGAATTTTCTCTACGTTATCGCGGAAGTTATTCCCTGTGGTTGCTGGATTTCCTGGATTTTCTGGGTCTAAAATGAAAGGAAGAAAGGTGCCTTGAGGGCTCTGAATTTGAATATCTAAGTCGTTGACTAGGCGCGGACTTCGATTATTTAGATTTTCTGGTGTTAATGAAAGTACGGAACCCTCTGGATCTGTCCAAGTTAATGTTACCTCTAAATCTCCTTTACCGGAGGCTAGCAGTGGAATGCTTTGTCTCGTGCCGGTAGGTAATGTTCCTTCTATGATTCGATGCGATCCGTTTTTATTTTGTACAACTGATGCCGCTTGCTCTGCATTTATGAGCCCCCACCCACTTTGGTAGTCGGGCCCTGCATTACCCATATCCAAGGCAGTGTGTATGGCTAAGCCTTTGAGTGTTGCTGCACGCATGAATACACCTTTATTTAGACGATTGTATAATTGTTGTAATAAAAATAGAGATCCAGCCACTTGCGGAGAGGCCATCGAGGTTCCACTTAGCGTTGTGTAGGAGGAATTTCCTGTATTTGATGTCGATAATACGTCTGTCCCGATACCGACCACATCAGGTTTGATACGTCCGTCGTCCGTGGGGCCCCAACAAGAAAAATCACTCAGTAGCACGTCTTTGCCATACATTGGTACTTGCGTACTTAGCTCAGCTGCACCTACTGTCAAAATATTTTTTGCATTTCCTGTTGTCGAAATGATGTCATAGCCATCATTTTTTGCTCGTGCAACAGACGATGAATCCCGGGTATTTCGGAGTAAATAAAACGTGCCCGGGGAAGGACCTGTTTGGCTTCGGCTATTTCCGGCAGATTTGGTCATTAGGTACATGGGGGCATTGTATGCGATGCGATCAAGGGCTTGTGCATTACTGTCATAAAACCCAAATTTATAGTCCTCAAATGAACTAACTGCATCATTACCCCACCATTGCCACTTTAACTTTGTTGCATCGTAAACCCAGCCCGCTTGAAATCCGTACGAATGGTTGCTGATTAATAATTTTAACGATGCAGCGCTTATTTCTGAATTATCATTGCTATAATCCCATGCTTTCAAATTGGCCCCAAAGGCCATGCCACGTGCTGCGTTATTAACGCCCGCAGCAATCAAGGTTCCGGCTACGTGTGTGCCATGTTGATCGGATGTAATCGAAGATTCTTGAGAGCTTATGCGACCAGTAAATTCTTGGTGGGTTGTTAAAGGCACTCCTCCATCCCATATTCCGAGCCAGCCAGACAAGGTATCTGAGCCACCACTTAAATTGAGGCCGAGACTACCACCTCGATATAGCTGGTCAGTACGTGTCATTTGGCCTGCAAAACGATTCGAGTGATTTGTTATATACAATGCTTCGCCAATTTCATTTATTTGTTCGAAGATTAACTTTTTACCTTCTCCTAAATCATCACTGAGGTGAATACCTCTAAGTTTAGCTTGTGATTGACTTTTTTGATATAGACTATCGCTGATTTTACTAAATGCTGTGGCGTTTGCTTGACGTTTAGTCAATTCCTCATCTCGTCGGTAAAGTGATTTTACTTGACCTGTCAGCGAAATACTTTCCACCAAAAGGAAGGCCAAAATTAACCAGGAAAGACAATGACGGGAAACCTTCGAAAGCATGTAGCAAATAAATTTATGCTCAATTTAGGCTTTTTCTTTTATTTCTACACGAAAGGTTTTTCGGTGAATAGGAGTGGGACCATGTTGTTTAACTGCTTTTCGATGTTCGATCGTCGGATATCCAGCATTTCGCTCCCATCCGTATCCCGGAAATTGTTTCGCAGCATCTTTCATCCACTGATCTCGATAGGTTTTGGCTAAAATCGACGCGGCTGCGATGGAAAAAAATTTCGAGTCGCCTTTTACGATGCAGGTATGCGAGATAAAGGGATATTCAATGAACCGGTTACCGTCTACCAATAAATGGTCTGGCCGTGTGGCAAGTTGGTCCACTGCCCGATGCATGGCTAAAACGCTCGCTTTGTAAATATTGATTTCGTCAATTTTTTCGTGGTCCACTTCTGCGATGGCATATTCAATCGACTGGTTTTTGATGATGTCAATCAGCATCTCGCGCTGTTTAGAAGATAATTTCTTCGAGTCAGTCAGTAATGGGTGGTAAAAGTCTTTAGGTAAAATTACGGCAGCGGCAACTACGGGCCCAGCTAAGCACCCGCGACCCGCCTCATCCAGTCCGGCCTCAACCCCTTCAGCTGAATAAAATGCCAAAAGTTCGCTTACTTTATTTTGCATATAATGTACCCATTAATCAAAATTAGTTGGTGATTACATAAATATGGGTTAAAATTGAAGATTATTTCCAAAAGTATCCTTATGTTACGTCAGATCACGCTGCTCACGATTGCCATTTTTGCATTTGCAGGCCAAGTTGCCGCCCAAAAATATAAGCCCAAAAAGATTTTTCATTTAGAGGCAAAATCCGCTCGTTTTGTTGGCAGTGGTGTTTCAAACGAATCATATTTCTTTAAACCTTCCTTAGAATTAGGACTAGGAATTCAGTTTCCCATTACATCGCGGGTCAATTTCAGCCCTCAATTAAACTTATCTCAACGTGGATATAGCGGTAAGACTGTATTTTCTGATTCAATTTATACTAAACGTAATATTACAACTCAATATTTAGATGTTAGCCCAAACTTTGAATTCAAATTGGGTAGCCTTTCAGAATTTGCAAGTTCTTATTCAATTTGGGGTGGACCTTATTTGGGAGTTGGCCTATGGGATAATTCAACCTACGAGAGTCAAACTCAAACACCATCTGGAAATTATGTTAAGACAAACAATTCTGGTCAAAGCTTTTCACGCGATATTCGACGCCTAGATATGGGAATTAAAGTAGGAATTGGTGTTGTTTCGCAAAATTTTGTTTCGTTTGGCCTTACCTATCAAACTGGATTTGTTAATATTTCTACTGATTCAAACGAATTAAGAAATCAATCACTTGGTTTTTACCTGCGTGTCTTTTTCGATGAAATTCTATAAATCTAGCGAGTAAATAAAAGACGTTCCCCTTTTTTCGAAAGATCAAATTTTCCCCCTTGATAGGCTAGATGTCCTGATACAAATGTGTGGCTTATGCTATGAGCAAATGTATGGCCCTCGAGTGGAGACCAACCGCATTGATATGCAATATTTGATTTAGTAACCGTATACGGCGTGTGCATATCTACAATCGCCAAATCAGCCCAATATCCCTCCCGAATATATCCCCGCTCCGAGATTTGGAAACACTCGGCTACATGATGTGCTGTTTTTTCTGCGATTTGTTCCAGTGTGAGGACACCTTCTGCCGACAGCTCTAATAACATCAATAACGGATGTTGCACCAATGGCAAGCCGGATGGGGATTTCCAATATCCTTGTTGTTTTTCTTCCCAGGTATGTGGTGCGTGGTCTGTTGCGATGACATCAATGGCACCCGATTGCAAGGCCGCCCGAATGGCTTGTCTGTGTCTCGCCTCCTTGATAGCCGGATTACACTTGATTAGGTCGCCTAGCGTTTCATAATCCGATGCATCAAACCACAAATGGTGCACACACGCTTCCGAGGTAATGCGTTTATCTTTGACAGGTTTGCCCGTCTCAAATAATGCAAGTTCCTCTGCTGTTGTAATGTGGAGAATATGTAAACGAGTATTTGATTTTTTAGCTAAATCCACCGCCATCGAAGAAGATAAATAACACGCCTCTTCATTTCGAATTAAGGGATGAATAAATGAAGGAGCATCCGCTGGATATTTCGCGCGGAATAATTCCAATCGTGCACGCACGGTCGCCTCATCTTCGCAATGTGTCGCGATCAGCATGTCACTGCTGGCAAATAGGGTTTCCAGCGTTTTCATGTTATCGACTAACATGTTTCCGGTACTAGAACCCATAAATACCTTTATTCCACACACATTTTGCTTATTGGTTTTCAGCACTTCTTCCAAATTGTCATTAGCCGCTCCCATGAAAAAAGAGTAGTTGGCCAACGAACTCTCCTGTGCAATATGATATTTATCTGCTAATAATGCTTGAGTCAATGCATTGGGAACGGTATTCGGCATTTCCATAAATGAAGTCACGCCGCCAGCCACTGCTGCACGTGCTTCACTGGCAATAGTCGCTTTGTGGGTTAAACCGGGTTCTCTGAAATGGACTTGATCATCGATCATGCCTGGGAAGATATATTTTCCGGTTAAATCGATTACTCTATCCGCTGGAGTAGCACTGATTTGCGATGCAATTTGGTCAATTCGGCCATGTTTAATTCGAATGTCTCCCAAAGTTATTTTCCCTTCATTGACTATGTGTGCATGCTGCAAAAGATACTGGGACATGTTAATCGATTTTGATTTGGGTAATTCTGAATTCCGTTCGTCGGTTTTGTTGATGCATCTCCTCTGGGCAATCAACGCCGTCCACACAGCCATTTAATAACTGACTTTCACCATAGCCTTTTGGTTTGATTCGTTGTGGGTTAATGCCTTTGGCAATAATATAATTAACCGCAGACTCAGCTCTTTCTTGCGATAATTTTTGATTATATGCTTTGGTTGACCGGGCGTCCGTATGTGCACCTAATTCTAAATTGATTTGTGGGTTGTCATTCAAGAAGTAAACAACCTTATCCAATTCTTCAGCGGCATCTGGCCGGATATCTGATTTATTAACATTGTAGTAAATGGAGTGAATTCCATACAACTGCGATATTTCTTGACCTACTTCCGGTTGATCCATCGCCAATTCGAAGGTGTAGGTTGTATCGGTTTGTTCCTTAACTAATTTAGTTAAAGGAATAATTCGTCCTTGCATGGAGAATGAATTGCGAACAGTTAAGTAAGTATCTTTGGAACCCTTAAAGTTTAGCTCATCTGTTTCTTGTAAGTCAAAAATGGGTAAATACCCTTGTTTGTCAGAGCTGAATACCTGCGCTTCTTCATTATCACGCTTGATGCTGACACTTGCACCAGGGATAGCTTTACCCTCGAGATTTACAACGCGTGTTTTCAAATGATACGCGATTGTTTTCTGGACTGGGCTTTCCTTTAGTTTTTGTGGATTTTCGATTCCCCACCACGTATTTTCTGCTTGAGGAGATTTGAAATAATAAATGTCATCATCTCCTTTGCCACCGGGTCTATTAGAACTAAAATAACCAGAAGTAGAATCAGCAAAGCAAATGGCAAAATCATCTCCAATCGAATTAATAGGCGTACCTAAATGATCCACAACGATTTCATTTTCGTTTCGACTTGCTACAAATAAATCTAGACCACCGATGGAGGGGTGCCCATCGGAGGCAAAATACAATTTGCCCGCATCACTCACCTGTGGAAATACTTCATCTCCCGGAGTATTTATGGTAGATCCCATGTTGATCGGTCGGCCGAACCTCCCTGAATTGTCAATGTTCACGCGATATAAATCTAATCCACCTTTACCGCCTCTGCGGTTTGAGCTGAAATAGAGCGTTCGGTCATCGGTTGAAAAGCACGGACTTCCATCCCAGGCGATTGAATCTGAGATAGCAAGTCGCTCTGGGGCCGACCACGAATCTCCAATCTTGGTAGAAATGAATAAATCCACATCGGGAGATGCATCCTTTTTTCCAGTATTTCCTCTGGCAAAAACCATTTTTTTGCCGTCGTGTGTGAAGGCCGGAGTACCATCGTTGGCGTTTTCTAGATAGATTTTTTGACTAAATAAAGTAGGTGTGCCAATCTCCAAATCAGATTTCAACGGTGCCGAAACCAAGCCTAAGAACGGCAGGCCATTATTTTTATAAATCAAGGGTTTACTAGAGCTTGTGAAAAGCAGGTTACTACCTTGCAAAACAGGCGCAAACTCTGTTTGAGCGGTATTTCCAACGATCGGATACACTTGTACGAGGCTTTTTTGGTTGAGCAATTCGGGTATTTTACTCAAGTTTTCTAATTCCATTTCGGCTTTTATTTGATTAGGCCGACTAGGTTTTGAGAGTAAGAATTTTTCGAGGTAAGATTTTGCTTTGGTGTAGTCGCCTGTTGATTTTGCCGCCATAGCGATGTGGTAGGCGAGTAAGTCGTCCGGAATGCCGGCTTGTAACGCTTTTTCTAAGTAAGGAAGCGCTAAGTTGATTCGATTTGAAAGTCGGTAAGATTCCCCAATTATATAGGCAGATTGATAATCTAGTGCCTTTTTAGCGGTAAGTGGTTTCAATGTTTGGATTGCCCATTCATACTCTCCTCGTTCAAAATAGTTTTGTCCTTTCTGCGAGACAGATTGCAATAAACTGCACCCAGAACCGATCGAAACAATCAGGATAATGATGAACGGCCAAGCTAATTTTGAATTCAATCGCGACATAGTGGATGTAAGAACTTTCAAATGTAATAAGCTATGCTCATTATTTTCATGTACATTTGTAGAAATTATCAATTAGTAGGGGAAATATATCCCCATGTAATCCAGCAGTGATGTTGCATATTTTATGAGAAAAAGAATTCAAAAGGACGACAACCGTCGTTCAGATGCTCCGCGTAACGCTTCTGCATCTCGATCTGATAGTAGATCATCATCAAGAAATTTTGGAGATAGTTCGACAGGCCCGCGCAGCGAGTCAAGAGGAGAACGTAAACCATTCAACCGCGAAGGATCTAGCGATCGTCCATACACGCCTCGTGCACCGCGGACCGAAGGTGGTGAACGTCGTCCATATAACCGCGAAGGATCTAGCGATCGTCCATACACGCCTCGTGCACCGCGGACCGAAG
>CAZUAZ010000001.1:0-74119 GCA_964618445.1 uncultured Aquirufa sp. | reverse complement strand
GTCGTCCATATAACCGCGAAGGATCTAGCGATCGTCCATACACGCCTCGTGCACCACGTACAGAAGGTGGTGAACGTCGTCCATATAACCGCGAAGGATCTAGCGATCGTCCGTACACACCTCGTGCACCACGTGCCGAAGGTGGCGAACGTCGTGCCTATAATGGGAAACCATTTACGCCGCGCGCGCCTCGCCAAGACTTTTATGGGGGCGAAAATTCGCCAAAGCCTTACCGTCGCGATGGTGGTGATTTCGAGCCTCGTCCAGCGCGTGAAGAACGTCCAAGCTTTGAGCCTAGAGAGGAGCGTCGTTCGTTTACACCACGCGAGGAAGGTGGCCGCAAAGCGAAATTTTCACAACGTGAGACGTTTAAAAGTAGAAATCGCCATGATGAGGCGCCTGCTTTTACCCCACAATATAAATTAGATCGTTATAAAGAACGTGCTCCTGCCAAAATTCAAAAGAAAATTGCCCAAACAGAAAGAAGAGGGGATGAAGTTCGTTTGAATCGTTTCATTGCCAACGCTGGAATTTGCTCGCGCCGTGATGCAGATAAGTTGATCGAAGCGGGTGAAATTAAAGTGAATAACAAGGTAGTTACTGAAATGGGTTACCAAGTGATGCCTACGGATGTAGTTAAATATGGTAATCGCCGATTAAACCGCGAGAAGCCAGCCTATGTCTTATTAAATAAGCCTAAAGATTTCTTAACGACAACAGAAGATCCTCAGGATCGTAAGACTGTTATGGAATTAGTGAAAAATGCAGGCGAATCACGTATTTATCCTGTGGGTCGTTTGGACCGAAATACAACAGGTTTAATTTTATTGACAAACGATGGCGAATTAGCAGATAAATTGACACACCCATCGAATGAAATTGAAAAAATATATCAAGCTGAATTAGATAAACCGCTTACCGATGAGGACTTTGAGAAAATCAAGGCCGGTTTAACTTTGGAGGATGGTGAAATTAAAGTAGATGATTTGGCGAAAGTAACTCCCGATGGCTATGTCATTGGTGTGAAAATTCACTCAGGCAAAAACCGCATTGTCCGTCGTATTTTTGAACACTTGGGTTATGAAGTGACAAAACTAGATCGTACCACGTTTGCAGGCCTAACTAAAAAGGATCTGCCGCGCGGAAGCTGGCGCTACTTAACTGAACGCGAGTTAGTGAAGTTGAAATACTTACTATAGCATAAAAAAAGGCCCGACGAAAATCGGGCCTTTTTTATGTATGAAGCAGAACGCTTAGATATTCATTAACGATTCGCGGCGTCTCATTTTTCCTGCTGGAATACCAAACATCATTTTGAAACGACGGCAGAAATAGGCTGTATCTTTATAGCCAACCTCTGAACCAATTGCGCGAATTGATTTTTTGGTGGTACGAAGAAGGCCTACTGCTGCTTCCATACGCTGGTATTCGATGTAATCTTGTGGATTGATACCTGTCAACATTTTGAAATATTGACCTACATAGTCCTCGGATACATTCGCTACATTGGCCAAAACTTTGTTTGACAAATCACCACCGATATGATCTTTGATGTACGCAAATATGTCTATTAAACGTGGATCTTTGAAGTAGGTACTGTTTGTTGCTAGTTGCTCAACGAATAAACGGTTTTGGATAATGTATCGAATAACTTCAATAACAATTTCCTCCGTTTTGATTTTAATGATACGACCTTTCCCTATTTCGTCCGACATATCCTCGAGCAAGATCTCTTTGATCGTTTGCGCAAGTTTTTCATCTTTCTTAATTAAGAATGGAGGAATATCCAGAGATGTAAAGAAATTAACGGAATCAAATACTTTCGCTTCGAAAGCGACCATGCCAAATGAATTGTTGTGCGAGCCGACAAGAGATGAATCCATGTTCAGGTCGAAATACAATTCACGATGCGTCATGAATTCTTCGTTGTTAACGGCCTTTGGTTTTTCTGCATTTCCGTAGGTTACGCTAATCATTTTGCCGCCGGGAATAAATAGCATATCGCCTTCCTCAACTGGGGTCTCTTCCTCCCCAAATGAAACCTCTCCTTTGTACAAAATCAAGAGGGAGTTTTCTACATCATAGTAATTTTTGATGCGAATAGGTTGTAATATTCTAATGTTACGGGCCTTGATAAATTTCACCCCAAGGGACTCTATGATTTTATTATAATCTTCCATATAATTTACAATTATTGGCTTTAAACACTAGTTTGATTTACAAAACTTGGACAAAACTAATAAATCAGATAATAATTCCAAATTATTTTAGGTAATTTTTTGGCTAAATTGGCAAATCATTTTTAGTCTATTTTTTTGTAATATACCCATAAGCTATATTTGAAGGATTTTGGTTGTTTGTCAAGCTATGCTAGGCTATTTTTTATAATTATTTTTAGAGTTGGCAGAAAATTGAAATAAAATAAATTATTAGGTCATTTTTTATCTGTAAATTTGTTTTTTATGAAATTAGGAGGCGCACAGACGCCCTTTTTTTGAAACACCATGGGACTATTTAATTTCCTCACAAAGGACATTGCAATCGATTTAGGAACTGCAAATACCTTGATTATTCACAAAGACCAAGTGGTTGTCGATGAGCCATCGATCATTGCCCTCGATCGTAACACCAATAAAGTATTGGCTGTTGGTCGACAAGCGATGATGATGCATGAGAAAACCAATGATAACATTAAGACGATTCGTCCGCTGAAGGATGGAGTAATTGCGGACTTTACCGCGGCGGAATTAATGATGCGTGGTTTAATCAAAATGATGGATAAGGGAAATTCCTTTTTCACACCTGCTTTACGTATGGTTATTTGTATTCCATCAGGCATCACAGAGGTTGAGAAACGTGCGGTAAAAGATTCAGCAGAACATGCTGGAGCACGTGAGGTTTACATGGTACATGAGCCAATTGCTGCTGCGATTGGTATTGGTATTGATATTGAACAGCCGAATGGCTCATTAGTCGTTGATATTGGAGGTGGAACAACTGAGGTTGCGATTATCTCATTAAGCGGTATCGTTGTTGAAAATTCAATTCGTGTCGCAGGTGATGAATTTACTCGCGACATTAAAGATTATTTACTACGCGAACACAAGTTGGTGATCGGAGAGCGTTCCGCAGAACAAATCAAAATTCAAGTAGGCGCTGCCTTGCCTGAATTAGATAACCCACCAGCTGATTTTGAAATTCGTGGGCGTGATCAAATGACTGGTATTCCAAAAGAAATTTTGATCAACTATTCTGAGATTGCCTATGCATTAGATAGTTCAATTACGAAGATTGAGGTTGCCATCATGGAAACCTTACAACGTGCTCCAGCGGAACTTTCTGGTGATATCTTCCACAACGGTATTCACTTAGCAGGTGGAGGTGCCATGTTGCACGGTTTGGACAAACGTATCGAGAAGAAAACTCAATTGAAAGTGCACGTGGCCGACGATCCATTGAAAGCGGTTGTTCGTGGTACGGGTGAGATCTTGAAAAACTTGGAAAAATATAAGCCTGTTTTAATCACCTAGTTTTTCTTCCCTATTTAAATCGCGTTTGGCATGAACCAATTGTTCCAATTCCTACTGAGACAGCGGACATTCCTCCTGTTTTTGGTGCTGGAAATTGTGAATCTTTGGGCTATATTTAGTTATAATACATACCAGCATACTTGGTATTTTAATACCACGAATCAGTGGGCGGCCTCCATTTTATCTACTACGCAAGAGGTTAAAAAGTATCATCAGTTACGTATTGTTAATGGCCAATTAGCTGCTGAAAATGCACGTTTACACACGCAGATTTTACAATTACGAAGTCAACAACAGCCTGCAGGAAAAATTCCATATTTTGCGAGTTCCGCGCTAATGAATCGCTACCAAGCGATTGCGTGTAAGGTAATTGATCAAACGACTCAGCTATCCCAAAACTATTTGACAATTGATAAAGGATTATCCGATGGCATTAAGCCGGGGATGGCAGTTATTTCATCCACGGGAATCGTGGGGAAAGTCATGTCAAGTACCAAGAATTTATCGCTAATTGTTTCGGTTTTACATACGAGTAATACGGTTTCTGCTAAACTGAAATCATCTGGCGAGTTGGGATACATGAAGTGGTCTGGCTACCAAGCTGAGGTTGGGGAGCTTATGGATGTATCAAAATACAAAAAGGTTACCAAAGGGGATACCGTGGTGACATCTGACTATAATGCGGTTTTCCCGCCAAATGTACCAATTGGAATTGTAGCCAAAGTAGGAAAGGAGAAGGATGATACATTTCATGACATTAAAGTCATGTTGCTGACACAGTTTTCTACGTTGCAATATGTGTATGTAATCAAGAATCGATTGGCTTACCAACAAGCCAAATTGGAACAAAATAAACCTAAAACGGAATAGCATGAATGCGAGTTTGTCGGTGAAATGGTTTCTTGGAGCCATGGCAGCAATGGCCATGCAAGTGTTGTTTTTGCGGGATATTGCTATAGCCAATGTGGCCTTTTGTTTTATTTATCTTTGGGTAATTATCAAAGCGCCCATGCGCACTTCGACTCCATTACTGCTTGTGGTGGCTTTTTTTTCAGGCTGGCTTATTGATGTTTTTTACAATACCCATGGACTTCATGCATTTGGGACCGTCTTACTTGCTTTGTTGCGCCCTACTTTCTTTCGGATTTTAACACCTGCCAATGGCTACGATGAGCGGTCAGAGATCTCATTAGCTGAAATGAAGTGGTTATGGTTTTTTTCTTATGTGGGATTGATGCTTGTTACCCACCATTTGGTCTTATTTCTTTTTGAGGCTAGTGACTTTGCTTTGTTTGGACTAAGTCTTTTGCGGGCGATTAGTTCAGCGATACTAGGCATTCTCGTTTTCGGGTTGTTGGAATTTTTTAATCGCGGCCAATAAGTCTTTTTGGCAGACAATGAACGGTTTATTTTTTGGATTCGAATTTGTAGGTGGTAGGATGTGCAACAGTTTGCCTAAATGCCTAACCGATGGATATTCCTGTACTAGATTCGAAAATTTCACCTGCAAAGGCCCACGCCATTTTTCAGCAGGAGTTTTTCCCACATATGGATGCGATGTATAATTTCGCATTAAAACTAACCAATGATGAGGATGAAGCACAGGACTTGGTTCAAGATACCTGTATGAAAGCCTACCGATTCATTCATTCGTTTGAGCCGGGGACGTATGCCAAAGCCTGGTTATTCCGAATTCTCAAGAATAATTTCATTAATGATTACCGCAAAAAATCACGTGGGCCATCCAAAGTCGAGTTTGAATGGGTAGAACAATCCATTACGGGTGATGAGGATTCAGAGCCAGCTTACCAGGCCGACTTGCAAGCAGAAACCGTGAATGAGATGCTTGGAGATGAGATAACAGCAGCCATTCAAGCACTTCCGGTAGATTTTCGCATGATTATTATTCTCTGTGATCTTGAAGAATTCAGTTACGAAGAAATGGCTCGGATATTAAATATTCCGATTGGGACGGTTCGCTCACGGCTACATCGCGCACGCGCACTGTTGAAAGAGTCGTTGGCTAATTATGCTAAAACAAAAGGATATGTCTGACACTTTGTCATAGATCATTTGAACTAATTTGGCCCGAGTGTTTGTTACGTAAGGGTCGTCCAACGTAAGCTAATAGGAATGAAAACGAATTGTACCCATCATCAAGAGTGCCTTCAGGTAATTCAGCGGATATTAGATAAAGAAGCAACAGCTGATGAGGAAGCGCGTTTTATGGCAAATAAAGATCAATGTTGGCCTTGTCAAGCGGGATATGATTTAGAGTTGTCCTTGAAAAAAGCAATTAAAAACAATTGTTCGGCCTCGTGTCCTTCGGACTTGTTTGCGCGGATAAAGACAAAACTTTTTTTGGTTTTAATCCTTATTTCCATCTTAATTCCCTTATTTTGTTAGCTTAAATCAAAGCCAAACACCTTGGAAGGTAAATTAATCATATTCTCTGCACCATCCGGTTCAGGAAAAACAACAATCGTCAAACAATTACTTGCGAATAATCCCAATCTTGGATTTTCAATTTCTGCTTGCACACGGGATAAGCGTGGTCGGTCGGAGCAAGATGGGCAAGATTATTACTTTTTAACGCCCGATGAATTTCGTGCAAAAATTGATGAAGATGCTTTTGTTGAATGGGAGGAAGTATATCCAGGGGCTTATTATGGAACCTTGAAATCTGAAATCGAACGCATTTGGGCATCTGGGAAACATGTGATTTTTGACGTAGATGTTAAAGGAGGTCTTGCTTTAAAGAACTATTATAAAGAACGTGCCTTAGCTGTTTTTGTCAAAGTTCCTTCGCTTGAGATTTTGGAGGATCGTTTGCGTTCGCGAGGTACGGAAACGGAAGAGTCGCTTTCTAAACGTATTTTTAAAATGAAGTTTGAATGGGCTTTTCAAGATAAATTCGATGTTATTTTAGTGAACGATCAGCTAGCGGATGCGGTAAAAGAAGCCCAACGGCTATTCGACGAACTTACGCACTAATATGAAAGTTGGCCTATTTTTCGGTTCATTTAACCCCATACATCATGGCCACTTAATGGTTGCCCAAGCGGTGTTAAATCAGACGGATCTAGACCAAATTTGGTTTGTGGTATCCCCTCAAAATCCCCATAAAAAAAGTAAATCCTTGTTGCATGAGTTTGACCGACTTGATATGGTAGAGCGGGCGATTGAGGATAATTTCAAATTTAAGAGTTGTGATATTGAGTTTCATTTAAGCAAACCTTCTTACACAATTGATACGCTAACGCATTTGTCGGCACGGCATCCCACTCACACATTCTCAATAATTATTGGCGGAGATAACTTAGAGCAGTTTACGAGTTGGAAAAACTACCACCAAATACTTGATTATTATGGGCTTTTCGTATACCCTAGAGGGGAGGAGCCCAAGAGTGATTTATGGCAGCATAAACAGGTAACGCGGATCGAGGCGCCGGTTTTGCAGATTTCAGCAACGTACATTCGTGCGTGCATTCAACAAGGGCAATCCATAAAATATCTAGTTCCTGAACAAGTCGAGGAATATATCGCTATCAAAAAATTCTACCTTTAGGCCTTTTCGCCTAAGGTCTTGTATTCATTTTTCAGCCAGTTTCCCTACGTTCGTTTACTCATCTATTGGATTGCGGGGACGTTGATGGCTTGCTATTGTCCCTTATGGGCTTGGGCTCCCTTGGTTACATGTGGTCTTTGCATTTGTCTAATCCAATCGGAGTTTTTACTTGCGCTTGCATTCATTACGCTCAGTGTTTTTCGATTTGGGCAGGTGCAGATTCCAAGTGCATTAGCTTATGACTTATCTACCCGTGCGTGTGTGATACAAGTTGACGGACAGCCAGTCGAAAAGGCAAATACTTGGTCTGTCATGGGCAAGGCGATTGCCTTGCGCGATCAGGGGGCCTGGATTACAGGATCAGGATATTGGATGGTTTATGTTGAAAAGACGGCCCCTGTACCTAAAGCGGGTGCACGATATTTAATTTCAGGATATTTAAACCCTATCGCCAGGCCACTTTTCCCAGGCGGTATGGACTGGCCAGCGTATTATACGCAAAGGGGGGTAGGCGGTCAAATATTTGCCAAAAAGGAATATTGGGTGCCATTAGGAGGTTCTGTGCTAACATGGGATTGGTTGAATCAAGGCCGGGAATATTTCCAGTTGGCCCTGCGGAGTGCCCTGCCTGTGGGTGTCCATCGAGATGTTGCGGAGGCAATGTTTTTAGGAGTTTCGTCTTCGATAGATTTCGAAACGATGCAGCGTTATGCTTCGTTAGGTGCGATTCATATCTTATCTGTTTCGGGCTTGCATGTGGGGTTTTTGTATGTGGGAATAGCCTTTATTTTCGGGTTTTTACGTCGGTGGCCTTGGGTGCATTTTTTCATGATTATGCTTTTTTTATGGGCATATGCAGGTATGACTGGTTTTTCAGGTCCCGTGTTACGTTCGGCTTGGATGTTTTCGATTGTTTTGGGGGCTAGGTCATTTCGCTTACACCATCATCCGGTGAATACGCTCGCATTTTCTTGTTTAGTCCTATTGGTTTGGGATCCGCAGTATTTATTTCAGGCAGGATTTCAATTGTCTTACATGGCTGTTTTGGGTTTGATTTTATTTCAAGGAGGTCTAAAAAAAATGGTCAATAGTAGATTTTGGATTTGCAATCAGCTTTGGGAGGTCACGTGTGTGGCCATTGCAGCTCAGGCACTTACGTGGCCTTTAATTATTTTTTATTTCCATCAATATCCGAATCCAGTTCATTTCTTTCTGTTAAACCCGCTCTTGATTCTGATCTCAAGTAGTACGCTTGGGGTAGGCTTTATTTTTTTGGCGTTAAGCCCACTAGAAATTTCTTGGTTGGGGGACTTATTGGAACTTTGCTTTACTTGTTTTCATGGTCTCCTGTTTTTTGTTGCTGATTATTTTCACCCGGTAATTCCGTTGCTTCAACTTGATTTTATCGTCCTTGGGGCTTATTATTTATCGATTATTTTGGTTGGGTTATGGTGGAGAATTCGAATGGTTAGTTTATTGTACAGTTTATCCATTTTATGGTTAGCCATCAGTTTACCCAGATGGTTTTGGGCACCTGCGGATGGAATGTTTGTCACGGTTCATCAGGCGCAGGCAGTCGCCATTCAAATAGCTGGAACTCATGCTGCTCTTTATGGAGGTATGTCACCAGCTTGGGTACAATCAAATGTCATTCCCCTGCTCGCACAAAGACATGTGCAAGATACAATTTCACGTAAGCTCCCGCAGGCTTGGAGTTTTGGCGAGCATACATTTTATGTAGCCCATGAACCATGCAAGCCCAGGATGGCGGGAATCACCGACTTGATTATTGAACCCTCTAAATCATCTCGCGATTTGCGATGGCTTCAATTTTGGCCACAAGCTCATTGGTATTTTGTGCGCCGGCCTAGCGCTTATCGGCTAGGTCAGTTGCGTGGTTTCCGTAGTAAAGGGATAACGTTTTTAGGGGAGAGTCCTGCTGTTTATATCAAAAAAAAGGCTGCCCGAAGGCAGCCTGAAATATATTAGCTAGGTTTCTTCTCGTTACGCTTACGCTCATTTGGATCTAGCCAAATTTTACGCATACGTAAAGATTTTGGTGTAATTTCTAAGTATTCATCTTTTTGAATAAATTCCATACACTCTTCTAATGAGAAGTTTAATTTCGGTGCAATTTTGGTATTTGAATCCGTACCTGAAGCACGCATGTTAGTTAACTGCTTCGATGCTTGCAAGTTGACCTCAATATCATTTTGACGATTGTGCTCGCCTACAACCATTCCTGTGTATACCTCTTCACCTGGATCGATGAAAAACACCCCTCTATCTTGTAATTTATCAATTGCATATGGAATCGCAGGACCTGTATTCATCGAGATCAATGAACCGTTAATACGGCCTGGAATCGGCCCTTTAAATTCTTCGTATTGAATAAAACGGTGTGCCATGATCGCCTCTCCAAAAGTCGCGGTTAACACTTTAGATCGTAATCCAATCAAACCACGAGATGGAATGTTGAATTCTAAGTGTTGTAAGTCACCTTTAGGTTCCATGATCAACAATTCACCTTTTCCTTGCGTAGCTAATTCGATTACCTTACCAGCAACTTCTGCAGGCACATCTACAACCAATGATTCAATGGGCTCTAAGCGCTCGCCGTTTGGACCTTCTTTGAAGATAACTTGAGGCTGACCTACTTGTAATTCATATCCTTCGCGACGCATAGTCTCGATTAACACCGACAAGTGAAGAATACCACGTCCAAATACCAAGAACTTATCTTCGCTTTCTGTCGTAACAACTTTCAAGGCTAGGTTTTTCTCAGTCTCTTTGAACAGTCGATCACGGATGTGACGAGATGTTACTAATTTTCCTTCTTTACCAAAGAATGGAGAGTTATTGATCGTGAACAACATGTTCATGGTAGGCTCGTCGATCGCGATACGTGCTAAAGCCTCTGGATTCTCTGCATCAGCAACTGTGTCACCAATTTCGAAATCTTCAATACCTGTAATTGCACAAATCTCACCACATTCAACTTTATCTACTTTGACTTTTCCAAGACCTTCAAATACTTGAAGTTCTTTGATACGCATTTTCTTAGTCGATCCATCTGATTTGCAAAGTGAAATTTGCATCCCTTCTGTCAAGGTTCCACGCTCTAAACGACCGATCGCGATACGACCTACGAAAGATGAGTAATCTAATGACGTAATCTGCATTTGAGGCGTACCTTCTTGAACTTTGGAGGCTGGTATGTGCTCGATAATCGCATCCAATAGTGGAATAATATTATCTGTAGGCTTTTTCCAATCTGTACTCATCCATCCTTGCTTCGATGAACCGTAGATACATGGGAAGTCTAACTGATCTTCCGTTGCGTCTAAGTTAAACATCAAATCAAATACACTTTCGTGTACTTCGTCTGGGCGGCAATTTTCTTTATCTACTTTATTGACAATCACGATTGGCTTTAAACCTAATGCGATTGCTTTTGACAATACAAAACGTGTTTGAGGCATTGGGCCTTCGAAAGCATCCACCAATAAAATAACGCCATCTGCCATACGTAGCACGCGCTCTACCTCACCGCCAAAGTCGGCGTGACCAGGTGTGTCAATGATGTTAATTTTTACGCCATTGTAACGAACGGATACGTTTTTTGACGTAATCGTAATACCGCGTTCACGCTCTAAGTCGTTATTATCTAGGATCAAATCTCCAAATTCTTGGTTTTCACGGAAGATTTTAGAGGCATGAATAATTTTGTCCACAAGAGTCGTTTTACCGTGGTCAACGTGGGCAATAATGGCAATGTTACGAATGCTTTGCATAAAAATGTAGGCGTTGAATGAATTAAAATTCTCCTTAGTCGGGGAATTTAAGGTGCAAAGGTAGGGATAATTTCTTTGAAAAGTGCTAATTGATTAAAAATCAGCGTGCGCGAATTTAGTGGACCACAGTGTGAACAGCCTTTTGCGCAGGTTTAGCTTGATATAGTTCAGCTATTTTTTGTGCAATTCCGACAGAATCAATTCCACAAAGGTGATATAATTCAGCTTGTTCGCCGTGTTCGATGAGTGAATCTGGAATTCCCAATCGGATAAGCTGGTTGGCATACCTATTATCTACCATGAATTCCGCAATAGCAGAACCGAAGCCTCCTACAATGGATGCGTCTTCTACGGTGATTACTGAGGGGTATGTCTTGAAAACATCATGTAATAGAGCTTCATCGAGTGGTTTTACGAAACGCATATCGAATAGAGCAGGTTCTAAGCCTTGTTCGCGCAACAAATGACACGCTTTTTCTGCCTCATTACCAATATGGCCAATGGACAATACAGCTACCTGTTTTCCCGCTAAGACTTGTTGGCCTTTCCCAATTTCCAATTGCTCAAAATCAGTCCGCCAAACGGGCATAACACCCTCGCCACGTGGGTAGCGAATCGACATGGCCATCCCCAAATCCTTAAATGAATCTAGCTGGGCCGTAAACATCATGTTGCGTAATTCTTGTTCATTGCGCGGAGCAGCAACAATCATATTTGGAATGCAGCGCATGTAGGCTAAATCCAAGTTGCCATGGTGTGTTGCTCCATCTGCTCCAGCGAGTCCTGCCCGATCTAGACAAAAGATGACGGGTAGCTTTTGGATACATACATCATGAACGACTTGGTCGTATCCACGTTGCATAAAGGAACTATAAATATTGCAAAATACAGTTAAACCTTGTGTCGCTAAGCCGGCTGAAAATGTCACGGCATGTTGTTCCGCGATGCCCACATCAAATGCACGTTCGGGCATGGCACGCATCATAATATTCATGGATGATCCGGAAGGCATCGCTGGCGTGACCCCCATGATTTTTTCATTTTTCTCTGCGAGCTCGAGTAAGGTATTTCCGAAAACCTCCTGGTATTTAGGCGGCTGTGGATTATCAAATGTCTTTTTATGAATTTCGCCCGTTATCTTATCAAACTTACCCGGCGCATGCCAGAGGGTTTGATCTTTTTCGGCCAACGAGTACCCTTTGCCTTTTGTCGTGATGCAATGCAAAATTTTGGGTCCGGGAATATCCTTTAAATCGCGCAGAACTGTCGCTAGGTTATCCACATCGTGGCCATCAATGGGACCGAAATAACGCAAGTTAAGGGACTCGAATAAGTTACTTTGCTTCAACAAAGTAGCTTTTAATCCATTTTCTATTTTGGAAACAATTTCCTGGGCAGACTTCCCAAAAGTGGACATTTTGCCTAGTAAATTCCACACATCATCCTTCACCTTATTGTAGGTATGGGAGGTGGTAATATCTGTTAAATATTCCTTTAATGCACCTACATTGGGATCAATGGCCATGCAGTTATCATTTAAAATGATCAACATGTTGTTAGGAATATCTCCTGCATGATTCATGGCTTCGAACGCCATACCCGCTGTCATGGAACCATCGCCAATAACGGCAATGTGCTGGCGATTGAATTCTTTCTTATATCGCGATGCAACTGCCATACCTAAAGCAGCAGAAATGGACGTACTTGAATGTCCTACTCCGAATGCATCATACTTGCTTTCTGAACGTTTCGGGAATCCACTAATTCCTCCGAAAAGTCGGTTCGTATGAAATACAGGCTGTCGGCCCGTTAAAATCTTATGTCCATACGCTTGATGACCTACATCCCACACCAACTGGTCGTCGGGGGTATTAAAAACATAGTGTAGCGCTACGGTTAATTCTGTGACACCTAAAGATGCGCCGAAGTGGCCTCCATTGACGGAAACATGATCGATGATATATTGTCTCAATTCCTGGCATACAGCGGGAAGCTGATCCGCGGGAAGCTTGCGCAAATCCGCTGGGGATTGAATCTTGCTCAGTAAAGGCCCGGCTGGGAATTGGGTTGACACGATATAAATTTATTCAAGTGAAAGATTAACCACACAAAGGTAAAAATGTTTTTATGGCTTATTCATTTTTTTGACTCGCTTGGAACAATCTCTTTTTCTCTATTTTACTCAAACTATCAAATCCAGATTTGGAAATTTTATCTAAAATTTGGTTAAGTTCCTCTTCGTCAACCACTTCTGATGTTGTGGTCGACACAGTTTTTTGCGCAGCGACCGTTACATAAGTCAGCACTTTTTCTATTTGCTGGGTGGCCGTATGTGTGCGTTTACTATATAAGGCAAAAAGTACTCCTACGAGCGCTCCTCCTAAATGAGCGATATTCCCCCCGCCATTGGATCCGACGCTTTCTAGCACGGACCAGATGACATAGAATCCTGAAATATATTTGATTGCAATGGGCCCAATTAAAAACAAATGGACTGTGTAATTTGGCCGTAATGTAGCAGCCGCAGTCACGATCGCATATACGCCTGCCGATGCCCCCATTAAAAACATGGGGCCTTGATTCAGGTAATATGGGATGGTATTCAAGGCGCCAATGTAGGTGACCGCACCCGCTAGGCCCCCGATGAAATATAATTGAATCGTCTTGTTTTGACCTAAAAAATCCTGTAAAATTTGTCCAAACCAGTATAAAAAGAGCATGTTGAAAACTACATGCATGAGGTCAACGTGGATGAAAAAATAGGTTAGAAAAGTCCATGGTTTCCGACTGAATTCAGCGAATGCGGAAGATAAGGTTAGTTGTTCTAAAAAAGATTCAAAAAACTCAGATTTCCCTACTAGAATGAGGGTAACTTTTGTAAGCATTAAGGCAATAAAAATTCCTACATTGATCACGATCAATTGCATCAGACCGCGATTGGGCTGCTGGAATACTAACTTCATATCTTGCCAAATGCTCCGCATATCAATAGAAATTATTTCGTTTTGTTCCCCAAAATTTTAATAAAATCACGGCAAAAATCATTCCGCCAATATGTGCAAAGTGAGCAACATTATCTCCTTCGTATTGTTGGATGCCTTGATACAGCTCATACAATCCATAAAAACTCACAAAGTATTTAGCTTTGATGGGGATAGGAAGTGGGAACAAAAACATCTCTGAATTCGGAAATAGGTACCCGAACGCCATTAATATGCCAAATATTGATCCTGAGGCCCCTCCTAAAATACTACGATTAATGTATTCGTCATAGTTTGCATGTACCCATTCGATATTGAGCGCGACACCTTGCGGAGATCCAATGACAGCATAATGCTGCGCATAGTCCATTAAATTAAATGAGCTAGGATTACTTAAAACGAGTTCAGTTGCACGTCGAATATCTGCAAAATCTACAAAATGTTGGATCCCCACATAGAGCATACCAGCACCAATCCCACAGAAAAAATAGAAGAAAAGAAATCGCTGAGCTCCCCATATCCGCTCGAGTAAAGAACCGAACATATAAAGTCCGAACATGTTGCCTAGCAGGTGAAAAAAGCTGCCATGCACAAACATATAGGTAACAAGCTGAAATGGATAAAAATCCTTCGCGCCGAAATAATGTAAACTTAAGTATTCATCTGGCAAAAACGATTTGGCCAGAAACATACCTACGTTAATGAGAATCAATAAACGAACGTTGGGTGTTAAATCTCTAAACATATTTATTCCTCGTAGCCCCAGTCGATGCGGGTTTTCATGTCTTTAATTAAAAGGCCCATGGATTTGAAACTGGCTCGTATCTCATCCACTTTGTCATATTGACGGTTGGCCTTAAAGTCTTGATACAATTGCAACATGCCTTTGATTAGTTGGTCCTGATTTTCAGGGAACTCTTCAAGTAAACCTAATACATCCTCCATAAAGCTGATGTAATTAGTTTTTAAAGCATCAAATCCGGCTTGGCCTATTTGTTCAAAACTTAGCTGGCCGGTATACAATTGGTTAATCTTCTTTAATAACGAAAATAGGCTGGCAATTGTTACGGCCGTATTTAGGTCATCATTCATCCCGTCGTAGCATCCTTGGATATCGGCATGAATCTCAGCTAATACTGTTTCGTCCGTAGCCTCTATGGTTTCGGATGGGAATGTCATTGATTTGATGATGCGCAATCCATTGGCCATACGCTTATAGCCTTTTTGGGCGGCTTTTAAGGCGTCGTTTGAAAAATCTAAGGTGCTTCTATATTGCGATTGCAACATAAAGAAACGTACCGTCATGGGGCTGTATGGCTGTTCCAAAAGTGGATGATTCCCTGTGATTAATTCATTAGGTAAAAATGAATTCCCAAGCGATTTGCTCATTTTTTGGCCATTGACCGTAAGCATATTGGTGTGCATCCAATAACGTACAGGTTCACG
Organism: uncultured Aquirufa sp.; assembly: GCA_964618445.1. Classification (GTDB taxonomy): domain Bacteria; phylum Bacteroidota; class Bacteroidia; order Cytophagales; family Spirosomataceae; genus Aquirufa. Next base: position 58,800 of record CAZUAZ010000001.1, on the reverse strand, counting down.
ACCATGTGCGGCCTTCGCTTGCGCGATTTCACATTCGTGGTGTGGGAATTTTAAGTCCATACCACCTCCATGAATATCAAAGGTGTCACCTAGATATTTATGGCTCATACAGGTACATTCGAGGTGCCAACCTGGAAATCCGTCTCCCCAAGGAGATGGCCAGCGCATGATATGTTCAGGAGATGCTTTTTTCCAAAGCGCGAAATCGAGTGGGCTACGCTTTTCGCCTACGCCGTCTAAATCACGTGTTTCGGTCAATAAATCATCTAAAATACGTCCCGATAATTTACCGTAATCGCCTCCTTGTTTGTTGTAGGCCTCGATGTCAAAATAAATAGAGCCATTCGATTCATACGCCATGCCTTTATCGAGCAAGGTTTTTGTGGTTTCAATTTGTTCCACGATGTGTCCCGTAGCCGTCGGTTCAATGCTAGGAGGCAATAAATTGAATTTTTGCAGCACTTCGTGAAAATCATTGGTATACCGCTGGACAATTTCCATGGGCTCCAGTTTCTCCAATTTGGCCATTTTGCCAATTTTGTCTTCGCCCTCATCACCGTCACCTACTAAGTGGCCCACATCCGTAATATTGCGGACGTAGCGTACTTTATAGCCAATTTTTTTCAAATAGCGATGCAGGATATCAAAGGAGGTAAATGTTCGAATATTGCCTAAATGAGCATAATTGTAGACCGTTGGCCCACAAACATACAATCCCACATGTGGCGCATTGATCGCTTCGAAGATTTCTTTTTCTCGACTTAGGGTGTTGTATATTTTGAGTGGCTGCATGAATACCGGATCTGGGTTCTGTATAAGGAATTAAAATTAATCGTATTCTTTTAATTCACCAAACAAATGAGGGGCTTGCGAATTGTATTATCTTTGTATGTTTTTGGTCAAAAAATGCTTTCGCCAATATGGTTTTAAAGGAAATAGGGGACGATAGAGCTCTTAAACGAGAATTTTTAAGAATTGCCGTAGAACTATATGCGACAGATCCGAATTGGATTCGTCCGTTAGATTCCGATATTGAGTCAATATTTGATCCGAAAAAAAACACACAGTTTAAAAACGGCGAAGCTATCCGCTGGATATTGCTTAATGACGCGGGTAAAACCATTGGTCGTGTCGCTGCATTTTATTCGAAAACATCCGATGAAGTACCTGTGGGGGGCATGGGATTTTTTGAATGTATTGAAGATCAAGTTGCGGCATTCACTTTATTTGATGCTTGCAAGCAATGGCTTATTTCCAAAGGAATGGAAGGCATGGACGGTCCAATCAATTTTGGAGAACGGGATAGTTTTTGGGGTTTAATGGTTCAGGGTTGGGAGTATGAGCCAACGTATAAAATGCCTTGGACGAAGCCTTATTACATTGATTTTTTTGAAGCTTACGGATTTCAAGATTACTTTAAGCAGCATGTTTTTGTGTCTTCCATCACGGGAGCCAATGTGACTGCGGGAATCGAAGAAAAAGCTGAACGGATTTATCAGAATCCGGATTATACGTTTAAACATATTGAAAAGTCGAACCTGCCTAAGTATGCTGAAGATTTTCGAATCATCTTTAACGCGGCATGGTCTAAGTTTCCTGGTGTTTCTGCTATGTCCTCCGAACAAGCGCAAAAGTTGGTGCAGAAAATGAAGCCTATCATCGACGAACAATTACTCTGGTTCGCTTATGGCCCCAATGGAGAGCCTGTTGCCTTTTTTATTGTGATTCCTGATTTGAATCAAATCGTTAAACATTTAAATGGAAAATTGAATGTTTGGGGTATGATCAAGTTCGTTCTGTTAAAGCTTCGCGGTACGCTGACGCGTACGTGTGGATTGATTTTTGGCGTTGTACCTGAACATCAAGGGAAAGGCGTCGAATCCGCTATTGCATTGCGTTTCCGTACGGCAGCACGTGAAAATCCTTTTTATCCTTATACGACCATGGACATGAACTGGGTCGGAGATTTTAATCCAAAAATGCTGCGGTTTGTCTCACAGCTAGGTGCGACAAATGACAAAACATATATTACTTATCGTTTATTTTTTAACCCCAATCAGCCGTTTAGTCGGTGTGCTAAAGTAGGCTAAAATCACCTTATATGAGTTTATTAACAATTGGAACAGTTGCGTTCGACGCACTCGAAACGCCTTATGGCAAAACAGATAAAATTATCGGTGGATCATGTACATACATTGCTTTGTCTGCTGCATTTTTTCAGCCCAAAGTAAATGTGGTTGCTGTTGTCGGCGATGACTTTCCGCAAGCTTACATGGATACATTGGAATCCAAAGGAATTAACCTAGACGGTCTCCAAATTAAGGCAGGAGAGAAATCCTTTTTCTGGGCAGGTAAATATCACAACAATATGAATTCTCGGGATACGTTGGTGACTGACTTAAATGTATTGGCTGATTTCAAACCTGTGATTCCTGCAAGCTATCAAGATTGCGAATACTTAATGTTGGGTAACTTGACGCCTCAAGTACAAATCGAAGCAATCGAAGGTCTTACCAAACGCCCTAAGTTAGTGGTGATGGATACCATGAATTTTTGGATGGATGTAGCGATGGATGATTTGAAGCGTGTGCTGAAGATGGTTGATGTGCTTTGTATTAATGACGAGGAGGCACGCCAATTATCTGAGCAATATTCGTTGCGCACTGCGGCTAAATTAATCATGGAGATGGGGCCTAAAACACTTATAATCAAAAAAGGAGAGCATGGTGCACTTTTGTTCCAAGGTTCCAATATGTTTTATTGCCCTGCATTGCCGCTTGAGGAAGTATTTGATCCAACAGGTGCTGGTGATACGTTTGTGGGTGGTTTTATTGGCTACTTGGCAAAAACGGATGATATCTCCTTTGAGAATATGCGTAAGGCGATCGTTTATGGATCAGCTATGGCATCTTTCTGTGTAGAGAAATTCGGTACGGAACGTTTGTTAGAAATCACTGACCATGATTTAGAGGGTCGTGTGAATGAATTCCGCGAATTGGCGCGATTCTAAATTGCGCCTACAATTACCTCGTGAAGATTTGAGGGATCTAGATATTGATTTGCTAGTTCTCTCAAATCTTTTGGGGTACATGCCATGATTTGATGCTGGAAATGATCGTAAAAATCAAGTGGCAATCCTTCCAAATAGATTACTTTAAGTTTGTCGGCAATATCAAACGCTTGAGTCAGTTCCCCTGTAAAGCTGCCCATCAAATAGTTTTTGACAATCTCAAGTTCATCAGTAGAGACTAAATTTTGCTGGAGTTCCTGAATTTCTCTCCGGATTTCACTACACGTTTCAGCTGCATTTTCTTTATTTACGTCTGTTCCTACTGCCCAGTAGCCCGCCCGCTTTAACGGGACAATGGAAGAAGAAATTCCGTACGTAAATCCTTTTTCTTCCCGAATATTTTTTTGTAGCCTAGATCCGAAAAATCCACCTAACATGGTATTCAATACGCTGAACTTGTAATAATCAGGATTCTGGCGATTCATGCTCACTTGCCCCATGCGAATCGAACATTGTAGGGCATTTTCGCGCGACTCGTGCGTACAAATGGCTGGAGTGGAAACGATGGCTGGTCGGTCATTTGTAGTAATTTTTGACTTGCTAGGTTGATCCACAAATGAGGCGACTGTCGCGATGGCATCAGCGCTTATTTGACCCGAAAGAAATATGGTCGGCTTTTGCCCAAGCCAATAGTTCTGATGAAAATCAACTAAATCGGTGCGCGTAACTTGCTGAAGGCTTTCTGCTTTACTAACGCGCCCATAAGGATCACTAGGAAATAGTTGCGAGCGAAAAATCTGACTGGCACTAAAGGCTGTTTTTTGCCAGTTTAATTTACTCTTTTGGATTTCAATTGCGATTTCTTTCTCAAATTCCTCTTGGGGGAAAGTGGCATGTTGAATAATTTCAAAAACCAAGGGCATTAGTGACTCGAAGTGCTTCGTTAATCCATAGACTGTGAACGTGGCATGGTCTAGGCTTGATTGTACATCCCAGAATGCCCCGAAGAAGTCGAATTTCTGATTTAATTCTTGGGCAGTATGCTGTTGTGTTCCGCGTTTCATCAGCATAGCAGTTAAGCTAGCCACGCCTGCTTTAATAGCTTCAGTTTCGCCTGCTTGAATGGTATACTCAAATTTAAACACGGGCTGCTCGCCAAGTGAGATGGAATGAATATTTACTCCATGGGCGGTTGTATACGTTTGAGTGGTAGGAAATTGAACCCAATTAATTGGATAGGATGGGGGAGCAATAGTCCGATCAAGCATGTGCATTTAGGAATAGGCATAAAACACAAATGACATCCCGAGAGATGTCATTTGATGAACGATAATCGTTAAATTATTTTCTTTCTTGGTTGATTGCAGCCAATAATGAAATACGTAATGTGTTCGCTAATGGGCTGCTAGAACCTGTTGGTACTAGGTAAGCAAAATCAAAACCATATTTTTGGTCTAGTTTAAATCCTACACCCATGGTGAAATATTTACGATCACCTTTCATCGAGCTTTCATTGAAGTAACCACCGCGAATCGCAAATGTATTGTTATAAAGGTATTCAGCACCCAAAGAAGCAGTCACTTCTTTTAATTCTTCACCGAACCCATCTGGAGCATCAAATAATGAACCAAAGATTCCACCAATTGCCGTTGTGTTATTAGGATCTGTACCTGTTACTGCTCCGTTTGCATCAACTGACTGTGGCGTTGGAACCATTAGTTTGTTTAAATCTAACGTTAAAGTCAATTTGTTTTTTTCGTCGATGTTCTTTACTCCAGCAACACCTACACGTAGGTTTGTTGGGATAAAGTTTTTATCTAAGCCACCATAAGAAACTTTACCAGAAATGTTAGATAAAACTAAACCATAAGTTAAGTTCCAATTTTTCTCTGTAACTGAGTTCCAGTATAATGCTAAATCAGCAGCAACTGTTTGAGCAGGCTTCATTTGAGAGCCTTGCGCTTGATAGCCACCAGTTAAATTTGAGTTAATGTATTTTAGATTTACCCCTAATGACAACGCGTTTGACAATTTACGCGCATGTGCGACAGTTAAGGCATATTCTTTCGAATTAAAGTTTCCTGCACTTGTACCATTGGCTGTTGTAGCTTGAAATAAGCCTTGATCAAAGTAGTTGATTGAGAAACCAAATGCTTGATCTTTTGATGTTTTCTTGTACCCTGCAATGTTATACAATGCCATGTCATTTACTAAATTACGCAACCAAGGAGTGTATGAAATAGCAAATCCAAGGTCTTTATCTGCCGTCGCAAGTTTTGCTGGATTCCAGTAAATTGCATTAACGTCTGAAGAAATGGCAACACCTGCATCACCCATACCTGCAGAACGCGCATCAGGAGAAACATTTAAAAACAACATCGTAGGAGTTGGAACGCGACCTGCGTTCGTTTGGCCCAATACGGTAGTTGGTAATTGTCCAAAGGTTAGCGTGCTAATAGATACAGCAACTAAAGTAAAAACTACTTTTTGGATGATCGAATTATTCGTTGTCATTGTATTAAATTTATAAGAGAGTCTCTTAGCATTAAAGCTAGATTCAAAAATAGTTATTTTTAAGGTAATTGTTTGAAATTTGAAAAAAATCTTTGTCAAAATTTATTTTAGGGTCAATATTTTAGATTTAACTGTTTCGATGATTTTACCTTGACTGTCACGTATATTTATCTTAACAAAGCCCACAAATCCTGTTCCTAGCATATCCACCGAAAACTCAAATCCCGACTCTTGCCCGCCGAAAGGAGTTAAACTACCAGCTTGCGTATAGATTTTTTCACCCATCAAATTAAAAATCTCAAGTTCATATCGATCGCTGCTCCAAATTCGGGTTACCTCTGTTCGGAAAGTCATTTTTACTTTAGCCGGATTCGGGAATAAGATCCAACGCTGCCGACTTGATGAATTTTCTTCTACCGTGAATGTCAACGATTGTTGGCCGGCATTATTGTTAGTGTCCCAACAATTCACACGTAATGTATAGGCGCCAGGAGACAAATTTGTTAGTCGATAGCGCATGCTACCTTGATTGGGTAAATCTACCGTGGGCTCCCAAAAAGGTAATATGGGAATTCGTAGCGTATCATTTAGTGTCAAATAGGCTGGTTCATTCATGGGCCCTAGCCAGCGCAGTCCTTGTTCATCTGAAATATTGATAAGTGCCATCGGATTGGAAGAGACTTTATTTTGCTTGGGTTCATCAGGAAATGAAATTTGTATAACCGGGGCTTTTGTATCTGGTAGGGTGGTTTGTTTTTTATCAACCAGTTGGTATCCAGAAATGGGCATGCCTGTATTCGATTGGCCAATAAGCTTTAGCTCTATTTTCCCCCCTGATGAAGGAATACTGTTTCCCGAGATAGATACATTGCCTTGTTTCATGGTATGCGCCGACTTGCCTATGAGTTTTCCTGGAGCCAAATAGCTAAAGGCATCGCCTTTTGTGCCTAGCGTTTTTACTTTCGAGTTTTCGGAATAATAGTAGGCCGTCACTTGGCCGTCGGCCGGACTTTCTGATTTAGCCGTATAATTATCACCATCGGCCGAAATAATAATCTGGGAACTTTGCCAAGGTAAAGGGCTACTCGGATCTCCCAGCAAACTGATGTTCCGATTAATGACTCCGGTTTTGCTGGCATTTTTTGTATCTCGAAACAAGTCACCTAGCCGGTATTCCGAGTTTCTAAGATTTGCTTTTAAAAAGCTGTAAAACGCCTTCCCAAACAAGTAATTACTACTTTGAAATACTGGTCTTGTTGTACTGATTAGTGCAATAGATCCTCCCTGCGGAGAAAGCAAGGCTATTTCTCCTCCTGAAAGTTGGTTAGGATCATCGAACCGACCAAACTGACAAGTTGCCGTAAGTAAGATGGGAAGGTTTTGACTATTTTTTAGGCCAACAAGATCATTGTTGGTTAGAATTTTTTCATCAGTCCATCCACTTTCGGAACCGTGGCCAACAAAATGGATGAAATCGGCTTCTTGTGCAAATAGGGAAAGCACTTGTTTTTTGGCAGCATTAGAGGTGAATTGACCATTCGTAACTTCCATGGGGAATTGATCCAAATAAGTTTTCTGATAATCGAATGCCAAATTACTCGATTGCATACTGGTCGAAAAGTCTTCCGCATCTTGCATGTGAATCGAAAAATCACCGTCATCTGCAACCCAGCTAAATCGATAGGGCCGTTTGGTGGCTACTGATGGTTTGCTTTGGTAGTCAGTTAATTTTTGAACGAACATGTTCGCCTCATCGGGATTCTTTGAAGGAATTCGACCAACAGCCAATTGGAGATTCGGTTGTGTATTTTCCCAGTCACCAGCTTGCGAATCTATAATTCCAAAGTAATCGTCTGATGAATAACTCATGAGTGGTTGCGTGGATTCGAGACTTTGATAGGTAGGTACATAGCAGCTTTTTTCCAGGGCACTGGCAACGGCCGATTTGCCTTTGTAGTCTATCGAGGCATCACCTAAAATTAATACATACCGCAAAGCTGTCTGCTTAGACAATGCTTGTAAGTAATTTCTTATGGCACTCACATCTTGTTTCCCTCCTGAAAATTCATGGTAAATTTGGGTGGTTGTAACTGTTTGGGTAGGAATTTTTTGGATGTCTGACTTGAATTTAGCCAGTTTTTCTGCAGCCGAGCGTAAAGGCGGGCTTGTAATGATAATGAGTTGTAGTTTTGGATCTTGCGCCAGGAGGTCCTGATTCGAAATCCGATCACGCAAAACAGGGTATGACGCCAGGCTTGTATTTCCGAGGGCTAATTGGCTTCCAGGAGAAATACGAATTTCCATCTCTGTTCCAGGAGCTTGTATTTTTTGCCAATCATTTTGTCCATTTTTAAACCAAATCAGACTGGTAGGTTGCAAATTCGGTATTTGTAAGTTGGCCGTTGTATCTCGTGTATTGGTAAACAAGTAAAGTGGTAGCTCCGTATTGGCATTAAATTTTCGGGCATAAGTAAGCTGAATATAATCTACATATCCAGTTCCTGAAGTTGCTTGATAGGAGATATTCCAATTCCAATTTGAGCTAACTGGAGCCACATTGATGGGCTGTTTAACATCTGAAAAAAATGCTTTTTGATCGTATCTATTTCCGGATATTGCTGGAATTTCGGCTGAAATGGGGCTATTCCCTGGAATAGATAGTGTGAATTTACTTGCGCTAGTAGCGCCTGCATAAAACCGAGCTTTTAGCTCTGCAGGTAAACCATCTTGAACATCTTTTAGCGCATATTGTAGGGCTAAATTTCCTGATCCGTAAAGGGCATCTCCCAGCCAGATACGTCCGGATTGTATGAGATTATTCTTTTCCGGTTCGTAACGTGAAAGTGTGGTGGCGAAGTTGAGTGGACTTCCATTACCCTTTGATGGTCTTACTAAATTAATGCGCAGGGGCTTTGGGTCGTCTGTGCGTAAATAATAATAGCTAGAGTCGGAATATGCATGTGTTGTTTGATTCCAGGAAGTAGATTTTGTGTCAAATTGAAGTTCATTTGGTGATTCTCCCCAAAAAATTAGTTGGCCTGACTCTTCTAAGGAAGCCGGAACTGGATACAAGTTATTTGTGGGCGATTTTGCGGGATCTTGCAAAAGCATTCCGGGCGCAGCTGTATAGAGTCCGATGTTCCGGATGTCTCCAGTAATATTTTGTTTACGCAACCACGCTTGATCGATTCGATAGAATCCGGAGTTAGCAATCGCTATCCGATGCCAAGTACCTTGTTTGAAAGGAGATTGCGAATAGGTTGCAAGGGGTAGTCCAACGAGTAAAATGCCAATAAACTTGAATTTACGCCAAAGGTTCTTGCGGTTGTACATATGCGTTTTTGGCAACTAGATAGTTTCTCCCTGATTGAGTGTCTTGACAAATGTAGCGTGTTCTGCGAAGTTTCCCTTTGATGAGGATCAGGTTTTTTAGTTGGAACACAGTTCCTTCTTCTAAATCAATAAGCCGAGTACCTATGGCTGGATGGGAATCGAATGTTGCTAATACATTCACAAGTGGGGTATAGCCTGTAGAGGTAGCGGCTGGGTTTTGAAGGTATTTCTTTAATACTTGAACGAGCGATGCGGGTAATAATTCCTCGTCTAAAATAGGCTCAAATAGTTCATAGAAATTACGTTTCCATTCGCTTCCATGTGGGTTTACTTTACTTTTATGGATATCGTATGTCACCCGGTGTGCCACTTCATGTATGTAAGTGACTAAAAAAGCATACGGGTTTAAGTTGTGATTGACCGTAATTTGATAGCCTTTGGTAGGAGAATAGCGGAAGTCACCAAGTTTCGTACCGCGTGCTTTTGAAACAATGAAGTCGAATGGATGGTCTTGCCATAACTGAAAGCAATATTCAGCCACTTCAGGGGGGAAGTGATCAAAGAATGATTCTATTTTTTTGCTTTTCGTCATTCGGGGGAATAAAAAAAGTCCTCCACAAGTGAAGGACTCTTTTGAGTAGCTTGGCTAAAATTATTTAGCAGCAGCAGTGTCAGCAGCAGCAGTGTCAGCAGCAGCAGAATCAACTGGTGCAGCAGCAGCAGTATCAACAGCAACTGAATCAGCAGCAGCCTCAGTTTTTTTCTCACCACAAGATGCTAAAGTTACCATACCAGCAACGAAAGCTAAAGCGAATACTTTTTTCATTTTTGTAATATTTTAAGGTTTGAGTTCCAAAAGTAGTAGGAAAATTTAGATTCCCCAAAGATTTGCAATTTTTTTTAAGATTTTTTTAAGGTTTGGCGATTATTTTGCCAAAAAGTGCCTCATTTTGCTAGAAATCAAGTTCTATTTTTAAGAAATCTTAAGGTTTACTTAAGATTGAGTATAATACGTGGAGAAAATATGGCAAGTTTACTTGATTAAATCCTTAAATCGGTCGTAAAACCCGCTGCTTTTGAAGGTGAAGGATTTGTGTAAAACATAGTTCGACATAAAGCTAAATCCCATTCCATTAACGGTAGTTCCCACTTGCGTTACATTAATGCGTTTAATGGAGTATGGTATTTGAACGAAATAGTCAGCATACGAACGCGAAATAATGGAATAAGGCATGACGCTAAAAATCCAAGTTACAAATCCCGAAAATGTGGCAACGAGTAAGAACTTAATCATTTCGCGCTGCGTCTGTTTTGTCTGACGCGCATTAAATGCAAATAATTTGGTTAGGATAAAGCCTACGATCAGCGAAACGAAGTAAGCGGGTAAAATGGTAGATTCGTATGACATACGAAACCAATCCTTCAATAATCCTCCTGCTAATAATTGAATCACAGCCCCAATTCCCGCAATGATAAAGTATGCGAGTAAATCTTTGCGATTAAATAGGCTGGTTTGCTTCTTCAAATCAATAGCTGCTTAAAATAAAGTTTTAACGAATGTAGGATAAAGACCTAGTACAAGTGTTCCTACTGTACTGATAACTAAAGCTAATTTATATAAAACGGGGATTTGAATCGTTTCCATTTCGCTCGTTTTAAAATAAGCAGAAATGATTCCTTTGAAATAATAGTAAATACCTACGGCCGACATTAATATAGCTACGATAATTGAATAGGTAATGTTCCGGTGGAACGTATCTACAAAAACAAAAAACTTTCCCCAAAATCCACCCGTTAATGGTATACCTGCAAGCGATAATAGTGATATAGTCAAGCAAAATGCTAGTAATGGATTCTGCTTTGCCAAACCTTCAAAAGCTTGAAAGTTTTCGGGTTTTTCCACCCGGCCTGCTTGGTATTCTGAAACGATTTTGAAAATCGCAAAAGCTGTTACTGTTGCCAATGTATAAGCTAATGAATAATAAAGTATCGTCGATGTCGTCGTGGCCTGGTTGGAACATACCGTCATCAACATATATCCCGCGTGTGAGATACTAGAATAGGCTAACATGCGCTTCATGCTTTGTTGGAATACCGCCGTCACATTACCGACCACTAAGGTCAACATACTTATAAAATATACTGGCAGTGCCCACGTATTATATAACCCACCAAACATGCCTGAAAATACATGAAATAATGCCGCAAAACCTGCTGTTTTCACGACTGTGGACATAAACATCGTAAAGATAGTGGGCGCCCCATCATATACATCTGGCGTCCAAAAATGAAAAGGAGCTGCTGAAACTTTGAAAAGCATACCTACAAGCATAAGCAAAATACCTGCATAGAGGAATGTTGGCATAGATTCTTTCGGAGTACTTGCAATCGCATTGGCTATATTGGCAACATAAAATGAGCGCGTAGCTCCATAAACTAAGGTAATGCCAAATAGTAAAATACCCGTAGCAAAAGCCCCCATTAACAAATACTTAATTGCAGCCTCATTAGATCGTAAATTACGTTTGTCGGAGCCTGTCAAAACATACATGGAAACAGAAAGAATTTCCAAGCCTACGAACAGCATGATTAAATGGTCGAAGGAAACCATGAGAATAGCACCTACAACCGAGAATAACATGATGGCATAGTATTCAGCCGGATGCGTATGTTCGTCATCTTGGCCAAATGCGTTCGAAAATGCAACGACAAAAAACGCAGCTAATTGAATTATGATACTAAAATTAATCGAGGTGTTCGTCGAGCGGAACATATTACCGAACCACAGATATTCATGATTCCAATCCGCCACTGTTAAGCCCATGCTAATGGCTAAAAAACCTAACGTGAATGTTTGAATGGTTTTTCTTGAAAGCCAAAAACCTAAAAATAGATTACTAATTCCAAAAATTGATAAAGCAATAATAGCCGTCATAATAGATGCGTTATAGATCTTAGTTAAGTAATTGCGTTAATTTCTCCACGCTTTCTGCGCTGTAATTAAGTACGGTTTGAGGGAAAATTCCGCCCAAGAGTACAAGGATAATTAGCGGCACTAAGACCATTTTTTCTGCTGATGTTAAATCTTCAAATTCTTTTGTCATACGCGAAACATTACCAAACATACTTTTCTGAATTAAGCGTAATGTGTAAACCGCTCCCAATATGATGGTAATCCCAGCAATTATTCCCATCCACATGTCTTGATCAAAGACACTTTTTAATAATAAAAACTCGCCGATAAATCCATTCGTTAACGGCAAGGCAACAGAGCCTAAGCTTAAGACAACAAATGCCACGCTCAACAGGTATGATGCTTGTGTAATTCCTCCTAATTGTGCTAGTTCGCGTGTTTTTGTTCTGCGTTCAATGATTTCAATGATGAAAAATAATCCCACGATATTTATACCATGCGAAAGCATTTGGTACAAAGCTCCTTGAATCCCTGCCAAACTACCGGTTAATATACCTGCCGACATAAGCCCTACGTGTGCAAAAGAAGAATAAGCGATTAAACGCTTTGCATCTTTTTGTTGGATTGCGATAATTGAACCATAAATAATACCAATGATGGAAAGAATCATAACGCTTGTTCCCCACGTGATGAGTCCCAATGGGAACATGGGTAATACAAGTCGAATCACGCCATAGGTACCCATTTTTAACATGATTCCTCCGAGCAACATACTTCCTTGTGCTGGGGAAGTTGTGTAGGTATCTGGTTGCCACGTGTGGAAAGGGAAAATGGGCATCTTGATTGCAAACGCAATAAAGAATGCTAGAAACAAATAGTTTTGAGAAGTCGCAGGTAAACTTCGCGCCGTCTCAATCAGTACATCGATATCCGAGGAACCTACTGCACCCGGTGTACGCAGATACACGTAGATTAGGCCGATCAACAAGAATAGCGAACCAAAGAGTGTGTAGACAAAAAACTTAAATGTAATGGCAATGCGATTTTCTCCGCCAAATTTTGCTGAAAGGAAATAAATGGGCAACAAGGATGCTTCAAAGAAAAAGTAGAATAAGAATGCATCTTTCGCTAAAAAGGATCCTATTAAAGCAGTTTGCATGGTTAAGATTAATCCTTGATAAACAGGATTATTGGCTTTTTCTGTATTTGCCGTGCTACCTACAATAAATGGAATTAAAAGACCGGTCAATCCAATCAATATCCCGTTAATCCCATCTACCCAAAGTGAAAATGAAAGCCCTGCTTCTGGAATCCATGGATAGGAAATAGTGAGTGCATTAGGAGACTGACTTGATTGAATCAACACATATGCCACTGCAATCGCCTCAATGATTGACCCAGTTAAGGAAATGACAAATGCATTTTTAGGTTTAGCTAGTAGTAAAAAGCTACCTAGTGCAAGTGGAAATAAAAGAATAAAAAGTAAATACATGCCTTTAGCGTCGATTAAAGATTATAAAATCCAAGTCTTTAGACCCAAAAATAAAATGACAGTTACTGAAATAACAATCATAAAAATATAGTAGCCTACGTTCCCTGTTTGGATCCGTCGGAATTCTGTAGAAGCATATTGAACAACTTTGCCTACGCCCTCAACGATTAAATCCAAAACTAAAAACTCGAAAATTTGATGCAAGAAATTACTCAAAAGGCTAATTGGGCGAACAATCAGCATGTCATACAATTCATCGATATAGAATTTATGGTATATAACTTTTTGAATTCCAGTCACTGATTCATCTGATCCTGGGACAGATTTCTGCATACCAAAAACGTAGATTGCCAGCGCCGCAGGTAAAAATGCAGCTAATAGTGGCGCGCCTCCTTCTAAGCTTAGGAAATTAACTTCGGCGGCCTCACCAGCTGCAGGAAGTAGTGGGGCTAACCAATGGGCTAAAAATTCATTTCCTCCTGCAAAATGTGGCAAATTGATGATCCCACCTCCGACTGAGAAAATGGCTAAAAAAATCAATGGCAGCGTCATTGTCCACGGCGATTCATGCAAATGGTCTGCTTGTTTTTGCGAACCTCTGAATTCACCGAAGAATGTTAAAATAAATACGCGGAACATGTAGAATGACGTCATGGCTGAACCCAAGATCGCCAACCACCACATAATTGGATCGTGATGGTATAAGCTAGCTAATATCTCATCTTTGGAGAAGAAACCTGCAAAAGGAGGTATACCCGCAATAGCAATAGTTCCTAACAAAAATGTAATGTAAGTTATAGGTAAGTGACTTTTTAGACCACCCATTTTACGGATGTCTTGCTCATCGGACATCGCATGAATCACAGAACCTGCCCCTAAGAACAATAAGGCCTTAAAGAATGCGTGCGTCATGACGTGAAAGAAAGATGCCGTATAAGCTGAGGCACCTAATCCCATAAACATGTAGCCTAATTGGGATACCGTAGAATAGGCTAATACTTTTTTGATATCGTTTTGGAATAAACCGATCGCCGCACCGAGTAAAGCGGTAGCAAGGCCAATCCAGCCAACAAAATGCAATACGTCAGGACTTAACTCAAACAATACATTGGCACGGATGACCATGTAGATACCTGCCGTTACCATCGTTGCCGCGTGGATTAATGCCGAAACTGGCGTAGGACCAGCCATGGCATCAGGTAGCCAAGTAAACAACGGAATTTGCGCGGATTTACCCATGGCGCCGATAAACAAACAGAAAGCAATTAAGCCTACATTTTCAGGAACATTACCTTCGCTGATGGCTGAAAAAATAGCCGTATAATCCGTTGTTCCGAAATCTTGAATTAGTAAGAAGATACCCACTAAGAATCCTAAGTCACCTATACGATTCATAATAAACGCTTTACGCGCCGCATCTCCGTAACTATTTTTCTGGTTCCAAAATCCGATCAATAAATAGGAGCAAAGTCCTACCCCTTCCCAGCCAATAAACAGCACAGTGAAATTAGCACCTAAAACCAGTATCAACATGAAAAATATAAACAGGTTCAAAAAGGCAAAGAATTTACCCAAACCTGCATCATGCGCCATATAGCCCATCGAATACACATGAATTAACGTCCCAACACCCGTAATAATGAGCAGCATTAGGAGGGACAACTGATCTACTTGAAAAGCAAATGGAATAGACAATTCGCCCAATTTAATCCATTCGGCTAATGTGTAAATCTGCGTTTGACCGTCAAAATTTAAAAATAATTGCAAGGATAAAGCAAAAGCCACCACAGGTGGAATGGTTCCGATTATACCGGCTAATTGCTTATTTAATTTGGGGAATGCGAGTCCATTTACGAGAAAACCAATAAACGGAAGCAATGGAATTAAATAGAATAATGACATATGATTAGGCTGATTGAATGTGTGCTGGAATTAATTTTTTAATTTATTAAGCACACCGATATCAATACTTTGAATGTTTCGGTAAATCATAACAATAATGGCTAGGCCTACAGCAACTTCAGCCGCGGCAACTGCCATAATAAAGAAGACAAAAATTTGACCTGCTGGATCTGAAAAATAAGATGAAAATGCAGCCAACAATAAATTGACAGCATTCAGCATGAGCTCAACGGCCATGAATACAATAATTGCATTGCGGCGGGTCAAAACTCCTAAAATTCCAATGCAGAATAAAGCGGAGCTTACAAGAATGTAATGAGTTAGTGGTATTGTACGTAATACTTCTGGAATCGATTGCATAGTCGTTATTTAAATGCATTTATGCGAGGCAAAAATACGAATTAAACTGAATTTTATAGTCCCTAACGTTGAAAACCTTGTAATTTAATTTCAGTCAATTTTCGTTTTGTATCCATCGGGAAATCACCTTTCATCATCCAATCGTAATAGGAAGGATCTGATTTAAGTACTTCCAAAATAGGTCTACCAATGTGTTTGCCAAAATTAAAAACGGCAATTTGATCTTTGTTGTAAACCATTCGATTGGCAAAATCAATTGAGTTTGAGGCACTCAATTCGTGTAATTTGTTTACATCATTTTGAATCGGGAAATATTCATTTCCTTCAGCATCTTTCATGCTGGTATTTGCATAACGTTTTACTTGTGCATTTAGCACTTCCAACGTAGCTAGCACATCTGCCTCTGCACCATGTGCGCCTACCAGCTCCTTGTCGCAATAGAATCGGAAAGCAGCTGTTAAATTTCTCGGCTCCATCATGTGGAAAATACGTTGGGCATCTACTAATTTTCGATTTTTCATATCAAAATCTACATCGTTCCGTAGAAATTCTTCAACCAACATAGGTACATCAAATCGGTTCGAATTAAATCCAGCTAAATCGCAACCATCTAAAAACGTGGCTAGTGATTTCGCTACTTGTTTGAAATTAGGCTCATTTTGAACATCGGCATCATAGATTCCATGAACCAATGAAGCTTCTAACGGAATTGGAATACCGGGATTTACACGTCTCGTTTTTACCTCTACAGAGCCATCAATATTGGCTTTGGCAATCGATATTTCGACGATTCGGTCGCGATTGACCATAATTCCCGTGGTTTCTAAATCGAAAAAGGCCAACGGTCTTTTGAGTTGCAGTTGATGCTCCATAGCTTTTGGAATTTAATAGGCGCAAAGGTAGCTTATTATTACCTTTGTTCGATGAAATTTACCCCTAAAGCAATTTTTTTTGATTGGGATCACACCATTTGGGATCACGATCGAAATGCAAACGAAGTATTAGTAGCATTATTCGACGCATTCAATCTGCCGCTTGCCGATGAGAATTTTATGTGGAATACATTTCAACAACTAAATGATTCGCTTTGGGAGGATTATCAAATGGGTCGCATTTCTCAAAAAACACTTCGTGAAACTAGATTTGTGCGTTTTTTTGAGTCACTAAAAATAGATGGGCCGGCGCATGAATTTTCAGAAGCTTATCTATATCAAACACCACGAAAAACACATTTGATTGCTGATTCGTTTGAGGTGGTCGAAATTTTGGCTCAAAAATATCCGCTTTATATTTTAACGAATGGCTTTAATGATATACAATGGGTTAAAATTGAGGGTGCCGGAATGCGTCATTTATTTAAAGAGGTGATTACTTCTGAGACTACTGGTCACAAAAAACCGGCTCCTGAATTTTTTAATTTTGCCTTGCAAATAGCGGGAGTTAAACCAGATGAGGCTTTAATGATTGGAGATCATCCGGTCATTGATATTCATGGGGCAGCACTGGCAGGAATTGCAGGGATTCATTTGAATCAGCGAAATGTAGCTTCATCATGTGAGATCCAAATTCAAGAAATGCGCGCGCTGCTTGAATGGATCAGCTAATTATTCAAAAAGGGAAAGTTGGTTGTCATTCGCTTTGCGATCAACAATCTTTTTATCTCGAATGAATCGCTTGTTCTCTTCTAAAAAAGCGGTAAACTTTTCGATTTGTTCATACAATGGATTGAAGTCCATGGTGTTTAGATGATAGGATTCTACATATACATCTGTAAAATCCGTAATGACGTAGTCGAGTTGTTCAATACCAAATTTCTGCAGACCCAATAAATACAGGTTTTGGTGATTCTTTAAAAATCTGCCGGGTTCGTAGAATGATGTGCTCTTTAAATCAAAGGCGACATGTTCTCCGACGCCATCCACGTAGCCATAAATTTGGGTGTTTTTATAGCGGGACTCCACGTAAAATTGCGTTTTGTATTTATCAGGAATTAAGTTGCGTGCTTTGTCGATAATTCCTTCGGCAAACAAATCTTCATTTTCACCTAATGTTACAGCTCTTTCAAAATCGACACCTTTTTGTTGGGCCTTGGTCGTTGGTTTTTTTACGCGATTAATACGCTCAATCATCTCAATTTCATCCACAATAATTTTACCCTGCGCATCACGCGTTTGGTTTAAATACAATGAGAATGAATTTAAGAGGGTCGGGTATAGTCGAAAAATCATACGCGTTTATCCGATTTGAAGGCGAGAAACAGGAGTGTTATTGACCAAATGTGATTCAGTAATTTCTTCAACATCTGTTAGCTGAACATTACCATAAAACACACCTTCGGGATATACGACCATGGTGGGCCCTTTTCCACAAAAATCTAAGCATCCCGCTCGTTGAATTCTAATTTTCGTGTCTAAACCCTGTGCTGCCCAGGTAGCTTTAAATTTTTCTACAAGCTCCATCCCATGTCCGGAACCGCAACATTTTTTAGGGGCATCTTTGTCATTTGAGCAGATAAATACATGTTTTTCGAAGTGCATTAGGAGATGGGTTTAAGTTCAACAACAATTGGGCAATGGTCAGAGAGCATCGCATCTGGTAATATGTAGGCATTATGAATACGTTCTTTTAACGTGTCCGAGGCGAGGTGATAATCGATGCGCCAACCTAAGTTTTTTCCACGCGCACCAGCACGATAGCTCCACCAGGAATATTGGTGTGGTTCGTCGGAGCGAATCAAACGAAAAGTATCCACAAAGCCATTTTGGATGAAATTTTCCATCCATTCTCTTTCTTCCGGTAAAAATCCAGAGCTATTAGCATTTCCCTTTGGATTATGAATGTCAATTGCGCGGTGGCAAATATTGTAATCACCTGAAATGATCAGATGCGGAATTTGCATTCGTAGGTTAGTTGCATACGCATGGAAGTCGGCCAGCCAATCCATCTTAAATGCTTGGCGTTCATCCCCACTAGAGCCTGAAGGCATATAGACACTCATCACAGAAACATGATCGAAGTCGATACGGATAACTCGGCCTTCAGAATCGTATTTTTCCATGCCACATCCGATTTCAACATGATTTGGTTTGAGCTTGGAAAATATGGCAACGCCAGAATAACCTTTTTTTTGTGCTGAATGCCAGTAGATGTGGTAGCCAAGCGCTTCAATTTCTTGCGTGTCTACTTGCTCACGTTCCGCTTTAAGTTCTTGAATGCAAATAATATCAGCTGCTTGTTCGGCCAACCAAGAAGTGAATCCTTTTTGGATGGCGGCACGAATGCCATTCACATTGTAACTGATTATTTTCATTTAGATTAAAAGATTTCAGATTCAAAGTAATGCACAATATGTGCTTTCAGCAAGAGATCTTGTTCTTTTAAATTGAGGGTTGGTACAGGTTTAACCAAATTCCAATGGGGCCATCCTTCTGCATCAAGACCCTCTAGCGCATAAAACCCGCTGTAGCTGAGTACTTTACATGTAGCAATGTGCATCAAATCTTGCTTTTGTTCTTTTGTGAAATGTACATGGCCTTGTCCCAACTCTTGTACACCAATTAAAAATAGAACGGATTCTAAATCGGTAGGTCGTTTCTGAAATTGATTTTCAAAAAAGTCTAATACCGCTTCAAATGAAGCGTGCACGATGGCGGGTTCAAATTCCATGGGAATGTTTAGGGAACGACAATAGAAACCTTGAATTTGGATGACTCCAACACGGCTTTTTGTCCTTTGGGATTATTGCCAATAAGTACGAGGTTACCTTCAATTTCCGTATCAGACAGATACGTGATGTTTAGGCGCCCTACCCCATTTTGAACGCCTGAACTGTCGGGCATTTTGGCTTCGTAAAAATTGTTTTTATTTCTGAAGTCATCCACATTGTGAATGATATTTCCAATATTTCCAGACTCACCATCTCCAGGAATAAAATAGGTTCCGGTTCCTCTGAGCTGTAATATCTTCACGTAAATAGTTTCTTTCGATTGCTGATTTGTGGCAATTAAACTCAACGTTTTTTGGCCTGATTCAAGACGAACACTGGCAGAGACGGCATCACATTGAATCACGTGTTCTCCTTCGTGACCGAATTCTATTGTGCCGATTAAATATCCTTTTTGTGTAGGCGTGTCACTAAATGAATTTTCGAAACTGATAATCAGTACAAATAATCCAAGCCCGGTATAGAGAAAATTGACTGGATTTTCAATAAATGATTTAAAGAAAGAACTGATCCAGTTTGTTTTCATGAAACGCTTAAATCCATACTTACGGGAAGTAGAGTTGCTCATTGCGTTAGAAGATTTATAATAATTAGATCAATTTTATTGGACAACAAAAATACGACAAGTTATTTATCAGGCAATGGCATTTATTGTCCAATTGTAAAATTAATTATTTTAAGGTCATTTGTTCTTTGTTAAATATAGGCAATGATAGGTCGATTTGGTAAATTTGAAAACTCTTTAGCGCCATCATAGTTATTTGGGCTGAGAAATCTAGCTAATTACTTAATTTGAGAGTTCATGAAGTCATTTTCGATTCCTTCGCTATTTAAAAGCAATCTTATTGGTCGAATTAAAGAGGTTCGCCGACTTCGTGATAAACTAAAACGAGATTTCAGTCCTACCAAACTAGAATTTGGACCATTAGAAGTCCACCTCTCTCGTCACTTTGGATTCTGTTATGGTGTAGAAAATGCCGTGGAAACAGCCTATCGTATTATAGAGGAAAATCCAAATAAACGTATTTTTTTACTTTCGGAGATGATTCATAATCCTGCTGTTAACGCAGATTTATTAGATCGCGGGGTACAATTTTTACAAGATACGAAAGGTGTACCACTGATTCCTTTTTCTGAACTTAATGCAGATGATATCGTTATTGTTCCGGCTTTCGGGACTACGCTTGAAACGCAAGAGCGTCTTCAGTTACAAGGAATTGATACCTATGCGTACGACACAACATGTCCTTTTGTAGAAAAGGTTTGGAATCGTGCGGATGCGATCGGGAAAAACAACTATACCGTAATTGTACACGGCAAACCAAGTCACGAGGAAACCAAAGCGACCTTCTCACATTCGAAGGCGATAACTCCCACGCTGGTGATTAAGGATTTATCACAGGCCAAATTGCTTACTCAGTTTATACGTAAAGAAAGTTCCGCTGAGGAGTTCTACGATATGTTTGAGGGGCAATATTCAGATGGATTTAATCCGGATACTGATTTAGAACGACTCGGTGTCGTCAATCAGACGACTATGCTAGCCACAGATACGCAAGAAATTGTTGAATATTTACGTGAGGTCATCGTTGATTACTACCACCTTAGCGCAGATCAGGTAACACAACATTTTGCCGATACCCGTGATACCTTGTGTTATGCGACGAATGATAATCAGAGTGCAACGTATGGTTTGTTGCAAGTGGAGGCAGATTTTGCACTGGTTGCCGGCGGGTACAACTCCTCGAATACGGCACATTTAGTGGATTTATGTGCTGAGAAATTACCTACTTACTTTATTAAATCTGCGGATCAATTGGTGTCTAATCAAGAGATAATTCACTTTAGTAATCGTAAAAAAGCAGAAGTTAATTCGGTGGATTTTATCCCAAACAAAGAAAAGGTAGTCGTTTTGTTAACCTGTGGGGCTTCCTGTCCAGACGCCGTAATTGAGGAAATACTTCGAAAATTAGTCTCTTTTTTTCCAGGAGCAATTTCACCTGATGATGTGGTAGCTACTTGGGAGGCCCAACTTAGTAACTAGCTAAAATCTTGTTGACCGCAGGTAAGTACCCTTCACCAAACAGATTTACGTGTACCATCAATGGGTACAAATTATAGAGCGGAATGCGCTCGTGAAATCCCTTTTCAATGGGGAATGTGGCATGATAAGCCTCATAAAATTTCGTGTCAAAACCACCAAACATGGTTGTAAATGCCAGTTCAGCCTCACGCAATCCATAGTAACAGCATGGGTCCACGAGTGTGACAAGTCCTCGCTCATTTACCATTGCATTTCCCGACCATAAATCTCCATGAATTAAAGCAGGTGCCTCATGTGGCAACAAATCAGGTAGTTTCTCGTAAAGTCCATGAAATTTCTCGGCTAATTCAGGAGTGATTTTTCGATCATATAAGGCACGGTCAACCTGTTTGTTGAGTCGGTTTTCTATAAAAAAATCGACTCCGTCTTTTTTCCACGAATTTTCTTGGGTAGCAGCACCGATAAAATTTGTGTAGTCTAACCCATGTCCCAAGGAAGAAGTGTTTTTATGTAAATGCGCTAACTTTTCACCAAAATCGTGCCAATAATTTGCATGTTTGTCGGCTGATTCTATGCACTCCATCATCAAATATTCCTTTTCATCGAGTTGGCCAACTCCTAATACTTGCGGCACCTGAATGGCACCCGTAGCATGGATCATTCGTAAATTTTTGGCCTCTGCGTCAAAAAGTCCTTGATGATCGCCTTGCGTCCACTTAATGAAATATTCCGTGTTTTTAACGCGCAACCTAACTGCCAAATTGAAATTTCCCCCATAGAAAAATTGGAAGTCATCGATTTGGGTTGACTCCCCAGTATGTTTGCTCAATATTTGGGCAATAAACTGATATTGTTCTTGGGATTGTTGTGACATAGCGATCGGATCAAGGGCAAAGCTAGGAATTATTTTTGGGCTGTACTGCTTTTTTGAATAAAGGTACGGTGCTACAAGGCTCGCCAAAAAAGATGCTTTTCGCAACGGGTTGTAATTTTTGCATTAACGCCACATACGCATCAGTAGGCACAGACTCCTTTGAACAGCCTTTGATGACGATTCGTGTATCTTGAAATTCTGCCGCATCAATCGAGTCAATTTTGCTTAGATACAACGTTTTTTCTAAATCAGCCAGATTGCCAAATATGGTCAAACGTGCGACAGGGTTTAGGTAGGTGGCCGCCAACATATACGCCCACGTGGGAATAATGGCATCTGCGGTGCAACCGATGGCCACGAATTTGTCTTGGTATGCCGACCAGTCATGTCCGGCTAAAAATTCGCGGTATTCTTTTTCTTTCAAGGCTAAACCCATGAAAAGGAGTGGGGCTAAATCGAAAAAGATCCGTTCGCCAGGCGTGCGCATGGTTTCTAAATCCAATTGGATTAAGCCACTTTGATTGACGCGATTGATGATAGGTTCTTCCATATTAACTTTTGGCTGTTTTGGGTTTTGTACCCATAAATTCTTTTAAATAGTTTGGCTCTGTCTTTACAATTGGTGCAAATACGTTGTTCTGAAATTGCTTGAATGCGAGTAATCCCATGTTTTGTGCCTCAGGAAATGGGTGCGCCTCCGAAAATTCAATCAGGGGATGTTGGCATGTTTTTTGCCACTTCATGGCGCCATTTCCGAATGCTATCATCTTTTGATTGATCGATAGGAATGTGTCTGGTTCCAAAATAATTGCTTGAGTTTCTACAACAGTTTTATTGTTTTGTGGATCTAAAATAGCAGCATAAACTTCCATGCGCCTAGCATCGATCATGGGGAGCAAAAGGCTATTCGTGTTTATGTCCCAAGCCGCGGCCATA
The DNA here is from genome assembly GCA_964618445.1 of uncultured Aquirufa sp. Lineage (GTDB taxonomy): Bacteria > Bacteroidota > Bacteroidia > Cytophagales > Spirosomataceae > Aquirufa. The sequence goes on along the minus strand of CAZUAZ010000001.1, from coordinate 35,697 downwards.
ATTTCTAATGTATTTAGGGTAATAAGTGGAAGGTCAAGGCCAAAGCAAAGTCCTTTGGCAGTTGCTAAACCAATACGTAATCCAGTATATGAACCTGGTCCATTTGATATGGCAATGGCAGCTAATTGGTTAGCTTGTATGTCAGCTTGCTGGAGCGTCAGTTCGATTAATCGGGTCAATTTTTTTCCATGAACTCCTTCTTCTTTTGAATCACATGAAAAGCACAACTTTCCATCCTGATGTAGCGCAACAGAACAGAGGGGAGTCGTCGTTTCGATAGAAAGAATATAACTCATTAGCTTATTTTGACGTCAAAATGGACTGGAACTTATCTGGTTTCTGCAATAAGGATTCTCCCACTTGAATGATAGGATCATGGGTGTTCGCCCATTGATTCACCCCTTTTTGCAAATAATAGTGTAAAATAATTTCTTGGCTTATCAATTGTTTCAATTCCTCTTGATTAGCTTGAATCTCTTGATGTAAGGTAATTTTTTCCCCAGCCTTTGACGCCAGTAAAGACTGACGCAACGTGGCATAGACTGGGTCTTTTTCGGTAGCGGCTAGCAAGGTTTTTACTTGGGATTGAACGGTACTTTCGAAGGTAAAGTCACTTTGCATTAGCCAAGATTCGAAGCTTGCAAGATCTGATTTCGTTAATTCAAATTTTGCTGCTGGTGAAATGCTTGGATTTTTGATTCGATAGGCTAGCGCGAAAAGATATATTTTATACTGTTTCAGTAGTGCGTGTATGAAGGACGACTGCTGTGATTTATGCACAACCTGATCGGGTGTAATTCCCCCACCTTCCACTACTTTACGCCCATTTTTAGTCAGAAATGTGCGATTCGTTGAATCCGCATGTGTGATCGCTGATCCATTTTTGTACTCGACAGCTTGAATACAGCGGCCACTTGGCGTATAATATTTTGCTGTCGTGATTTTAATTTTGGTGTGAAAAGGCAAATCACGTGTGACCTGCACAAGTCCTTTGCCATAACTTTTTTGACCGATAATGACCGCCCGATCATAATCTTGTAAAACACCTGCTACAATTTCTGCTGCAGAGGCTGAATTTTTATTGATCAAAACAACCATGGGTGTTTCGGTATCAAAGCTGGCGTTTAGTCCCGCATAGGATTTATTCCATTCTTCAATTTTACCACGCGTTTCAACAATTTTTGTTCCCTTGGGTAGGAACAAATTACAAATGTCAATGGCCTGAGTAAGGAGTCCACCTGGATTATTTCGTAAATCTAACATGAGGGACTTCATCCCTTGTTGTTTTAGGGAAACTAGCGCACTTTTCATCTCTTTCGCTGCACTAGCGTTGAATTCGTCCAATTGTATGTATCCGATTCCTGGTTGGATTATCCCAAAATAGCTAACATTTTTAATCTGAACAGTGGCACGTGTCAAGGTTATTTTTTGCGTGCTTTGCACCCCAGGTCTTTGTATTTCGATCACCAAAGGGGCATTTGCCGCCCCCTTCATTAGTTGGGCAGGATCTGTTTCTGTTTTGGATGTGATGCGTATGTCATTGATCGCGATGAGTTGATCGCCAATCTGTAATCCAGCTTTTTCAGCAGGACTATCTGACTCAATAAAAGTAATGTGATGTTGTTGATTAATCTCGCTGAGCTGAATACCAATCCCTTGGTACTTACCTGTTGTCATTAACAAAAAGTCTTCCAGCTCATCCTCTGGATAAAAAACGGTGTAAGGGTCGAATGATTTAAGTAATGCATCCACGGATGTTTGCATGGCCTTTTGAGGATCTACTTCATCCACATAATACTTGTTCAGTTCTTTAAAAACAGATGCGTAGATGTCAAGATTTTTGGCAATTTCAAATAATCGATCATTGGTGGCAACGAACGAAGCTGATGCTAACGAAATCCCTAGCACCAAGCTGAAAATAAAGAAGTACCTCTTTTTCGTAAATCTCATGATTTTGCTGTGCTAAACTCCTTCAATATGGATTCCATGCGTTTTTTGATTAGGTCATATGGTTCAATAGCGGACCCAATATAAACAAAACCCATGTAGCAAGGAAGCGCTTGAAATTCATCCCCTTCGAAAAAGGGCTTAGTTAGTCGGTAGGCCTCTCGGATCCTGCGTTTGATCAAATTTCGATCAACTGCTTTTTTGAATTTACGCTTTGGGACCGATATAACGATTTGGGGCTTGTTGGGGCTAGTACCTGAGGGAGTTACCTGGTACAAAACTCGAAAAGGATAGACAAATCGGTTGTGTACCGTTTGGCTATCCTTTTGGAATAAAGAATCTATAATTTTGAGTTGCGTTAAACGCTCTGATTTCGGAAAATTAAATTTCACGGCAAGAATACTTTTTAAGTAACAGCTAGCCAGAAATCAGCTCTACTCTAATCTATGGCTTATTTACCTCTCTTCTCGTCAGAAACAGATAATTTATGACGACCTTTTGCGCGACGTGCAGTTAACACACGACGACCATTTGCAGTAGACATACGCTCACGGAATCCGTGCTTGTTCTTTCTTTTACGTACTGAGGGTTGGAACGTTCTTTTCATTGCTTTATTAATTTAAATCCGACCGTTAGAATCGAATTGGGTTTGCAAAGGTACGTAAAAATATATTTTTGTCAAGCCCCAAGTAAAAAAAATATAATATTTAAATTTGTTCTTTGTCCCACACCGTGAAAGTATCCATTTTAACTGTCGCTTATCAATCGGCTGCCACCTTAAGGCAGACCATTGATAGTGTATTAAGTCAAGATTATGCCAATATCGAATATTGGGTAATCGATGGAGGTTCAAACGATGGTAGTGTCGAGATCTTGGAATCCTATGCTGGAAGAGTTCATTTTATTTCTGAAATGGATTCTGGCATATATGATGCGTTGAATAAAGGCTTAGCACGGATATCTGGTGACATTGTTGGCGTAATTGGAGCGGATGACTTTTACCCAACTGCTGATGTTATTTCATCCGTAGTAGCTAGTTTTCAAGCAAATCAAACCGATGCTATTTATGGCGATATTCAATTTATAGACCCTGAAACCATGCGCGTGGTTCGGTATTGGAAAGCCGGAGCATATCAAGTCAAAAATTGGCTTTACGGTTGGATGCCACCTCATTTGTCATTTTATGTCAAGCGAGATGTATATGAGCGATTAGGAAATTATCGAACAGATTTTACGTGTGCTGCGGACTATGAGTGGATGTTACGGGCGCTGTATAAACATCGGATATCTGTTGCTTACTTACCTAAATTGCTGATGACAATGCGTAACGGCGGAACGAGTACGGCTTCGTGGAAGCACCGCTGGGTAGCCAATCGTGAGGATCGCAAGGCTTGGGCGTTAAATGAGTTGAAGCCATATTTTTTTACGGTAACACTCAAGCCCATTCGAAAAATCATTCAATTGTTTCAATAAAAAAACCTCTTCAGTTTCCTGGAGAGGTTTTGTGTGTGTGAAGTCAAACGAAAGTTAAACTTTGATTTCAACATCAACACCTGAAGGCAATTCTAATTTCATCAATGCATCCACTGTTTTGGCAGAAGAAGAGAAGATGTCAATTAAACGCTTGTACGTACACAATTGAAACTGCTCACGCGCTTTCTTGTTCACGTGTGGTGAACGCAATACAGTGAATTTCTCAATTTTTGTAGGTAATGGAATCGGGCCTGAAACAACAGCACCTGTAGCTTTAACCGCCTTAACGATTTTTTCAGCTGATTTGTCAACCAATGTATGGTCGAACGACTTCAACTTAATGCGAATTTTTTGATTCATAAAATTTGGTTCATTAGGTGAATACCGCGCGAAAGAACCATTAACTCCGCTGGGTATTTTTATTCGAATGGCAAAAGTAAATCATAAAAGGCTGACTACCAAATCTCTGCTAGAATTTTTGTCGGGCCACAGCTTGTAGCAATTCCTTATCAAATACGGATTTGCTCGCTGTAAAAAGCTTTTTATCTAAAATAAATAAGCGGTTCATGGCCTCTTTGGCATAATCGATTTCACCCATTTTTAGCGCCTGAAGCGCATAAATCCACTGGAAAACGGCCTCGTTTTCATTCCATCGTGCAGCTTGCAAGCTGGCTTCATAGGCTTGTTTTTCTCTTTTATTGTCATTCAAAATAAGTATGGCTTCCTGAAGTATGTCGGGTTGGAATGGATACGTTTGAATGGCCAAAAGAGCAGATTTCAGGTCTTTCTTGGGTAGTTGGCCGCGCGTCATCCGCATTGATTTTTGCCAAAAATCAACAATGTTTTTATAGGCATCTAGTTTACCTGTTGCATCTGAATCCACCACAAGACTAAGTTTCTCCAGCGCGCGCAACGGTTTTTGATGGTAGTAATCCTGCCAAGCGTCTAGCAGAAGTAATTCAGGAAAAATAGTATTTCCATATCCTAAGGCGATCCATCGCTGTGTTGGCAGTATGCCTAGCTTGCCTTTGAAATAAAGCATGGAGTTGTAAATGTTTGCCCAATCGCGCAAATCACCTGTTGGCTCAAGGTTTTCTATCGAAGGGGTGTCTGTCGAAAAAGTGCCGTTTTTGAGCAAAATGGCAAGTTTATTGGTGTGAATTGCGGGATCATCTAATGAAAAATCTAGATTGACCTTTTTTTGGGAATATAGTAGGTTAGCTTGTGCTAGTGCAGTTTTTGGAAAGGCTAAAGCTGCTTTTTGGTAAAAATATTGTGCGGAGTCTGCCATCTGAAGACTTTCATAGGTGCGAGCCATTTGGGTCAAGATTCGTAGGTTGTCGGGGAAAATTTGATTGGCCTTTTGAAGTGTAAAAAGTGCTTGAAAGTACTGGTTTTCTTGTTGGAATATATTGGCCAACCCTACATAGCTTGCATCTGTCGGATGTTTCAGTTGGCTTGTGGTCAAGTAATATGCAGCGGCCTCCAAGTCTTGAGATTCCAAGGCTAAATTGGCTAACCGAAAGCTACTTTGCCCGTTTAGCTTACTGTATCCCATGGCATTTTGATAGGCAAATTCCGCTTGCTTTTTATCATGAAGTAACCAAGCAATATCTCCCGACTGATTCGCAACGGCTGCTTTGACTTGATGCCAGGCGCTTCCATTCCGTGCAAATACCCAGGCGACACTTAGGATACAGACGCCGATGTAAATTAGGTTCAATGGTACCCGAGGCGCTTTATGTGTAATCTTGTACACAGGTAAATTCTGGCGAATGGGAGTTTGAAAATTACTAATCAGGAAAAGAGGGAAAAGTACGGACATGGTTAATTGGCATATCAAGGACCATTGTTCCCATGCTGCAATACCTGCATCATTCCCGAGCGAAGCCCAGTTCAATATGATTGCTGTAGCCACGAAACCGAGGCCAATACGGAGAAGTACATTATTTTTATCATGCCAAAGAAATAAAATCCAACTAGCGATTCCGAAAAGGATTGGAGGTATATGCAGTCCTAAATCCCAATGCAGATGTGTGTTTGCATAAGTGAGTAATAAATTTGCCACATAAAATCCAGCTAAAATCGACCAGTTTTTTAAGCTAAGCGAATAAGAATTCGTGTGGCCAATCTGAAAAATAGCTTGTGGTATCGCTGCTGAAGACAAAATGGATAGTAACATGAGGGCAGCAATGCAGAGGATGCTTATTTGATCTGACAGAAAAAGGATTAAATCAGTTGTATTTATTTGTGGTAACGACCAGAAAATAATACTCAATCCAAGGATTAGGCCGCTTCCCATGTAGGCCCACGAAATGTTTGATATTTTTTTGAATAAAACGATAAGCACGCCGAGTCCTATGCTGAACAAGAGAATGGAAAATACTATCGGCCAAATAGAAGGAGTAATAACGGATAAATTGAACGATTGGCGAACAAACAAGATTGTTGACTGTAATTGTAAAGCTTGGTTTTGATCAACAGTTCCTTGGTCAGGAATTAATTCGCTTATTTCATTGACTTGGATAAGTTCGGGTTTAAGCCACATTAAAAAACCGAGGCAACCAAGGCAAAGGAAGCCTAGAAGGCTAAGAACTATCGTTTGAATTTTTTGTTGCACGATTTCGGCTTGAAATTAAAAATCTAATTTCTGCATAAACTTTAATTCATTCAAAGAATCGGGCCGATATTGTCAAAAAAAAGGAGAAAAATACAATATCCGTTTTGCATATTGGAATTTACCCACTAATTTTGCAGTTCGAATGGATTTCTCATTTTCATATAATTAATTTTCAAATGGCAAACGCAGTTAATAAAGGGAGAGTTGCTCAAGTTATTGGGCCCGTAGTCGATGTAAGCTTCGAAGGAGAAGGTTCACATTTACCAGCGATTTTAAACGCTCTTTCTGTTACCAAATCAAATGGTCAGCATCTTATTTTAGAGGTTCAGCAACATTTAGGCGAAGATCGTGTAAGAACAATCGCAATGGAGGGTACAGAAGGTCTTCAAAGAGGTCAAGAGGTAATCGACAAAGGAACTCCAATGACTATGCCTACGGGAGATGGAATTAAAGGCCGTTTGTTCAATGTGGTCGGAGATGCCATTGATGGTATTTCGCAGCCTAAGTCTGACAAAGGCTTGCCAATTCACCGTGCTGCGCCAAAATTTGATGAATTAGCGACAACAACTGAGGTCCTATTCACAGGAATTAAAGTTATCGACTTGTTAGCACCTTATGTTAAAGGTGGTAAAATTGGTTTGTTCGGTGGTGCCGGTGTAGGTAAAACTGTATTGATCATGGAGTTGATTAATAATATCGCGAAGGCTTATGAAGGTTTATCTGTTTTTGCAGGTGTAGGAGAGCGTACGCGTGAAGGAAATGACTTATTACGTGAGATGATTGAATCTGGCGTTATTAAATATGGTGAAGAGTTTAAGCATTCGATGGAAGCTGGTGAGTGGGATCTATCTAAAGTAGATCAAACTGAATTAGCGAAGTCACAAGCTACCTTGGTGTTCGGTCAAATGAACGAGCCTCCTGGAGCGCGTGCGCGTGTTGCTTTGTCAGGATTGACCGTAGCAGAGCACTTCAGAGATGGAGATGGCGAAGGTCAAGGTCGTGATATCTTATTCTTTATCGATAATATCTTCCGTTTTACACAAGCGGGTTCTGAGGTATCTGCCCTTTTAGGTCGTATGCCATCAGCGGTAGGTTATCAGCCAACTTTGGCAACGGAGATGGGTGCGATGCAAGAGCGTATTACGTCGACAAAACGTGGTTCGATTACATCGGTACAAGCGGTTTACGTACCTGCCGATGACTTAACGGATCCAGCGCCGGCAACAACGTTTGCTCACTTAGATGCGACAACGGTATTGTCTCGTAAGATTGCTGAATTAGGTATTTACCCTGCAGTGGATCCATTAGATTCGTCATCTCGTATTTTATCTGCTGAGGTTTTAGGAGATTCTCACTACAATACAGCTCAACGTGTGAAAGAAATTTTACAGCGTTATAAAGAGTTACAAGATATCATCGCGATCTTAGGTTTGGATGAATTATCTGAAGAAGATAAATTGGTTGTCTCTCGCGCTCGTCGTGTACAACGTTTCTTATCACAACCTTTCTTCGTAGCTGAACAATTTACAGGCTTGAAAGGCGTTCTAGTAGATATCAACGATACGATCAAAGGATTCAACGCAATCATTGATGGGGAATATGATCATTTACCAGAAGCTGCTTTCAACTTGGTGGGAACCATTGAAGATGCGGTTGTTAAAGGAGAAAAATTGATTGCAGAAGCTGCGAAATAAGAAAAACTATGTTTGTAGAAATAATAACACCTGATCGTAAGGTATTTGCCGGAGAGGCTTCTGTAGTAACATTACCAGGCGTGGATGGATCTTTTCAAATTTTGAATGATCACGCGGCCTTGGTTAGTACGCTAGAGAAAGGTACGCTTTCGGCTGATAAGGATGTTTTTCAAATTGAAGGTGGTGTCGTTGAAGTATTAAACAATAAAGTTTTAATCCTTGCAGAAGGCATAAATTAATCATCGATGAAACGAGTTGCGATTTTATTTCTAGGTCTAGGTTTACTGTCATCTTGTTCAGAAAAAACGCAGTTAACAGGTTCTTTAATGACTTTAATTAAAGAAAATCAATTGCCATTAGATAAAATTCAGTTTTATAATGACAACGCCTTGTTTTTGGAACGCGAATTAAATGCTTCTGATGCCAATGTAAAATCGGGTAAGGTGATGATTGTCAATGGTAAGTCAATTAATCGCGTTAATCTAGAGCCACAAACGCCTGGCGTTTTAGTGAAAGAATTACAAGATCAATTATTGATTTCTTTTGAGGCGGGTGCAGGAATTGAAAAAAGCTTACATTTTGCTCCTGTTTTAGGCGAGCGAGGTGAGTATTACTATCAATTAGTAGATGATTCAGGTAGTCCAACATTTTCCCGTTTATCATATGACGGCAACAAGTATCTACTTTACAACAAGAAGAAGGTTCGCTTGCTAATTATGAAATCTTCTTTTTCTGGTTTGAAGGTTAATAGCAAACGTATGCGCGGAAATCGAATCAAATAAGAAATGTTTATAGAATTTTCAAAATAGGATGCTTGCATCCTATTTTTTTTTGTTTCAAATTTACTTGTGTATGGGTGCATACAAATACAAAATATGAAAGCAGAAAAAACCGTCGATTTCCAAATTAAGTCTAGTTGGTATGCTATTTCCCGCATGTACAACACATTTTCCGCCCAATTTGACATGACCATGGCTATTGGCTATGTGCTGTTGCACATCGACAAAGAAGGTACACCTGCTACAAAAATTGCACCGGCCCTTGGTTTGGAGTCCAGAAGTTTAACGCGTATGTTGAAGACATTAGAGGATAAAAAATGGATTCGACGGGAGGCGAATTATGCCGACAAGCGTGTGGTTAAAATATTTTTGACTGATTTAGGGAAGGAGAAGCGTGATCAAGCGCGGCAAGGAGTTATTTTATTTAATGAGCTTGTTTATCAGCGCATTGGTGAACAAAAAATCAGTGATTTTTTTGAAGTAATTGCTTCTATCAATCAGATATTAGAGCAGGAATCAAATACAATTATAGAGTCTGTATCAACAAAACTAAAGTTAAAGCCATGAGTAGTTCAATAGCCATTAAAGGAGGTGAATTTTTAATTCGTCCAGTAGAGCCATTAGAAGTGTTTATTCCAGAGGATTTCACCGAGGAGCAAAAAATGATCGGTCAAACGTGTCTTGATTTTATCAAGTCCGAAGTTCATCCTATTTTAGATCAAATTGATTATGCGACGGATACCTCTGTCATGGTTGGCCTTTTAGATAAAGCTGGCGAGTTAGGGTTGCTGGGCACTTCTGTTCCGGAGGAATATGGTGGTTTTGGTATGGATTTTAATACCTCTATGCTTGTGGCTGAGGCTTGTGGCGCTGGACATTCTTTTGCCGTGGCACTTTCAGCGCATACGGGAATTGGAACCTTGCCAATTGTATATTATGGGACAGAAGCGCAAAAACAAATGTATCTTCCCAAATTAGCATCAGGCGAATGGAAAGCTGCTTATTGCTTGACCGAACCAGATTCTGGATCTGATGCGAATGCTGCGAAGACGAAAGCAAAATTAAATTCGGCGGGTACCCATTATGTGATTAATGGTCAGAAAATGTGGATCACGAATGGAGGATTTGCAGATTTATTCATTGTTTTTGCAAAGATTGACGATGACAAGAAGCTAACAGCTTTTCTAGTTGAAAAGTCATTTCCGGGCATAACCATGAATGCGGAGGAGCATAAAATGGGCATAAAAGGGAGTTCGACACGCCAGGTATTTTTTACGGACTGTGAGGTTCCTAAAGAGAATTTACTTTTTGAACGAGAAGGAGGATTTAAAATTGCTGTAAATATTCTGAATATTGGTCGAATCAAATTAGCTGCAGCTGTGTTGGGCGGGGCAAAACAGGTGGTAGACCAGGCGGTGAATTATTCTTATGAGCGTAAGCAATTTGGACAGTCAATTCAATCTTTTGGTGCGATTCAGGCTAAGTTGGCCTCGATGATTGTAAAAATTTATGCTTCAGAATCTGCTTCTTACCGTGCCGGTCAAAATATCGATGATTCGATTGTGAGTTTAAAGGCTGGAGGTATGGGTGATGCTGAGGCGAAGTTGAAGGGTGTTGAGCAATTTGCCATAGAATGCGCCATTTTAAAGGTGCACGCTTCTGAGGTTCTAGATTTTGTTGTGGATGAAGGGGTTCAGATTTTTGGGGGTATGGGATTTTCGGCGGAGGCGCCCATGGAGCGGGCTTACCGGGATTCACGTATCAATAGAATCTTTGAAGGGACAAACGAAATAAACCGTTTGCTTGCGATTGGAACTGTATTAAAGCGAGCCATGAAAGGGGAAATTGAATTAATGCCTGCGGCAATGGCTGTGGGTAAAGAGATTTTAGGAGTTCCAGATTTTAGTAGTTCGGTGCCTGAGGGAATTTTTGGAAAAGAGTATCAGGTGATAGCGAATCTAAAAAAGGCAATATTAATGACTTCTGGCGCTGCTTTGCAAAAATTTACAACGGCAATTGAGCAAGAGCAAGAAATTCTGATGGGGGTCTCGGATATGATGATTGAGGTGTACATCGCTGAATCTGCTTTAGCGCGTGTTGATAAATTAGTTCAGCGTGATGGTCAGGAAAAGCATCAGGTAGCCTATGAATGTGCACTTGTTTATTTACATGAGGCTGTAGATAAGATACATAATGCGGGGAAAGAGGTTATTATGGGATTTGCAAAAGGGGATGAGCTTAATGTATTGCTAATGGGGTTGAAACGTTTTACGAAAATAGCACCTAAGAATTTAATTGAAGCAAGACGTGTGATTGCACAGGCTGCCATAACAAAAAATGGCTATATTTTTTAATTTTTTCGGTTTTCAGGACAAATTATATATTTTTGATTTATATTTTTGCTAAAATCTTATTTACCCATAGTTACTTAACTTTAATTTTATGAAAAAACTACTATTAGTCTTGGCGATGATGCCGTTCTTTTTCGCTTGTTCAAGCAAGAAAAAAATGGCTGAGTTACAGTCTCGTTTGACAGAATTACAAACTAGCAGTGACCAAGCGGTTTCACGTGCTAAATCAGATTTGGCAGATTGTCAATCATTGACAGCAAGTCTTCAAGGAGAAATCAAGAAGAGAGATGCTGACTTAGAAACTAAAACAGCAGCATTGAAGTCAATTCAGGAGCAATTAGATTATATGAAGAAGACAAATACAAATTTGTTGGATCGACTGTCTGATCTTTCTGTTATTAATAAATCAGGTGCTGAAAGTATCCGTAAGTCATTAGACGCATTAAATGAACAAGGAAAATACATCAAAGACTTGAACTCATCAATTCAACGTAAAGACTCTGTTAATTTATCTTTAGTGATGAATTTGAAGCGTTCTTTAGCTGATATTAATGATGAAGATGTAACTGTTGAAGTGAAAAAAGGAGTTGTTTATATCTCAATCTCTGATAAATTAATGTTTGCTTCGGGTTCAGCTAATGTAAATTCGAAAGCAGAAGCTGTATTAGCTAAAGTTGCTAAGGTGGTAAACGATCACAAAGATTTAGATATTTTAGTGGAAGGACACACAGATGCGGTGCCAATTTCGACACCAGAGTTTAAAGACAACTGGGATCTTTCTGCAAAGCGTGCTACATCTGTTGTCCGTTTGTTGCAGACGAAATTTGGAGTTGATCCTGAGCGTATGACTGCTGGAGGTCGTGGAGAGTATGAACCACAATCAGGAAATAATAGCCGCGCGGGACGCAAGCAGAATCGTCGTACGGAGATTATCGTGACTCCGAAGTTGGATCAATTCTTTAACTTAATGACTCCTCAAACTTCTGGGAAATAATTAAGAGATTAGTATTCATAAAAAAAAGGCCTCTATAATGAGGCCTTTTTTTTATGCGAATGTTCTTCGAACAAAATCTAGTTTTCTACGTGAGATGGGCAATGTGGTTCCTAGTGCTGTGGGAACTACAGTTGCACCTTGAGCATCGAATGCGGGGATATTTTCTTTGTTGACAAGATAGGACTTGTGTATGCGTACAAATTGATTTAAACGTAATTGAGCTTCAAATTTTTTAAGGGTTTTTGCCATGACTACTTGTTTTTGATTTTTCAAGTGAACAATGCTGTAATTTCCTTTGCCTTCAATATATACAATGGTATTGACAGGGCAATTTTCAATTCCTGGTAATTTGATATCAATTTTCATACGTTCGAACTATTTTACTTTTAAACTTTACAAACCTATAAAATTGGCTTAAAGTAAAGTAAATTGACTTATCTAACGGTTGTTTTTTTATCAAATGGGATCAGAGAGTTGCTAAAAATGTAAAAAGGTCTTCGATTGAAGACCTTTTTACTCAGGGGGGGCCAGACGGGAACGGACGTCCGTCAGCTGACGGATATGAGTCCACGAGCTATTTGATTAAATCTCGGAGAAACATTCTACCTCTATTCGATTTTAATTCTTTTTCTCTTCGCATAGCCGCTATTTTAGTTTTTAAAAAATCAACATAAATCACTTTCCACGGTCTGTATTTCACTGTAAATCCACTCTTTGCCAATGAATTATGGGAGTGGAATCTGCTGATTAAATCTTGGGTATACCCAATATATAGGATATCGAATTTTTCCGAATAAAGTGCATAAGATACATACATGATTATAAAAGTGGTTAGTGTAAAATGTAAAAAGGTCTTCGATTGAAGACCTTTTTACTCAGTAGCGGGGGCCAGACTCGAACTGACGACCTTTGGGTTATGAGCCCAACGAGCTACCAACTGCTCCACCCCGCGATGTAATTGGAGTGCAAATATGCAGGGTTTTTTCGTGAAAAACAAGTATCTTTGCTAAAATAATCAATTTTTTCCCTTAAGGGCATTTTTGTTTTTATATGGCCCATCAGCATAAAGCAGGTTTTATAAGTATCATTGGAAAGCCCAACGTAGGTAAGAGTACGTTGATGAATGCACTCGTGGGAGAGCGCCTTTCGATTGTGAGTTCGAAAGCGCAAACTACGCGTCATCGCATCCTTGGTATGCTTAACGGTGAGCATGAAGGTGATGCGTATCAAATCATATATTCTGACACACCTGGTGTTCTTATGCCAAAGTATGAATTGCACAAGTCGATGATGGCTTTTGTGAAGAATTCTTTGGAGGATGCAGATGTTGTGCTTTATGTTACGGACGTTTTTGATACCTATGAAGATTTAGATTTTTTGACAAATTGGAAAGATCATACCGTGACGCCTATTGTTGTACTAATCAACAAAATTGATTTAGTAACACAGGAGCGTTTACAAGTATGTTTAGATTACTGGCAAGGGATTTTCCCTGGTCGGGCCATTTTGCCCATTTCTGCTCAAGAAGGGGTGCATTTAGATCAAATTTTCAAACACATTGTTGAAAATTTGCCAGTTCATCCTCCGTTTTTTGATAAGGATGAATTGACCGATAAACCTGAGCGTTTTTTTGCGGCTGAGATTATTCGGGAAAAGATTTTGATGAATTACAAAAAGGAAATTCCGTATTCCTGTGAAGTAGTGGTCACTTTGTTCAAAGAGGAACCTGCTATTTTGCGAATTGCAACGGAGATTTACGTGGAACGTGTTTCCCAAAGAGCGATCATTATAGGTCATAAAGGGGAGAGCATAAAGAAGGTTGGGATTCAAGCACGGGCCGACTTAGAAGCGTTTTTTGGTAAGAAAGTATTTTTAGAGCAATTTGTGAAGGTTGAGCCAGATTGGCGTGCAAAAGCAGATAAATTGCGATCATTCGGGTATTCACCTGATTAATTTTTAAGACAAATGTCAAATATTGTAGCCATTGTAGGCCGTCCCAATGTGGGAAAATCAACGTTGTTCAATCGTTTAATTGAACAGAAAAAAGCAATCATGGACAACATGTCGGGTGTCACGCGCGATCGACATTATGGGTATGGCCAATGGACCGGAAAATTCTTTTCCGTTATTGATACTGGTGGATATGTGCATGGTTCAGAAGATATTTTTGAAGGTGCTATTCGCGAGCAAGTCGAATTGGCGATTGAAGAATCTGCGGTATTATTGTTCGTTGTAGATTGTCAAACTGGATTAACTGATTTAGATAAGGATTTTGCAAAGGTATTACGTCGGTCAAAAAAACCTGTCATTCTTGTAGCTAACAAGGCCGATACGCATGAAAAAGCGATGGCTTCAGCGGAATTTTATGAGCTAGGTTTAGGAGACCCTTTTCCAATTGCTGCTGAGAGTGGTAGCGGCACTGGAGACATGTTGGATGTAATGATCTCACATTTTAAAGACGAAGGAATTGAAAATCCGGAAGGTGGCGTTCCGCGTGTTGCTATTCTAGGACGCCCCAATGTAGGAAAGTCATCCTTTTTAAATGCGTTGCTTGGACGTGATCGTTCGATTGTGACGGATATGGCTGGCACGACACGTGATGCGATTCAAAACCGCTACACGCTTTATGGAAAAGATTTTATAATCACGGACACTGCAGGTATTCGTCGCAAGGCGCGTATCGATGATAATATTGAGTATTATTCGGTTCTTCGTTCGATTAAGGCATTAGAGGAGTGTGATATTGCTATCATATTGATTGATGCGACAACGATTGACCCATTAACGGGTTTAGAGGCACAAGACATGAATATTGTCAGCATGGCTGATAAAGCTAAGAAAGGCATTGTCTTGATGGTAAACAAGTGGGATTTGGTTGCGAAAGATACCAATACGGCAAACGCACTTGAAAAGGCTATCAAAGAACGAATGGCTCCATTGAATTATATGCCTGTTATATTTACATCTGTGATGGAGAAGAAGCGTATCTTCCAAGTTTTGGAAATGATGCTTCAGGTATATGAAAATCGTTCACAAAAAATATCTACATCAAAATTAAATGATGTGATGTTGAACGTTATCCAAAGCTATCCGCCACCAGCTTGGAAAGGGAAATATATTAAAATTAAATATTGTACGCAGGTTTCTACACCATACCCAACGTTCATTTTCTTCTGTAATTTACCTCAGTATATTAAAGAGAGTTATGAGCGTTATTTAGAGAATCAAATGCGAAAGAATTTTCAATTGGATGGTACTCCCATCTCCTTATTTTTCCGCAAGAAATAATTTATCAATCGACGAAAGGCTGATTTTCCCTAATTGGCCTTTCGCTCCGATTCCCCAGATTTCTTCTCCTACTTGTATGATATTGTGATAGGAGCTAGGACCTAAGATTTTCCATTGTTTCTTTTTTTCATGATAGGCCGCGCTTTGACTGGGTCCGGATACAATCCAATATGGTTTAGCCCAAATCACCTTTTCCATGTAGAAAGGGGGAGTATTATTTAATTCCTGCCAGCTTTTCCCACCATCCTGCGTTGTCAATATTGGGATGGAACTTTCATTTAACTTTCGGTAATCTCCACCTACAGCCCATAATGTTTTCTTATTTTTTGAACCAATTGAAAAATACCCTTTGGCTTCCCCGGTTGGAATGTTAGTCTCTGTATAAGACCACGCTGATTTTTGATTACGTTTTTGGTAAATTCGAGCAAACATGCCACCACCGCCTGCAAGTAATAAATGATTGCCTTGCATACTTAAACTTGAGCCACTAGCTGCAAAGAAAGCTTCTTTAGTTTGAAGTTGTGGCGTATTTGTTGTGTCAATCAGTGTGAAAATATTGTTTCTTATTTGGAACAAGGTGAGTTTTTGTTGGATTGGATCGGCTAAAAGCCAGCCTTCTTGGAGGCTATTATCCCATTTTATACAATCAAAGAAGAATCCAGGATCCTTCTTTTCAAATACTATTTTCCAATTGTCGCCAGCATCTTGAGTACGCCAAATACTCGCTTTCCCTTCTTCAGATAGCCCCGCACTCATGAGTAATACTTCTTGTTTATTAAGAATAACGAGATCTCGGAAATCAAGTTTCTCAGCACCCGGAATTTGTATGAATCTCCAGGTCTTTCCAGCATCTGATGAATGGCCAAATGTACCTTGCGTACCACCTGCCCATATCTCATCACCTAGTGACTTTAAGGCTCTAAAAGACGATTTGGTGGGTATCTCAACGGGCACCCATTGACCAAAGCTATGGCTTACGATACCTATGAAGCAAATAATTATGTATTTTTTCATCATAAAAAAAGCCGCTCTTTTGGGAGAGCGGCTTTAGAATAATAAGATTGATTTATTTGCTCACGATAACCTTACCAACAAATGACTTATCACCTGTAGCTTTGATTTGTAAAATATATATTCCGTTTGCTAGGCCAGAAACATTTAATTTATTTGTACCTAACGTATTATCCAATTTGCCTGAAAACACAATGCGTCCCACCATATCGAAGATTGTTACTTCAGCATTTGACCAATCCTCAAGGATTTGGACATCTATGTTTCCTTCAGTTACTGGATTTGGATAAATCGCAACACCAGAGAATTCAGGATCTAAGACATAGTTGTAGCTAATAGTTCTTGTAAAGCAATTTAATGAAGTACCTTCGATGACATATGCGTATCTTCTTCTAACGGTGTAGTCACCTGCTGTTTTTACTTTGGTAATAAATGTTTTAGGATTCAACAACGTTGTTCCAAATTTCCACTCGTAATCACCGCCTCTACCTGCACCGTCTGTTGCTAAGAAGTTTAATGCCTTTAAGGTATAAACTCCTTCTTTCACGATGGATGCGTTAGGTGAAACTGGATTTTCTTGAACGATTACCTTAATCTCGCTAGAGAAAAGAGATACACACCCATTGCTGTCAGTTGCTTTGGCTGAATACGATCCAGATGTTCTTACTCCTGTGTATATTTTTCCAGTAGACACAGAATTATTAGCCTTATTGATGAACCAGTTAACTGTATTTGTCGATGTAGCAACCAAATTGACTGCATTGAACACATTAAAGTCTGCATCCGAACGTTGGCAGAAAATTGGAGATAATCCATTTTCTACCGCAACCGTTGGTGCAGCTGGTAATTTAAATATTTTGATTTCAGTCGTATCAGATGGTAATGAGAAACAACCTAAAGTGTCTATCGTTCGAACTGTGTAGAATCCAGCTCTCGTGATATCTGCAATTTTTGTTGATAATGCATTACTCCATAAATATTTAGTCAGCTGACCATTTGGAAGATCTGATGATTCTAATCTAGCTTGAATTGGTTTGTCTTCACAGAAACCTGTAGGAGTCAATGCCTTGATTGTTGGCTTAACCGGACGTGCATAATTTGTTACCGCTACTGATTCTGATTGTTCTGACGTACATCCGTAGTTTGAAACATAATTAACAGAAACAGACACATTGCTACCAATCACAATTGTAGGTTTTGTTCCATAGTTAGGAGCAGCAACACCATTCACAAACCAGTTGAATTTTTCTGGTCTCGTTGGTCTGCTTTTTGCTGGCTCAAAAGGATTGTACAAATAACCTTGATTCAGTACGAATGCAGAATCTTTAACTGCTAAAGTAGTTGTAGCATCCAAACAGTATTTGGCGTTTCCTGTGATTGATGGTTTAGGTAAATTAATATACCACAACATGATTTCATTGGATGTTTTTGTTGGGCATTCCGCATCTTTCGGAGTCAATCGGATAAAATATTTACCACGACTATTGTCGGCAATTAATTTTGCAGTTAAAGTTTCGGTATCTGCGCCCGAAGCTCCACGAGCCCCTGCACCATATAGACCTTTAGATTCAGCTTCCTCCATTAACCAAACAGCATTAACGTATGGGCGATATTTATTGATATCATAGGTTGAATTAATGACAACCGACTCTCCTTTACAAACTTCTTTTGTAAAGGCATTTGGTGGCCCTACTGCTGAAATAGAGACATTCGGTGCAGCAATTGCGCGTCTTACAGATCTAATTCCTTTTTGAGAATAAACTCCCTCTAAACCTACTACATTGTCAAATAGACATTCTGCGGAATATTCACCCTCTTGAAATAATTTTCCGCTGAGCGTTAAAAATTCATCTCCGGCGTTCCAAACTGTATTATTAGGGGTCACCCAACGTGTCGGTCCGAAGCATCCATCCGCACGCAATCGCGTTGTGCCTGAATTTTCATTATCTATATCTGAACATTCTAAACGTTGAACAGAAATAGTTGGCTTAACGTTGCTTACGCGTGGAATCATTCGAATTATAACACGTGTTTCAGTCCCTAATACACCATTTTGATCTTTGCATCGTACAAAGTAAGAATAAGGATCTTTACCATCACTTGCTGGATCATTCAAAACTACAGTTTGTACATTTACAATTCCATTGGGTCCTGAACCTGATCCGTAAGCAACATCCCATGAATCTTGCAATCCGGATACAATTCCGTTATTTGATTCAAAACGCCAATCATAGGTATATGGGCTAGGACAACCTGTTGCGACAAATTTACTAGCGTAACGATCAACACCAGCAATAGTCACTGTGCCAACCTTACCGTCGATTCGTGCTTGCTGTCCAAATGCAGCTGCGCTAGTCAATAACACAAGGGCTGCAATGAGGTTGTTTTTAAAAGATTTAGTCATTATCGTAAGAAATAATTGAGTAGATGATTTGGATTTTTTTTACTTATAATTTTCCAAGCCACAAGTTAAAAATTTTTTTCTGATTTACAGAAGAAATTTATCGTTAGGTCACTTTTTGTCCATTTTTTTCATCCAAGGATTTATCAGAATCGACTGTCGGCATTCATGAAATATTGTTTAAATTTGAAGCCTGATTCCAATTATTTGGAATACAAAAATTCTGATGTCATATTATAAGTTTTAACAATCATTGATTAAATGGAAGAGTTGCATTCGAAGTCGTTGAATTTTTTAGAAGAGATTGTTCAAGATGATCTGGCAGCTGGTAAATATCCTGATGGGATTTTCACTCGATTCCCGCCTGAGCCTAATGGGTACTTACACATTGGCCACGCTAAAAGTATTTGTTTGAATTTTGGCTTGGCCCAACGTTTCGGAGGTCGTACGAACTTACGTTTTGATGATACTAATCCGATGACTGAGGAAACAGAATATGTTGATTCAATCAAGCATGATGTTTCCTGGTTGGGATTTCAGTGGGAGAATGAATTATATGCTTCAAACTATTTCGAACAAATCTACCAATTTGCCATTAGCCTAATTGAAAAATCTTTGGCTTATGTGGACGACTCTTCTGCAGAGGAAATTGCGGCTCTAAAAGGAACGCCCACAACAGCTGGAACCAATAGTCCATTTCGCGACCGTTCCGTCGAAGAAAATTTAGCCCTATTCAAAGCCATGCGTAATGGCGAGTTTCCTGATGGCGCTAAAGTACTTCGAGCAAAAATTGATATGTCGCATCCAAATATGCATATGCGGGATCCGCTTATGTATCGCATTCGACACGTGCCTCATCACCGGACTGGCAATCAATGGTGCATTTACCCGATGTATGACTTTGCCCATGGACAAAGTGACTCGATGGAAGGAATCACGCACTCAATTTGTACGCTAGAGTTTGATGTGCACCGTCCCCTATATGATTGGTTTATCAATAAATTAGAAATTTTCCCAACCCATCAGTACGAATTTGCGCGCTTAAATCTGTCACATACCGTCATGAGTAAGCGCAAATTGTTGCAAATGGTGAATGAAAAATTAGTTAGCGGCTGGGACGATCCACGCATGCCTACCATTTCGGGATTGCGCCGTCGAGGCTATACCGCTGCGTCAATCCGTAATTTCTGCGATCGAATCGGTGTAGCAAAACGCGATAACCTGATTGATATCAGTTTGTTGGAATTCTGTATACGAGAGGATTTGAATAAAACAGCTGACCGCGTCATGGCTGTGATGGATCCCGTTAAATTAATTATCACTAATTATCCAGATGGTCAAGTCGAAGATTTGATGATTGAAAATAATCCGGAAGATCCTGAAACAGGAAAGCGTGTGGTCCCATTTACCAGAGAACTTTACATTGAGCGGGATGATTTCATGATTGACCCTCCAAAAAAGTTTTTCCGATTGGGCCCTGGCCTACAAGTGCGTTTAAAAGGAGCATACATCATTACTTGTGATGCGTTTGAATTAAATACCGATGGTACTATCAAAGAGATTCACGCAACTTACATTCCCGAGTCCAAGTCGGGCCAAGACACATCCGGTATTCAAGTGAAAGGCACGATTCATTGGGTATCAATACCACATGCAATTCAAGCAGAAGTTCGCTTGTTTGACCGTTTGCTTATCGTGGAGGATGCGGGTGAGTTGGGGGATGATTTTACAAAATTCATTAATCCTGAATCTCTCGAAGTGATTACCCACGTTTTCGTGGAACCAAGCCTAAAAGAAGCAAAAGTTGAAAAGGCCGTTCAGTTTATTCGTAAAGGATATTTCTGCCTCGATAAAGACTCAAAGCCAGATCATTTAGTATTTAATCGAACCGTATCTTTAAAAGATACTTGGGCAAAAGAACAAAAGAAGTAGTTATTTTTTGGCGAAAAGGGAATCGACAAAAGCGGTTTTATTAAATACTTGCAAGTCAGATACTTTTTCGCCAACCCCAATGTATTTAACTGGAATTTTGAATTGATCCGAAATTCCAATCACCACACCGCCCTTCGCAGTTCCATCTAATTTGGTAATTGCGAGTGCCGTAATCTCAGTAACTTTCGTGAATTCTTGTGCCTGAATGAAGGCATTTTGGCCTGTAGATCCATCCAGAACAAGTAATACTTCATGCGGAGCCTCAGGAATGAATTTCTGAATGACACGTTTGATTTTTCCTAGCTCAGTCATCAAGTTGACTTTGGTGTGTAATCTACCCGCCGTATCAATGATTACAATATCAGCCTGCATATCCACAGCTTGTTTCACCGCATCATAAGCCACCGCTGCCGGATCGGTATTCATTCCATGATCAATGACCGGTATTCCCACGCGCTCTCCCCAAAGTTTCAATTGATCCACTGCTGCTGCACGAAACGTGTCCGCCGCTCCTAGAACAACCTTTAATCCATTTTGGTGAAACTGGGAGGCCAATTTTCCAATGGTCGTCGTTTTTCCAACCCCATTAACACCTACGACCATGATGACATAAGGTTTTTGGTTAGGTTCTGCAAACGCATTTTCAATGTCGTATGATTTATTCTCATCCAATAACGCCGCAACCTCCTCCCGTAATACTTGATCTAATTCTTCTGTAGAAACAAACTTATCGCGTTCCACACGACGCTCAATGCGCTCAATGATTTTTAGTGTGGTGGCTACGCCAACATCCGATGTTAATAAGATTTCTTCCAGCTCATCTAATACAGCATCGTCAACTTTGGATTTTCCCAAAACCGCACGACCCATCTTAGAAATTAAGCCTTCCTTGGTCTTTTCCAAACCTTTATCTAAGGCCTGCTCGAGGTCTGCTTGCTCCTCAGGAGCCGGCTTCTTCTTGAAAAAATCAAATAATCCCATCCGCTTTTGCGTATTTTATGAGGTGAAGGTAATAAAAAAAAGTCCCTGATGAAGGGACTTCAAATATGCTGGCTAAAAATGTGCCGACGAAAAATTAGTTTTTCAACGCTGCATTAACCTCATCCTGAAGAATAATCTCTTCTTTAAAGGTATACGCACCTGTCGTAGGGTTTTTAACCGCCTTGATGATCTTAGCGTACTTAACGCCTCCTTCTTTCTTTAGTGTTGCAACTACTTTCTTTGCCATAATTCCTGGGTATTAAACCTATTTAATTTCTTTGTGTAGAGTAACTTTCTTCAATACTGGGTTGTATTTCTTCAACTCAATACGTGCAGTCGTGTTTTTACGGTTCTTCGTTGTAATATAACGAGACATTCCTGGTAGACCCGACTCTTTGTGCTCCGTGCATTCTAAGATTACCTGAATGCGATTTCCTTTCTTTGCCATAATTGTAAATTGGTTACGCCTCTGTTCGAAACGGATTGCAAAGGTAGAAGAATTATTTTTTTTGCCAAAACCTTTACTGAAAATATCTATGAAAAAACTGACAATTTCAATCTCTTCAAGTAAGATACCGCTCAAATACATCTTGGAGGCTTTTATTTCTCCCATAGTTTCTTCATTTTTGTTTAATGAATTCCATTCAATACGATTTCCGTCCGGAGAATTTTCATCTTTCAGATCCTAATCAATATGATTTGGCCGACTTGAAAGCAGAAGAGATGATCATTTCGCTCGGGCCACAACACCCATCCACGCACGGTGTATTACGATTGGAAGTCATTTCCGACGGTGAACTCATCGTAGACGTGGTCCCGCATTTAGGTTATTTGCACCGCTGCTTCGAAAAGCACGCCCAATCTTTGCCCTACAATCAAATCATTCCTTACGTAGACCGCCTTGATTACATGGCCTCCATGAACTCAGAGCACGCCTACGTGATGGGTATCGAAAAGATGTTGGGCATTACAGGAACGCTACCCAAACGCATTGAATACATTCGTGTTTTAGTCGCGGAATTAAACCGCATCGCTTCACATTTTGTGGCTGTTGGGACCTATGGGTTGGATATTGGCGCATACACACCATTTTTATGGCTCATGCGTGATCGCGAGCATATTCAGCGCTTATTGGAATGGCTGTCCGGCGCCCGAATGTTGTATAACTATGTTTGGGTTGGTGGATTGTTTTACGATTTACCCGTAGGCTTCGAGGAGCGTTGTGCGGAATTAATCTCCGTATTAAAAAATACGATTCGTGAAGTCCAAGAAATCGTCGAAGGAAATAGTATTTTCATCAAGCGTACGGCCAATGTAGGTATTTTACCCCTAAATCTAGCCATAAACGCAGGCTGCACTGGACCGGTATTACGTGGTTCAGGTTTGGCATTTGATTTGCGACGTGTAGATGGTTATTCTGTTTATCCTGAATTGGAATTTGATATACCTGTCGGGGCAGGTTTACACGGTCAAACGGGTGATTGCTGGGATCGAAATCATGTGCGCGTACTTGAATGCATTGAATCCATTCGAATTATTGAGCAATGTTTGGAAGCACTAACTGGTGAACATAAGCGTACCCCAGCGTTTAATCCCCAGGAATTTGTTCCGAAAAAAATACGACCAGCCGCACAAGATATGTACGTAAGGGCTGAAAATCCGAAAGGAGAACTCGGATTCTTTATTCGTGCCGATGGTAAATCAGACATCCCATCACGCATGAAGGTGCGCGCCTGTTCATTTCACCACCTTTCCGTAATTCCAGATTTGGCCAAAGGAGCCTATTTAGCAGATTTAGTAGCCATCATCGGTTCCATGGACTTAGTGATGGGCGAAGTAGATAGATAATATGACACACGCATTTTTGCCTGCCTTAGAAGCAGAGATAAGTCGCCAACAAATGGGTAAGGAGCCCAAAGAATTGTATGATCCAATTCAATACCTCATGCAATTGGGAGGGAAGCGCATTCGCCCCGTCTTATGTTTGTTGAGCTACTCCCTATTTAAATCAGACTGGGAAAAAGTCGTCCCCTCGGCTTTGTCGATTGAAATTTTCCACAATTTCACGCTGATGCACGACGACATTATGGACAAAGCGCCGCTTCGTAGAGGCAAGCCAACCGTCCATGAAAAATGGAATGACAACATCGCCATTCTCTCGGGGGATGTCATGCTCGTTAATGCCTATCAATACCTGAATCAATGTGATCATCTGAGTTTAACTGCCTATCAGTATTTATTGACGCGCTTTAATCGGACAGCAGCGGAGGTTTGTGAGGGCCAACAAATGGACATGAATTTCGAAACGCGTGCTGAAGTTAGCGTGGAGGAATACATCGAAATGATCCGATTAAAAACATCGGTGTTAATTGGGTTATCCATGGAAATGGGGGCAATTTTGGCAGAAATGGATAAGCCAACTTCCCAGGCATTGTATGCGATTGGTGAAGCGGTAGGTTTAGGTTTTCAATTGAAAGATGATTTACTCGATGTGTACGGTGACCCGAAGAAATTTGGCAAGCAAGTAGGTGGAGACATCCTGGCAAATAAAAAAACCTATTTGTTGATACGTGCTTTTGAAACTGCCAAAGGTGAGCAGTTAGCGTCACTCACAGATTGGGTACAAAGACCCAACCCAAATCCTCAGGAAAAAGTACGTGCCGTAACTCAGCTATATACAGATTTGGGAATTCGAAAAGAAACGGAAGCCAAAATCAATGCGTATTTTGATCAAGCTTTTGAAGCCGTAAGGTTGCTACCCATCGAACCAGATAAAAAATCTGCCTTGAGCAAGTTTATGGCCGGGTTGGTTGATCGAGAAGTTTAGTGTAGTTTTGTAGTCTTGTCAAAGCTTCCTCGCGGAGCTTTTTTATGTTATGGATCAATCAATGTCAATTAGCTTACTGATCATGGTAATTACCGTGGCAATCTCCGTCCTAGCTATGCAAAAGTCTAGCTGGATGAACGCTATGACCATGAATCCATATCGAATTGCGAAAAAGCATGAATATTGGCGGTTTTTAACTTCTGGGTTTATTCATGCCGACTTTACTCATTTGTTTTTTAACCTGTTCTCGTTTTACTTTTTTGGAGGTCAATTAGAGTACATTTTTAACATGATATTTCCTGGATATGGGGTGGCCATGTTCGTGCTATTTTATTTATCGGCTATCGTTGCTGCAGATTTGCCTACCTATTTCAAGCAGCAAAAAAATCCATATTTTAATTCCCTGGGAGCTTCTGGAGCTGTTTCGGCCGTCATTTTTGCCGGAATTTTATTTTTTCCTACCGAGAAAATTTATCTCTTTGGCCTCTTAGGTATTCCAGGATTTATCTACGCAGGTTTGTTCACTTGGTATTCTATTGAGATGGATAAGCGAGGACGAGATTATGTGAATCATTCAGCTCATTTGTACGGTGCAGGTTATGGCATCGTTTTCATGACACTGACTTATCCGCAAGTTTGGTTAACATTTGTTCAACAAATCAAAGCCATGCTATGATTAAACGGATTGCTATTTTAGGATCGACTGGATCCATCGGAACACAAGCGTTAGACGTTATCAAGCAGCATCCCGATGCGTTTGAAGTTACCGTATTAACAGCCCAATCAAACGCTGATTTATTAGTCGAACAAGCCTTACAATTTCATCCTAGACATGTGGTGATCGGTGATGAGGCAAAATATACATTTGTCAAACATGCGCTATCAGGAACAGCTATTGAAGTTTTAGCCGGAGCAGAAGCCTTACAAGAAGTTGTTTGCTATGATCATGTGGACGTTGTATTGACGGCTTTGGTCGGATATGCTGGATTACTTCCTACTGTGAAAGCAATCAAAGCAGGTAAGCCAATAGCCTTAGCCAATAAAGAAACATTGGTTGTCGCTGGTGCACTTATTATGCCATTAGCGCGTGAAATGGGTGTGCCCATTTTACCAGTTGATTCCGAACATTCAGCCATTTTTCAATGTCTGATGGGCGAGTCGCACAATCCGATTGAAAAGGTCATTTTGACTGCTTCTGGAGGACCATTCCGAGGAAAGAAGCGCGAAGATTTAGCACAAGTAACGCGTGCCCAAGCGTTGAAACATCCCAATTGGACCATGGGAGCGAAGATTACTATTGACTCTGCTAGTCTCATGAACAAGGGCTTGGAGGTGATTGAAGCCGCTTGGTTGTTTGATGTTCATGCTTCTCAAATTGATGTGGTGGTTCATCCGCAATCCATTGTTCATTCATTGGTTCAATTTGAGGATGGCTCAATTAAGGCGCAACTGGGTTTGCCCGACATGAAATTACCCATTCAATTTGCCTTAGGGTATCCTAATCGCATGCAGGCGAATTTCCCAAGATTTGATTTCAAAGATTACGCTTCCTTGACTTTTGAGCAGCCGAATGTGGAAACATTTCGGAATTTGGGCCTTGCGTTTCAAGCATTAGAAAAGGGAGGGAATATGCCTTGTATTTTAAATGCTGCCAATGAAGTTGCCGTTGACGCATTTTTGAAAGATGAAATCGGATTCCTGCAGATGTCAGATTTGTTATCAAATTGCATGGCTCAGGGAACTTTTTTGACTTCGCCGAGCTTAGAGGATTACGTAAATACAGATAAAATTACACGAATAATGGCCCAAGAATGGGTTTGTAAATTAAAGAAATAGGTATGGAAGGTTTGATTATGGCAGGGCAGCTGATCTTAGGGCTGTCGATTTTAGTGACGTTACACGAGTTTGGCCACTTTATTACCGCCAAATGGTTCAAAATGCGCGTTGAAAAATTTTATCTGTTTTTTGATTTTCTTTTCCCAATTCCCACCGTATTGAATTTTGCCTTATTCAAAAAGAAGGTAGGGGATACAGAATATGGTCTTGGCTGGTTCCCGCTCGGTGGATATGTATCGATTGCTGGAATGATCGATGAAACGCAGGATGCGGCCGACTTAGCAAAAGAGCCTGAACCGTGGGAATTCCGCGCGAAACCAGCTTGGCAGCGACTCATTGTGATGCTTGGTGGTGTAATCGTAAACGTAATCACTGGTGTAGTCATCTTTGTTTGTTTGACTTATTCCAATGGCAATAACTACATTTCAAAAACGGAATTAAATAAGAACGGAATTGTAGCCCTAGAATTAGGAAAGCAAATTGGTCTACAAACGGGTGATAAGATTGAGAAAGTAAATGGTTCTGATTTTAAGTCGCTTGCCGACTTGCGTACTTCCGATGTGTTGTTGGGCGATAATTCTTCCTACACCGTCTTACGTGGCGACCAAACAATTGAGGTGAAAATTCCTTCTGATTTTATTGAGAAATTGAGCGATAAAAAAGCTGGTTTCATTGAGCCAATGGCTGCTTTTAAAGTAGCAGCGGTGGTAGCTCCAGAGCAGCCTTCAATGTTTGGGGGGCCTTCAGGAGAGATGTTGCCGGCATTCTCAGCCGGGTTAAAAGAGGGAGATTACATTACATCCGTTAATCAAACGCCAATTCACTTTTACCATGAGGCAAAAGAGGCGATTTCGAAAGAAGCAGGAAAGTCTATTCGTTTAGGCATTCTCCGTCAAGGCAAAGCAGATACCTTAGAAATGGTTGTAGCGAAAACAGGCCAAATTGGTTTTGCCCCTGAATTGTTAATTCAAATGACACACGAGGACTATAATTTTGGCCAAGCACTAAGCATTGGTTCTGGTCGGGCATTTTCAGTTATTTCAGATAACGTGCGTGGATTTAAGAAAATCGCTTCTGGTGATGTTTCGGCGTCGAAAGCCTTGAGTGGTCCCATTGGTATTGCTCAAATGTTTGGCGGAGTCTGGGATTGGACGCGTTTCTGGATGTTGACCGGATTGTTATCCATGGCACTTGCCTTCATGAACATTTTGCCTATTCCTGCCTTGGACGGCGGGCATGCGATTTTCTTGATATATGAAATGATTACGGGGAAACCTGCTTCCGAAAAGGTATTGGAAAAGGCCCAGCAAGTAGGTATGTTGATCTTATTAGCCTTAATGGCCTATACTTTTGGTAACGATATTTTTAAAGTATTTTTCTAAGCTTGAGAGCCAAATTAGTCCTATTGCTATTATTGACGACGCCCATTTTTGGGCGTTCGTTGCATCCGTTCCATTCTAGCGTGGGCGATTGCATCTACAATGCAAAGGATAAAGTATGGGAAATCAGCATTCGGCTTTTTGAAGATGATTTAACCTTAGGCATAAGTCAATTTTCGGGAGCCCCATTTTCATTTCAAAAAAACCCGCAGGTCGATCCCATTTTAGAGAAATACGTCCGAAATTATTTTGGCTTTCAGGTGAATCAAAAACGAACTACGCCCTATCGCTGGATTGGTTGGGAGCCTGTCGACGATATGATCTGGGTTTATCTTGAAATTCCGTCTGACCAAGAACTATCCGGTGTTTTTATTGAAAATCGCTTGTTGGCCGATTCATTCCCCGATCAAACCAATCTATTACAAGTGGTACGAAGTACGCAAAAAAGAAGTTATTTGTTCCGTAAAAACGAATGGGTTCAACGGCTCGAATAGGTGAATGTCTGCCAAATGGTCATGTGGCATGAAAATTGATAATTAGGGTCCCACTTCTGGAATTAAATCGAGGTGGAAATTATAAATAGTGTGTATGAATAATTCAAACGACCTTTTTAAGCATTTGCGCTTATCAGACATGTCTGATTTTGAGAATATAGAATTGATCCCGATCGGATCAGAGGGGATGGGGCAAGATGACAAAATGGGCGTTTTGTCAGATGAACTACCGATACTTCCGATTCGAAACATTGTTTTGTTTCCTGGGATGGTTATTCCGATTACGGTAAGCCGTCAAAAATCCGTTCGACTTGTTAAGAAAGCATACAAAGGTGATCGGACGATCGGCGTTTTGGTGCAAGCCAATAATTCTAAGGAAGAACCCCAGCCGGACGATTTGTATAAGATTGGAACCGTAGGTCACATCATAAAAATGTTTGTGTTGCCAGGCGGGAATACGACTATTATTGTCCAGGGTCGCAAGCGATTTGAAGTAAAAGATTACATCAAAACCGAACCTAATTTAATCGCAAAAGTAGCCTACATTGAAGATACCTTTCCGAAGAAATTGAATAAGGAAAACAAAGCCTTGATTTCAACGCTCAAGGAAAACGCGACTAAGATTTTAAACTTAAATCCTGAGATTCCGCGGGAGGCTCAAATTGCACTCGATAATATAGAATCCAATTCGTATTTGGTGCATTTCTTGTCATCCAATATCAACGCGGAATTAATCGAAAAGCAGGCCTTGTTAGAGATACTTGACGGGATTGAGCAAGCAACGAGGTTGTTGGAGCACATGCTCACCGACATCCAATTACTTGAGTTGAAACGCGAAATACAAAGTAAAGCATCGAGTGATATTGATCAGCAGCAGCGGGATTATTACATACGCCAACAAATCAAAGTTTTACAAGAAGAGTTAGGTGTGGAGAGTCCAGAGCAGGAACTAGATGGATTGCGTGCGAAGGCAGCAAAGAAAAAATGGACGAAAGAGGTCAATGATTTCTTTCATAAGGAGCTTGCCAAATTACAGCGCACCAATTCTATGTCGCCCGAATACCCGATGCTCATGAATTATGTGGAGCTTTTGGTAGACTTGCCATGGTCGGAATATTCGAAAGATAATTTTGATCTGATAAAGGCAAAAAAGGTATTGGATGCTGATCATTTTGGCTTGGAAAAAGTCAAAGAGCGCATCATTGAATATTTGGCAGTTTTGAAAATGAAGGGTGACATGAAAGCCCCGATTTTATGCCTTTACGGCCCTCCAGGTGTGGGGAAAACTTCTTTGGGTCGATCCGTAGCCAAGGCCCTTGGGCGCAAATATGTCCGCATGGCCTTAGGTGGTTTGCATGATGAGTCCGAGATTCGTGGACACCGGAAAACCTACATAGGTGCGATGCCGGGAAAAGTGATTCAAAACATTAAAAAGGCAGGGTCGTCCAATCCCGTATTCATCTTAGATGAGATTGATAAGGTAGGAGGAGATCATCGGGGTGATCCACAATCTGCCTTATTAGAGGTGTTGGATCCAGAGCAAAACAATAGTTTTTTAGATAATTATCTCGAAGTAGAATACGATTTGTCGCGTGTGATGTTTATCGCGACAGCAAATAATCTGGATACGATTCATCCAGCTTTGCGTGATCGGATGGAAATCATTGAGGTGAGTGGGTACACCATGGAGGAAAAGGTGCAGATTGCTAAAAAACATTTGATACCTAAGCAGAAATCGGAGCATGGCTTAGAAAAGTCAAGCTTTACTTTATCTGATGCAGCAATCCAAAAATTAATCGAAGGATATACACGCGAATCAGGCGTGCGGAAACTGGAGCAAGAGATTGGGCGTGTCGTTCGTAAGATTACTAAATCGATTGCCATCGGGGAAACCTTTCCAGCCAAAGTGGTACCTGCTGACATCGTTCGGATGTTAGGCCAAGAGGTATTTGAAAATGATTCGTACGAGAATAATGACTATGCCGGTGTGGTCACTGGTTTGGCTTGGACGCCTGTGGGTGGTGATATTTTATTTATCGAAACGCTACTGAATAAAGGTAAAGGGCAGCTGACATTATCAGGGCAGCTGGGTGATGTGATGAAGGAGTCAGCAGTTGCAGCCTTAAGTTTCTTGAAGGCACATGCGGATGATTACGGCATTGATTACCGAATTTTTGATCAGTATAATTTACATATTCACGTTCCTGCAGGAGCTGTTCCAAAGGATGGTCCATCAGCAGGTATAACCATGTTAACTGCCATTGCTTCGGCATTAACACAGCGCCGTGTAAAATCGAATTTAGCGATGACTGGCGAAATTACGTTACGTGGGAAAGTCCTCCCAGTGGGTGGAATTAAAGAGAAAATTTTGGCGGCTAAACGTGCTGGAATAAAGGAGATCATCATGTGTGTAAAGAACCGCAAGGATGTAGAGGAGATTGAGCCTCATTACATTGCTGATCTTCGATTCCATTATGTGGAACATGCAACGGAAGTGTTGGCGCTTGCCTTGTTATCGGAGCAGGTTAAAAAGCCTGTTCAATTCGTTTTTCAGGAGGAAACTAAGGCGATTGTATCTGCTGAGGTATAACTAATCTGACCAGCTTCTAAGCAATATTGAATGACTTTAGCTGCCTCTGTTCGCGTGAGTGGGCGGAGGCAGTCGGTCAAATCTTCTAGGGTCATCGGCCCATTTTTCAGGTAATTAAGAATTAATTTTTGCTCGACTTCCAAGCCTTCAGGGAAAGCACGGCCATTTTGTTCTTTTTTACGTTGAACACATATATCGCACACGCCACAATTAATGTGTAATTGCTCACCAAAATACGCACTGATCTTTCGCGTACGACATGTTTTTTGGTCACGAACATAGGATTCAACGGCATCGATTTTTGATTTACTACGCTCTTTTTTTTGTAGGTACTCGGACCAGGTAATGGGCAGATTATCGATGTTTGCGCGTGGAGTCAGTAAGGTAAGCTTGGGTAATCCATTTTGTTTTTCGTATTCGATGATTTCGAATTTGGCCAATAGGTTTAAGTAACGTTCGATTTCTTCGACGGGAACTTTAAGTTGGATACTTAGTGACGCTTCAGAAATTGATACGAATTGGGTGTATAAATTCCCGCCAAATTGCCTCAGTAAAAACTTCAAGAAGGATTCGAATTTTTCATTTCGAATTTGGAAGTCGTAAAGTTCAGTGGCATTGACCTGAATCTTGATTTTGGATGGATTTTGAAAAGCATCGCTCATCAGGAATAATCCTTCAGATTCAAGTGTTTTTAGTGCATAAAACGTCTCCGAGGTGGGTAATTGGAATCTGCGCGCCATTTCAGTCCAGTCAAAATCATAGGTACTTAGTTCTCCACTTCCTGCCGCGATTTGCAAGAAATTACTCATGGCTTGGTAGGTTTTTTGAAGAACTTCTGCACTTGGGAATGATTTTTCCCAGTTTTTCTGTAGCTCAAGCAGATCGTTTTCTTCGACCATCGCCACGGCAAACGCTTTTTGTTCATCTCTTCCCGCCCGACCGGCCTCTTGGTAATAGGCTTCTAAAGAATCAGGCAGATCCACATGGACGACCAGGCGAACATCTGATTTATCGATACCCATCCCAAAAGCATTGGTTGCCACGATGCATTGGATTTGATTAGCAATCCATGCTTTTTGTCGGCTAGTTCGTTGGTCTGGACTCAAGCCTGCGTGGTAAAAATCGGCTTTTATTCCTTGTTTTTGTAGATATGCAGCGATTTCCTGCGTTTTTCTTCGGTTGCGTGCGTAGACAATCGAAGAGCCACCTACTTTCTTTAGCATGTTGAACAGTTGAGGTTCTTTGTCCTCCACCCACAAACATGAATAGGATAGGTTAGCCCGTTGGAAACTTTTTTGAAAGACCTTAGGATTTTTAAGCTGTAATTTATCCAGTATATCTTGTTGGACTTCCTGATTTGCAGATGCGGTTAGCGCAATACATGGGGTAGATTCCGGTATTAGTTGCTTGAAATTGATAATTTCTAAATAGGCCGGCCGGAAGTCGTATCCCCATTGGGAGATGCAGTGAGCTTCATCGATAACGAGCAAATTGATTTGCATTTGTTTGGCACGCGCAATAAACAAATCCGTTTTGAGGCGTTCTGGGGAAATGTATAGAAACTTGATTGCGCCGTAAATACAATTGTCCAGTAGGATATCAATTTGGCGATTGGACATACCTGAAAAAATGGCTACCGCCGGAATGCCGCGTTGGGTTAGTTGATCCACCTGATCTTGCATTAAGGCAATCAATGGCGAAACAACGATGCAAATCCCGTCCTGAGCCATGGCGGGCACTTGAAAACAAATGGATTTTCCACCACCAGTAGGAAGTAGGGCAAGGGTATCTTGTTGCTGAAGTACAGATTCGATGATCTCCTGCTGGAGTGGTCGAAAGGTGCTATGGCCCCAATAGTTTGCTAATATGTGATGAATATCCGCCATTTGTTCAATCAAAAATACCAAAAAAAGCGTGTATCGAGACCGCTTGATTTTATTTTAAAAATAAACTGAAGAAATATGCGGTAGAATTTATGCCAAAGCTTATTTTTATAATCGATAAAAATAAATGTAGCATGTTGAATGAGCAGGATTTAGGCCAATTGAAGGCAAGAGGGATCAGTGAGGAGGAAATAGGCCAACAAGTTGGATATTTTGAAAATGGGTTTCCATGGATGGCTTTAGGGAAGTCGGCAACGATAGGAGATGGGATCATTCGCTTTTCTGAGGTAGAATTAACTGATTATGTTAGTTTGTTTGAACAGGAGCGTGCAGCACTTTCGATATTAAAAATGGTACCAGCATCTGGTGCTGCCACGCGTATGTTTAAGTCATTGTTTGAGCATTTGACTTCTGGTGAGTCTAACAAGGAATCGCGTTTGTTTTTCGAAAAAATTCAGGAATTCGCTTTTTATCCGGCGTTAAAAAAATGGATTAGCTCGAGTGATGCTGAAACGGAGGTTTTATCACGCTTATTGGCTTCCCCAGGTTTGGAATATGGAATTTTACCCAAAGGTTTATTGGAATTTCATGCCTATGAATCGGGTGCGCGAACACCTTTTGAGGAGCACTTAGTGGAGGCAGCCTTGTATGCGTCCGATGGAGCGTTGGCACGTTTACACTTTACCGTTTCCCCGGAACATCGTTCTCGTTTTGAGGCTTTGGCGGCTCGCTTGATACCGCTTTGGGAGGCACATTTTGGTATCCGATATGAATTGAGTTTTTCGGAGCAAAAACCAAGCACGGATACGGTTGCGGTGAATATGGACAATACCTTGTTTAGGGAGTCGGATGGTTCGTTATTATTTCGCCCAGCGGGACATGGTGCTTTGTTGGAGAATTTAAATGACTTACAAGCGGATGTGATTTTTATCAAGAATATTGATAATGTCGTTCCTGATGCGCTTAAAGATTCGACGATTTTATTTAAGAAGGCATTGGGTGGATTATTGGTCTCTATATTAGCTAAAATAGAATCGTTGGCAAGTCAGTTGCGCGCGAATCCCTCGGAGGAACTTATTGCGGAGGCGATTGAATTTATGGGTACATATTTGGGGTATGTGCCATCTATTGATTTTGATCAGGTGTTTTTGGCGGATCAAGTTGATTTGTTCTTGTCAGTTTTAGCTCGGCCTACGCGTGTTTGTGGTGTGGTAAAGAATACGGGAGAGCCGGGTGGCGGTCCATTTTGGTGCCCGGATGAAAGGGGAAATTTATCCTTACAATTGGTTGAATCAGCTCAAGTAGATATAAACAATCCTGGCCAAAAAGAGCTGTTTGCTGGATCGACGCATTTTAATCCGGTGGATTTGGTTTGTGCGCCGCGGGGCTTAGATTTATTGGCATTTCGGGATATGGCTACTGGATTCATAACGGAAAAAACCAAAGATGGTCGGGGATTGAAAGCGCAAGAGTTGCCAGGTTTATGGAATGGTGCGATGGCTTATTGGAATACGGTGTTTGTGGAGGTCCCGTTGGAAACGTTTAATCCAGTAAAGACGGTAACAGATTTATTACGTGATGCGCACCAAAACAATGGTTAGATTTTTACTTATTAAAAAAACACTTATTTTTGCACCTCTTCCAGCAGATTGTTTAGGAAGTATATAAATGCTTGATTACAAAAACCTTGTCCGGAATCCAGGCAAGGTTTTTTTTGTCAAATACTTGTACTAATGACCAAGTAATTTTTACTCATTGTGAGCTTTTAAGATTAGTATAAAAATAGAGA
The DNA here is from genome assembly GCA_964618445.1 of uncultured Aquirufa sp. Taxonomy (GTDB): domain Bacteria; phylum Bacteroidota; class Bacteroidia; order Cytophagales; family Spirosomataceae; genus Aquirufa. Next base: position 1,428 of record CAZUAZ010000001.1, on the reverse strand, counting down.
AGCGTGGGCTGAATTCGAAACTGCTGTTTGGTAGCGGAGAACGTCACCCGATGAACGTAACACGTATATTATGGCTTTAGAACAAACATGGCGGTGGTTTGGACCGAATGATCCCGTTAAATTATCCGATGTACGCCAAGCGGGGGCAACAGGAATTGTGAGTGCATTGCATCAGATTCCCAATGGTCAAGTGTGGGAATTAAACGATATTTTGGAGCGAAAAGCGCTGATTGAGGCCGCGGGATTAACATGGTCTGTGATTGAAAGTATCCCAGTTCATGAGGATATCAAAACACGATCGGGCAATTACCAGCAATACATCGAAAACTATAAGACGTCGATCAGGAATGTTGGCAAAGCAGGATTAGACCTCGTTTGCTATAATTTCATGCCCATTCTAGACTGGACGCGTACGGATTTGGATTTCCGTTTTCCAGATGGAAGTACGGGATTACGATTCGATGCAGCCGAATTTTGTGCTTTTGAATTGTTCTTATTAAAGCGCCCAGGTGCAGAGCAACATTACACAGCGGAGCAAATCGCTCGCGCAGAAAAATGGTTAGCCTCAGCTACACAAGCACAGCAAGACAAATTAATTCGCAATATCATCGCCGGTTTGCCTGGTTCGGAGGAGAGCTTTACGTTAAAGTCTTTCCAAGAAGCTTTGGATACCTATGCAAACGTAGGAGAGCAGGAATTGCGCGCGAATCTCTATGATTTCATTCGGGAAATTACCCCAGCTGCAGAGGAGGCGGGAGTGATGTTGTCGATTCACCCAGATGATCCTCCGTATCCTATATTGGGGTTACCTCGTGTAGTGAGTACGGAAAGTGATGCCAACCAATTATTGGCTGCTTATGAAAGTAATGCCAATGGCTTGTGTTTCTGCACGGGAAGCTATGGCGTGCGAGAAGACAACGATTTAGTGGGTATGGTAGCGCGTTTAGGGCATCGTTTTAACTTTATTCATTTGCGTGCGACGCGCCGGGATGAGTTTGGTAATTTTCATGAGGCAGACCATTTGGATGGAGATGTGGATATGTTTGGCGTGATGCAGGGTTTGGTGAAGGAGCAGAACAAGCGTATCGCTGAAGGTAGAAAAGATTATCGTTTACCGTTCCGTCCAGATCATGGACACCGTATGTTGGATGATTTGCAAGAGGGGAAAAAGACTAACCCAGGGTATACGGCGATTGGTCGTCTACGTGGTTTGGCGGAACTGCGTGGATTGGAAATGGGGATTCGTGGCTTTTTGAAATAATTTTCTACAATCCCGTTTTGTTTTCTATTTCTTATTGTTAACTTTGCACCCCCATTAGTGTGGGATAACTCTATCTAATTGAGTTTGACATGCTTGAGAGGGATTAAATGATTTTATAATTAAACAGGTAATTACGCTAAAATGCCAACTATTCAGCAATTAGTGCG